>JAJZUI010000084.1 GCA_021847175.1 Pseudomonadota bacterium
TACGCAGCAGCGGGGCTGCCTTGGCCCGCAAGGCCGTTTCCGTGCCCGCGAAGCCCACCAGCAGCATCAGCGCGAGCGACAAAAGCACCACCGTGGCGAGCGTTCCCGGCAGGAACACCCAGGTCCCGTGCATGACCAGGCGCACCACCGCCCAGCTCGCCCCGGTCCCGACCACGGCGGCGATGGCGCCGGCGGCGAGGCCGAGGATGCCGAACTCCACCAGCCAGGCGGCGCGGATCTGCGCCCGGCTCGCACCCAGCGTCTTGAGGATCACCGCCTCGCGCACCCGCCGCGCCCGTCCGGCCGCGACCGCCCCGGCCAGCACCAGCGCGCCGGAAGCGAGCGCCAGCGAGCCGGTCGCGGCAAGCGCGGTGCCGAGCTGCCCGAACAGGGCCGCGACCGTCGCCAGCACGTCCGCGACCCGGATCGCGGAGACGTTGGGCAGCGCGTCCGTGACCCGGCGCAGCAGCACCGGGTCCGCGGCGCTGTCGGTACGTGCCGTCGCGATGAAGGTGTGCGGCGCGCCGGACAGCAACCCAGGGCTCGCCACCAGCGCGAAGTTGAGCGCCAGCGACCGCCAGGCGATGCGGCGCAGGCTGGCGACCCGCAGCGTCACATTGCGCCCGAGGATGTTGAGCGTGAGCGTGTCGCCGACACGCACGCCCCAGCCGGCGGCGAGATGGGCATCGAAGGAAACGAGCGGCGGGCCCGCATAGTCGGCCGCCCACCAGCGCCCCGCCACCAGGTCCGTGCCCGGCGGTGGCGTCGCCGCATAGCTGAGCGCGAGATCGCCGTTGAGCGCCCAGCGCGTGTCGGGCCTTGCGCGCACCTCGGCCGCTGGCACGCCGTTCACGGCGACGACATGGGCGCGCAGGCTCGGCACCATCTCGATCGCCGAGACGCCCGGTGTACCGCGCAGGATATGCTCGAAGGCCGCGCGCTCATGCGGCTGGATGTCGATGAAGTAAAAGCTCGGCGCCCGCGCCGGCATCGCGCCGCCAAGCTCCCGCTGCACGTTGCCCTGCACGAGCGCCACCGAGGCGAGGGTCGCGAGCCCGAGCCCCACCGAGACCAGCATCAGCGGCGTGGGCATGCCGGGACGCGAGAGGTTGCCGAGGCCGAGCCGGGCCCAGGCGCGGCGCGCCCGCAGCCTCGCCGTCGCGCGCATCAGCACCCACGCGCCGGCGCGGAAAAGGGCGAGCGTGCCGAGCGCCGCGACGCAGAACCCGGCGGCAAAGCGCGGATCCTGGGCCGTCAAGACGGTCAGCGCGACGAGGGTCGTGGCAAGCGCCAGCCCCGCGAAGGCCGTGCGCCAGCCGACGCGGCCGGCGACGTTGATGCTGGAGCGGAACAGCGCCGCCCCCGGAATCCGCGCGGCCCGTCCGAGTGGCCAGATGCCGAAGCTTGCCGCCGTCAGCAGCCCGAACAGCGCCGCCAGGGCGAGTGGTGCAGGAAAGATGCCGAGCTGCGGCTTGATCGGCAGCACGTTGCCGAGCGCCGCGACCGCGATGTAGGGCAGCGCTGCGCCGAGCACGACCCCGAGCGCGATGCCGAGGGTGGCGAGCACCAGCACCTGCGTCATCGCCAGCGCCGTCACCAGTCCGCCGGAAGCGCCGAGGCAGCGCAGCACCGCGATGCTGCGCGCCCGGGCGGCGAGCCAGGCGCCAGTGCCATTCGCGACGCCGATGCCGCCCACCAGCAGAGAGGTGAGCCCTACCAGCGTCAGGAACAGCGACGTCCGGTTGATGAACCGCGCGAGCCCCGGCGCCGCCTGGCTCGCCGTGCGGACGTGCCAGCCATTGTTCGGGAACGCCGCGGCAAGGGCGCGCAGCGTCCCAGCGACATCGGCGCCCTTCGGCAGCAGCACGCGCAGGTGGTCATCGAAGAAGGAGCCGGTGACGATCAGCCCCGCGGCGGGCAGGCTGGAAAGCGGTATCAGCGCGCGCGGGCCCAGGATCGAGGGCGTCGCCACGCCGTCCGGTTCGTGCGGCAGCAGCCCGAGGTAGCGGAACTTCTCATTGCCCAGGCGCACGATGGCGCCGGGCGCAATGCCCAGCCGTTCGCCAACCAGCGCCTCGCCGACCAGGCCCGCCATCCCGTCCCTCGGCGCCAGCGCCCCCGACGCGAGGCCCGAGGAGCCGAGCAGCGGCCAGGCACCATCCACCGCCTTCAGCTCCACCAGCAGTTCCTTGCCGGAGGGCGCAATGAGCATGGAGCGCAGCGTGACGATCTCCGAAACCTTCGCGCCGCGTGCCCGGAACCACGCGGCGAGCGCCGGCGGCAGCCGCACCGAGGCGCTCTCGACGTCGATGTTCCCGCCGAGCAGCGTCGAGCCCTGGGCGGCGAGCCCGCGCGCGATCCCCTCGCGCAGCGAGCCGACGCCGGCGATGGCGGCGACACCGAGGGCGAGGCAGGCGATGACGATGCGCAGGCCGCGCGTGCCGCCACGCAGCTCCCGCCTGGCGAGCGTCAGCAGCAGCCTCACGCGATCCTGCCGTCCGCCATCGCGACGACGCGGTCGCAGCGCGCGGCCAGCGCCTTGTCGTGGGTAATGAGCAGCAGCGTGGCACCGGTGGATTCGCGCAGCGCGAACAGCAGGTCCATCACCGCGCGCCCGGTCTCGCCGTCCAGATTGCCGGTAGGCTCGTCGGCCAGAAGCAGCCGGGGCCCGGCGACGACCGCGCGCGCCAGCGCCACGCGCTGCTGCTCGCCGCCTGAAAGCTGGTCCGGCCGGTGCAGCAGCCGGTGCGAGAGCCCGACCGCGGCAAGCGCCGCCTCGGCCCGCGGCCTCGCATCGCGCACGCCGGCGAGTTCCAGCGGCACCGCCACGTTCTCCCACGCCGTCATGGTCGGGATGAGATAGAAACCCTGGAACACGATGCCGATCTGGTCGCGCCGCAGGCGGGCCAGCGCGTCCTCGTCCAGCGCACCGATATCGGCCTCGCCGAGCCGCACGCGCCCGCCGGTCGGCCGCTCCAGCCCCGCGAGCACCATCAGCAGGCTGGTCTTGCCGCTGCCGGAGGGCCCGACGAGGCCCACCGCCTCGCCGGGCTCGACGGCCATGTCGATGCCGCGCAGGATGTTGACCGGCCCGTGGGCGGCGGGCACGGTCAGGCGCAGATCCTCGACGGCGATTCGCAGGCCCCTCCCGGGCGGGATGGCGGATCGCGAGGCAGGCGACGGAGCAAGACTGTCCATGGCCCAGCGATATGGCCCGTCCCCGCCGTCCCGCCAACCGCGTCTCGCACGGCGCGCGCTGCTGGCGCTGCCGCTGCTGGCCGCCGCCCCTGCTCCACCCCCCTCGCCAGCCCCCTCGCCGGCCCCCTCGCTGACTAGGCCGCTCCCACGCCTGCTCGTCCTGGGCGACTCGCTTTCAGCCGGCTATGGCCTGCCCGCCGCGGAAGCGTTCCAGGCGCAGCTCAAGGCGGCGTTGGCGAAGGCCGGGCACCCCGTGCACATCCTCGACGGCGCGGTCTCCGGCGACACCACCGCGGGCGGGCTGGCGCGGCTCGACTGGGTGCTCGCCGGCGGCGCGGATGCCGCGATCGTGGAACTCGGCGGCAATGACGGGCTGCGCGGCCTGCCCCCCTCGGAAACCGAGAAAAATCTCTCGGCGATCCTCGACAGGCTCGCGGCCAGGCGCATCCCGGCGCTGCTCGCCGGCATGTACGCGCCGCCCAATCTCGGCCCACAATACGAGCGGGCGTTTCGCGCGGTGTTCGACCGCCTCGGCCGGCGACCGGGCGTGATCTACGAACCCTTCTTCCTCGCCGGCGTGGCCACCCACCGATCGCTCGAGCAGCCGGACCAGATCCATCCCGACGCCAGGGGCGTGCGCATCGTCGTCGCCAATATCCTGCCGCTGGTGATCAAGTTGCTCGCCGAGATCGAGCACCGATGAGGCTGTTCGTCGCCCTCGAACTGCCGTGGGAACTGCGCCAGCGGCTGGCGGCCCTCGGCGGCGGCGTGCCCGGCGCGCGCTGGGTCCCGGCGGAGAACCTGCACCTCACGCTGCGCTTCATCGGCGAGGTACCGCCGTTCCGCGCCGAGGAGATCGACCACGCGCTGGCGGCGCTGCGCGGGCGGCGCTTTCCCCTCGTGCTCGCCGGCATCGGCACCTTCGCCAAGGCGGGGCGCGAGACCCTGCTGTGGGTGGGCGTGGAGCGCTGCGAGCGGCTGGAACACCTGCAGGGAAAGATCGAAACGGCCTTGCAACGGGCGGGACTGGAGCCAGAGCGGCGGCGTTTCGTGCCGCACGTCTCGCTGGCGCGCCTCGACAACGCCGCTCCCGAGAAGCTCGCCGCCTTCGTGCAGCGCCACAACCTGTTCCGCACCGGGCCGTTCGAGGTCGAACACTTCACCCTGTTCAGCTCGCGGCTGGGCAAGGAGCAGGCGGCCTACGAGGCCGAAGTTGAGTACGAACTGGCCTGAGGCGGCTCAGACCACGCGGTCGCCATCACGGATCGGCTCGCCGCGGCCGAAGCGGCGCATGTTGTCGAACATGCGCGTGACCGTGGGCACGAAATTGTCGGCCGCCCCGGCCGCGAGATGCGGCGTGACCACGGCGTTGGGCAGCTTGAGCAGCGGGTGGTCGGCGGGCACCGGCTCGACCTCGTAGACATCGACGGCGGCGGCATGGATGGTGCGGTTACGCAGCGCTTCCACCAAGGCCGCCTCGTCCACGACGCCGCCACGCGCGACGTTGACGAGCACCGCCGACGGCTTCATCGCGGCAAGTGCCTTCGCGTCGATCAGGTTCTCGGTCTCGGGTACCAGCGGGCAATGAAGCGACAGCACATCGGCCTTCTCCAGCATCTCGGGCACCGTGGCGTAGGCGACGCCGAGCGCCCGTTCCTCCGCCGGCGGGAGCGGGTGCGGCTTGTTATAGAGAACGGTGCAGCCGAAGCTGGCCACCATGCGCGCGACGCTGCGCCCGATGGCGCCGAAGCCGACGATGCCCACGGTCTTGCCCGAGAGCAGCCGCGCCTCCTGCGGCATCGACCCGCCCGCCCAGCGCCCCTCGCGCAACTCCGCGTGGCCGTAGCCGATGTTGCGCAGGGCCGCGAGCATCAGCCCCATCGTGTGCTCGGCAACTGCCATCGCGTTGCTGCCGGTGGTGCGCGCCACCGCGATGCCACAGGCCTTCGCCGTTTCGAGATCGATATTATCAAGCCCAACGCCCCATTTGTGCAGCAGCTTGAGCCGCCTCGCCGCGCGCAGCACGGTGCCGGTCACTTCCACTTGGCCGGTGATGGCGTAGTCCGCCTCGGCGATGATGGCGCAGCGGTGCTCCTCGCTGCGTTCGGTGCCGTGGGTGAGCACCATGCCCTCCGGCAGCAGCGCGCGCAGCTTGTCCGCCCGCGCCGGGTTCATCATGTCGAGAATGACGACGGTCTCGGTCACTCCTGCCTCGCCCAATTCCGCCTCGTTCAGATCGAGAAACGCACGCCGGGGCGCGCCAGGCCGCCCGCGATGGCGACGGGCGTGCCGTCAGCGCGCCAGCACGCGGCGCCGGTCATCGTGCCGTCGGGCGCCCAGGCGATCGCGTTCATGCCGCCGCCCACGCGCGGCACGCGGGCGACGCGGTGGCCGCGCGCCGCGAGCGCGTCGGCGGTCGCATCGGGAATAGCGGGTTCGAGTTCCAGTAGATGTCCCTGCGTCCATACCCGCGGCGCCTCCACCGCCTGCTGCGGCGTCATGCGGTGGTCGATGAGGTTGACCAGCGCCTGCATTGCCGAGCCGAAGATGCGAAGCCCGCCCGGCAGGCCGAGCGCGAAGGCCAGCCTGCCGTCGCGCAGCGCGATCATCGGCGCCATCGAGGTGAACACCCGCTTGCCTGGTGCGATCGACAGCGCATGGCCCGGATGCGGATCGAAGTTGTACATGTAGTTGTTGCAGATCATCCCGGTACCCGGCACCGCGATGCGCGCGCCGAACAGGCCGTTGATGGTCTGCGTCGCAGCGACGACATTGCCGTGGTTGTCGGCGACGGTGACATGCGTGGTGTCGGCGGATTCCTTCAGCGTGACGGCTGGTTTCCAGTCCTGGGCGCAATCCATTGCGATTTTGGAACGACGCTCGGCAGCATAGGCGCGCGAGATCAGCCGCTCCACCGGCACCTCGACGAAGGCGGGATCGGCGGTCGCAACGGCGCGGTCGGCGAAGGCGATCTTCAGCACCTCGGCGAGCAGGTGCGTGCCGTCCGGGCTCGCGAAACCCAGCCGCGCGATATCGAACCCTTCGAGGATCCCGAGCATCTGCGCGATGTGCACGCCGGCCGAGGAAGGCGGCGGCGGGCCGACGATCTCGTACCCGCGATAGGTGGCGCGGATCGGCCCGCGCGTGACCGGACGCACGGCCGCGAGGTCCTGCTCGTCGATCAGCCCTCCCGTGGCGCGCATGAAGTCCGCGAATGCCTTGCCTAGCCTGCCGCCATAGAGTGCGGCCGGACCCTCCCGCGCAATCAGGCGCAGGCTTGCGGCATAGTCCGGCCGGCGCAGCCGCGTGCCGGCAGGAATCGGCTCGCCACCGGGCAGCAGCAGTGCCGCGAGTTCGGCGTCGTGCGCGAGATCGGCTGCCATGTCGGCGACGCACTCGCGCAGATAGGGCGTGGTGGCGAACCCCTCCTCGGCGAGACGGATCGCCGGCGCGATCACCTCGGCGAGCGGCTTGGTACCGAATTTCGCCAGCGCCTCGCACCAGGCGGCAAGCGCCGAGGGCACCGCGACCGCCAGCGCACCTACGAGATTCTTCCGTCCCGCAGTCTCCTGGTAGTCCGGCAGCGTGTCGGACACCGGCTCGTACATCGCCGCATGCGCCCGCGCCGGCGCCGTGCTGATGCCGTCCAGCACCAGGTGCTCGCCCGAGGCGAGGCGCAGATGCATCAGCCCGCCGCCGAGCACACCCACCATCATCGGCTCGACGACGGTGAGCGCGAACAGCGCCGCAACCGCCGCGTCGACCGCGTTACCGCCGGCGAGCAGCAGCTCGCTGCCGGCCGCGGAGCCCAGCGGATGGTTGGTCACCACCATGCCGCGCGAGCCGGAAGCGGGCTGCTTCTCGCAGACGAAGGGCAATGCGTTCACGCTACTCTCCACACCATCGCGGACAGGCTATGACCGGCGCATGACCCGCTCAAGCCTTGGCCTCGCCCCCGCAGGGAACACAGACGTGGAAGGCGTCGCGCAGGCGGCGCGCGCCTGCCTGCTCTGCGCGGACCTCCCGCTCGGCCCGCGCCCGGTGCTGCGTGTCTCGGCGACGGCGCGGCTGCTCATCGTCGGCCAGGCTCCGGGGACGAAGGTGCACGCAAGCGGCATTCCATGGGACGACGCCTCCGGCGCCCGGCTGCGTGAATGGATGGGGATCGGGCCGGACGTGTTCTACGATAGCAAGCGCATCGCCATCGTGCCGATGGGGCTGTGTTATCCCGGCCGCCTGCCCCGGGGCGGCGACGCGCCGCCGCGCGCGGCCTGCGCGCCCACATGGCATCCGCGCCTGCTGGCCGCGATGCCGGCGCTGGAGACGATCCTGCTCGTGGGCTCCTACGCGCAGGCGCGCTATCTCGGCCCCGGCTCCGTCGCCCGGCATGTCGGGGCCTTCCGCGAGCACCTGCCGCGCTTCCTGCCACTGCCGCATCCCTCCTGGCGCACCTTGGCGTGGGAACGGCGCAACCCATGGTTCGGCAAAGAACTGCTGCCGGTGCTGCGCGCCCGCGTGGCGGCGCTCACCCTTCCCGCTCGAGGCGCGCGATCGTCTCGTCGCTGAAGCCGAAGTGGTGAGCGATCTCGTGGATCAGCACGTTGCGCACCAGGCGCTCCAGCGTCTCGCCGGTCTCGATCCACTCCAGCAGGATTGCCTGGCGGTAGAGATGGATCGTGTCCGGCCGCCGCGGCATGGCGCCGGAATCCTTCTCGCCCCAGGGAACGCCGTCGTAGAGACCGGTGAGGTCGTAAGGGCTCTCGATGCCGAGTTCCGCCACCGTCTCGTCATCGGCGAGTTCATCGACCATGATGCCGACCCCGCGCACATGGCGGCGCAGCCGCTCCGGGATCGCCTCCAGCGCCTGCTCGGCGATGGCGGCGATCGCCTCGGCATCCGGCGCCAGCGTGCCCTTCATCGCCAACCCCGGAGAGACAGAGTGCCCCCGATCGCGAAACTCACCAAGGCGCAGCGCAAGCACATCCCGCCGGCATGGGAGCTGGTGGAGGGCCGCGACGCCATCGCCCGCGCCTTCCGCTTCGCCGATTTTTCCGCCGCTTTCGCCTTCATGACCCGCGTCGCCCTGCTCGCCGAGAAGCACGATCATCACCCGGAGTGGTCGAATGTCTACAACCGCGTGGACGTCGTGCTCTCGACGCACGACGCGCGCGGGCTGACGCAGCGCGACCTCGACATGGCGCTGGCGATCGACAAGCTCGTGGGCAACGCGCCGATGGGTGACGCCGGGTCGTGAGCGAGCTGCTGGACACCGCCTCCCGCACCCGCGCCATCAACCGCGCGGCGGCGCGGTTCTGCCGCGCGCGGGGTTGGGCGCCGCTCGCCGAGGTGTCGCTGCCCAATGGGCGACGCGCGGACATCCTGGCGCTGCTGCCCGATCGCGGCTTCGTCTGCATCGAGGTGAAGTCCGGCCGCGCCGACTACGAGAGTGACCGTAAGTGGGAGGAATACCGCGAGTTTTGCGACCGCCTGTTCTTCGCGGTGGACACGGATTTCCCGCGCGAGCTGATCCCCGAGACCACCGGCCTGATCGTCACCGCGGATGGCGAGGCGGTGGAACTGCGCGCCGCACCGGAGCACCGGCTGCCCACCGCGCGCCGCCATGCGCTGCTCGCCGCCTTCGCGGCACTCGCGGCCGGGCGCCTCAACACGCTGCTCGACCCGCTGCCTATCGAGACCTCGCGGCCGGACTGAAGGGGGACTCCCCTTCGGATCGTTTCCGGGTCTAGGCTCGGCAACGAAGGGCGTCACGCCCGGAGGGCGCCCTCGCCAGCGAGAGGGGGAACCCATGGCCGGAGACAATGCCGCAAGAAGCCCACGCACGGTCGCCCTGGTGGGGCCGTCGGGGAGCGGAAAGTCAACGCTTTTCGAGGCGCTGCTGGAGGCGGCCGGATCCCCCGCCCGCAAGCCCGCCGACCCGCGTAACCGACCGCCGACCACTGAGACGCGCGTGGGTCACGCCAGCTATCTCGGTGACGACTGGGCGATCCTCGACTGCCCGGGCTCGGTGGAATTCGCCTACGAGACGGCGGCCGCGCTCAGCGTCGCGGACATCGCCGTCGTCGTGTGCGACCCCGCGCCGGCCCGCGCCCAGACCGCGGGCCCGATCCTGCACCTGCTCGCGGAGCGGCGCATTCCGCACCTGGTGCTGATCAACCGGATCGACACGCTTGAAGGCCGGCTCACGGAGACGCTCACGGCCCTGCAGGCGCAGGCACGCATGCCTCTCGCGCTCTGCCAGGTGCCGATGACGGACCAGGGCCGCGTCACCGGCTACGTCGACCTCGTCAGCGCCCGCGCCTACCGCTACCGCAGCGGCCAGGCCTCGGAGATGATGGCCGTCCCCTCCGAGTTGCACGGACAGGAGCAGGAGGCGCTCGACAAGCTGGTCGAGGTACTGGCCGACCACGACGATGCGCTGCTGGAGAAGGTGCTGGAGGACGTGAAGCCCACGCCCGCCGAGCTCTATGCCGACCTGCGCAAGGACCTCGCCGCCGGCAACGTGGTCGAGGTGGTGCTCGGCGCCGGGCAGGAGATGCACGGCGTGCGGAGGCTGTGGAAGAAACTGCGCCACGACACGCCCTTCGTGCAGGAAACCGCCGCGCGGATCGGCGTCGCCGCGTCCGGCCCGGTGCTGGCACAGGTGTTCCGCACCCAGCATGCGGGCCATGCCGGCAAGCTCTCGTTCGCGCGCATCTGGCGCGGCACGCTGCGCGACGGCGTCACGCTCGGCGGCAGCCGGCTCGGCGGCATCCAGCGTTTTCCCGCGGGCGAACCCGCAAAGATCGTGGAGGCGCGGGCGGGCGAAGTGGTCGGTCTCGGCCGGCTCGACACTGTGCTCACCGGCGCCGCCGTGAGCACCGGTGACGCCGAGACGCTGCCCTTCCCCACGCCTCCGTCGCCCGTCTTTTCGCTTGCGATCACCACGACTGACCGCAAGGACGACGTGAAACTTTCCGGCGCGCTGCAGAAGCTGCTGGAGGAGGACCCCTCGCTCACGCTCACGCACACCGAGGCAGGCGAGACGGTGCTGCACGGCCAGGGCGAGATCCACCTCAACACCGCGATCGAGCGGCTCGGGCGGATCGGCGGGCTCAAGATCGCGAGCCACACGCCACAGGTCGCCTATCGCGAGACGATAAGGCGCAGCGTGCACGAGCACGGGCGGCTCAAGCGCCAGACTGGCGGGCACGGCCAGTTCGCGGACGTGAAGATCGAGATCGCGCCGCGCCCGCGCGGCGCGGGCTTCGAGTTCATCGACCGCATTGTGGGCGGCGCGGTGCCGCGCAACTTCATTCCCGCGGTCGGTGAGGCGGCCGAGGAAGCGGCGGGAAAGGGACCGTTCGGCTATCCCGTGGTGGACATCGCGGTCACGCTGCATGATGGGCAGTTCCACAGCGTCGACAGTTCCGACATGGCGTTCCGCACCGCGACCCGTACGGCGATGCAGGAGGGCCTGGCGAAAGCCGACCCGGTGCTGCTGGAGCCGATCGAGCGCGTCACCGTGAGCGTGCCCAACGACTACACCGCCCGCGCGCAGCGCCTGCTCACGGGGCGGCGCGGGCAGATCCTGGGCTACGCAGAGCGCGCCGGCTGGCCGGGCTGGGACGACGTCGAGGCGTTGGTACCGGCGGCGGAGCTGCACGACATGATCATCGAGCTGCGCTCGCAGACGATGGGCCTCGGAACCTTCGCGCGCCGCTTCGACCACCTCGCGGAATCGCGCGCGGAGGCGAAGCGTGGCGCGGCGTGAGAAAGCGTCGTAGCGTCGCGGCATGACCGACCTCCTCGAGGATGCCCGCGCGCGGCTGCAACGTTTCCACCCCGAACTGACGGCAATTCGCCGCGACATTCACGCCCATCCCGAGATGGGGATGGAGGAGGTTCGCACCTCGGCCCTCGTCGCCGCGAGGCTGCGCGAATGGGGCGTGGAGGTGACGGAAGGCGTGGGCAAAACCGGCGTCGTCGGCACCATCCGCGGCAGGCGGCCCGGGCAGCGCGCCATCGGCTTGCGCGCGGACATGGATGCGCTGGCGATCCACGAGGAAACCGGCCTGCCTCACGCCTCGCAGAACCACGGCGTGATGCATGCCTGTGGCCATGACGGGCACACCACGATGCTGCTCGGCGCCGCGCGCTGCCTTGCGGAGAACCCGGATTTCGGCGGCACCGTGCATCTCATCTTCCAGCCCGCCGAGGAGGGGCGCGGCGGTGCCAGGGCGATGCTCGCGGACGGGCTGTTCGAGCGCTTTCCCTGCGACGCGGTCTACGGGCTGCACAACTCGCCGGGCGTTCCCGTGGGCCGGTTCGCAACCCGGCGCGGCGCGATGCTTGCCGCCGGCGATCGCTGGTCCGTCACGTTCCGCGGCACCGGGGGGCATGGCGGCTCGACGCCGCATCTCGCGACCGACGCCACCGTCGCACTCGGCTACTTCCTGCTCGCGGTGCAGACCATCGTCAGCCGCAACATCGCCTCCGCGGCGCAGGCGGTGATCAGCGTCGGGTATGTCGGAGGCGGATCGGCCGAATCCCCGAACGTGATGCCGGCCGAGGTCACGGTGGCGGGCACAGCCCGTTCTTACAACGAAACGGTGCGCGATACGCTGGAGCGGCGAGTGCGCGAGCTCGCGGCGAGCCTCGCCGCGGCGCAGGGTTGTTCGGCGGAGGTGACATATCTTCGCCGCGGCACGGCGCTGGTGAACCACGACGAGGCGGTGCCGGTGGCGATGGCAGCCGCCGCTGCGGTGGTCGGTGAAGAGCATGTCGACGGCGACGTAACGCCGTCGACCGGCGGCGAGGATTTCGCGGAGATGCTGCTGCGGTGCCGCGGCGCCTTCATGCGCATCGGCAACGGCATCGACCCGAAGGGGGCGGCGCTGCACACGCCGATCTATGATTTCAACGACGAGATCATCCCGATGGGTGCGGCCTACTGGGTGGCGCTGGTGCGCGAGGAGCTGGGCTTCGCCGAATGAACCGACGCGCCGCGCAACGGCCGGAGCGGCCTACTCCATCACCTCGTGCGCGGAGGGCTTCGCACTGGTGAAGCCAGGGCGGCGCATCAGGAACAGCAGCAGGATCGCCGGCAGCGAGGTCCAGACCATCAGCCGGTAGTCGTCGATATAGCCGATGACGCTGGCCTGGAAGTTGATCATCTGGTCGAGAACCGCCGCGCCGAGAGGATTGTTGGGCGACAGTGCCGCGCCGTAGGGCGTGGTGACGGTCGCGGGCAGGCCGATCGGCGGCAACGCGAGCGGCGATCCCAGCGGCTTGATCGGCGCCATCGCGGCACCCGGCCCCGCGCTGAGGATGCGGTTGAACGGCGTGATCAGGGCTGCGAGCGAGGAATGCACGATCTGCTGGTTGCGTGCCAGGACCAGCTCGGTGACGGAAACACCGATCGCCGAGCCGATGTTGCGGAACAGGCTGAGCAGCGCCGTGCCGTCGCCGCGCAGCTTCGGATCGAGCGTCGCGAAGGCCACCACCTGCACCGGCACGAAGACAAAGCCCATCGCGAAGCCCTGGATCACGACGGTGAAGATGATCTCGCTCTGCCCGACATCGGGGGTCCAGGTCGACATACGCCAGAAGGACCAGCTCAGCACGAGGATGCCAAACGCCATCAGCTTGCGCGGGTCCATCCTCGATGTCAGGCGGCCCACAAGCATCATCGCGATCATCGTGCCGATGCCGCGCGGCGCCATGACCAGTCCTGCGGTTTCCACCGGATAACCGGCCAGCGTCTGCAGATACGGGGCAAGCAGCGCCGAGGAGGCGAGCAGCACCACCCCGGTCGAGAACATCAGGCCGGATGACGACGAGAAGTTACCGTTGCGGAAGATTCCCGGCGGAATGAACGGCTTCTTCGCGGTGAAAATGTGCACGAGGAAGAGGTACAGCCCGATGCCCGCGAGCAGCGCCTCGATCACGATCTCGTGCGAGCTGAACCAGTCCTTGGTCTGGCCGCGGTCGAGCATCATCTGCAGCGCACCGACACCCAGCGCGAGTGCGAGGAATCCCGTCCAGTCGAAGCGCATGCCGGCGTTGGGCTCGGGGCGCGGCATGAACACCAGAAGGCCCAGGACCGCCAGGATACCGAAGGGCAGGTTAACGTAGAACACCCAGCGCCAAGTGAAATGCTCGGTCAGATAACCGCCGAGCGTGGGGCCGAGGATAGGACCAACCATGACGCCCATGCCCCAGATCGCCATCGCCTGGCCGCGTTGTTCGACCGGGTAGATGTCGAGCATGGTCGCCTGCGACAGCGGCACCAGCGCCGCGCCGAACATGCCCTGGATCAGACGGAACACGACGATCTGCGTCAGCGACTGCGCGGCGCCACAGGCCATTGAGGCAACAGTGAACCCGGTGAGGGAGGCGATGAAGAGCTGCTTGCGGCCGAACCGCATTGCCATCCAGCCCACCGGCGCGGTCATGATCGCCGCGGCAACGACATAGGAAGTGAGCACCCAGGTCACCTGGTCCGCGGTCGCCGCGAGCGAGCCCTGCATGTAGGGCAGCGCCACATTGGCGATCGTGGAATCCAGCGCCTGCATCAGCGTCGCCGCCATCAGGCAGACGGTGATGAGCCTGCGGTGCGGTGTCGAGTGCGGATTCATGGCGCGCTCGCGCTGCGATCAGGGCAGGAGTTCGGAGAGCGTGCGCACATGGCGCGTGTCGATGTTGGCGGTGACGCTCATGCCCGCGCGCAGCGGCGGCGCGCCCTTCGCCGGGTCGAGCTGGATGCGCAGCGGGATGCGCTGCACCACCTTCACCCAGTTTCCGGAGGCGTTCTGCGCCGGCAGCACGGAGAATTCGGCCCCGGATGCGGGCGCAATGCTCTGCACCACGCCCTTCCAGACGCGGCCGGGATAGGTGTCGACCGTCACGCGCACCTTGTCGCCGGGCTTCACCCAAGTCAGCGCCGTCTCCTTTGGGTTCGCCTCGACCCAGATATTGGTGTCGGAGACGAGGCCGAACGCCGCGGTTGCGGCAGGCAGGTAGGTGCCGGGCTGCAGGTTAGAGACCTGCGTCACGATGCCCGCGAACGGCGCGCGCACGATGCTGTCGTTGTACTCGCGCTGCGCCTCGGCGACGTTGGCGCGCGCGGCGGCGACCGCCGGCAGCTCGTCGACCGGCAGATCGGGTTTGCCGCCGATCTGGATCAGCTGAACCTGCGCCTGGTCCTGCAACGAGCCGAGCGTCGCGCTCGCTGCCGCGAGCTTGTAGCGCGCGGCGTCGTACTGGGCGCGAGAGACGACGCTGTTGCCGACGAGCCGCGCGGCCCGCTCGAAGGCGATGCGGTCGGAGGCGACGTTGGCGGCCATCGCTGCCGCATCCTCCAGCATGCGCTGGTAATCGACCTGTTGCGCTGCGGCGTTCACGCGGGCGGCCGCAAGATTGGCCCTGGCGCGATCGAGCGCGATCCGGAAGGGCAGCGGGTCGAGCCGGAACAAAACCTGGCCCTTGGTCACGTGCTCACCCTCGGTCACGTCGATACTCTTGACGACGCCGGAGACGTCGGTCGCGACCAGCAGCTTGCCGGCGCGCGCATAGGAATCGCTGATCGAGACCCAACGCCCGCTCTCCAGCCAGACCGTCACGGCGGCGATCAGCACCAGCGCGACGCCGCCCACCATCAGCAGCAGGCGAAGCAGCCGCGGACGGCTGCGCTGGGTGGTACTTGGCTCGACGTTGCCGACGCGCGTGCTCACGGTTGCTTGGGACATCAGGCGGCCTCCACCTCGCGGGCGCGCAGGCCGGCGATCACGTTTTCCTTCATCCGCTCCATCGCCGCCTCCACGGCTGCGACTTCGACGTGCGAGAGGCCCTTGGTGATGGACTCCAGCA
>JAJZUI010000085.1 GCA_021847175.1 Pseudomonadota bacterium
AGAGCCTCGCCCAAACGCGCCAACTCCGACGCCAACAGCATCCGCTCTCGCTTTCGCTCTCCGAATTTTTCAATGTGGCGACAGGGATTGGACCCGTCTGGCCGCAAGCCCCAGCGTTCTGCAAGGTTGAACATCTTCGACAGGACGGCGAGGACACGGTTGGCCTGATAAGGCGCGGCCCGAAGGGCATTGTGGAGCTTGGCGATCTCGCCACGCGCCACGTCGGCGACCTTTCGCGGACCCAGTACCGGCAGGATAGCTTTCTCAAGCAACCTACGGTACTCGGCTGCGGTGCGCGCCTTCCGCTTGGCCTCGACGTGCTCAGCCAGGAAGCGTTTGGCGAGATCAGCCATGGTCGGGGCCTCCCTCCGCGCAACCCTGTCTGCCGCGGGATCCACCCCTTCCGCAACTGCGCCGAGTAGGCGTCGGGCCTCGCGACGTGCTGTCTCTGGCGTCCAGGGGGAGCCATGGCGGCCGATCGTGAGCTTGCGCAAGGGTGCGCCACGCCCGCTTCCGGCCCGGTAGTGGAGGACATAGCTCCGCACGCCGCCGCGCTGAACGCGAACGCCAAATCCTTTGATGTCGCTGTCCCACAGTACCGTCTCGGCGCCGTCGGCGCTCGGTGTCAGGGCCTCTACAGCGCGCTTCGTAATCTTCCCCCGCATCGTCCTCCTCCCGGTCCGGTCCGTTGGGCTGCTTGTCGGCTGGCCTAGGTATCACCTAGGTATCACCGGAATGCAAACCCATGGCGGGAAGATGTTGGGTCATGCGGGGTAAAATATTGATTTATCGTGTGTTATCGTTCTTCTGAGCATTCGCGCGAAGCCCAGATTACAAACTCTTAATCAGCGGGTCCAAGGTTCGAGTCCTTGTGCGCCCACCAACCGTTGCAACGGGTCAGGTCATTCCCTGCCGGGCGGCTCTCGAAGGTGGGCTTCGCCCATGCTTCGCGGCTGGCCGAGCGGCATGCTTCGAGGTGAGCCGCTCACCCTTTCGCGGGCGAGCCCCCCGCGAGCATCACGTGAACGGATTGGAGCGCTTCGGGGCCGTGCTGCTCACTGGGCGGACTGCGCCCCCGATCGCGGCCACCCGAGCTGCCAGGCCTGTCGAGGACGGGACAGGGACCAAATTCTTTCCACACGTGGAAGGAATTTGGCTAGGATCGTCTGCCGCGTCGGACCAGCGGTAACCTCGAAAAACACAGAAGGGGACGTCCGATGTTGTTTTGCTTTACCGGCGAATACACGGCGCAGGCCCTGAACGCGATGGCGAACAACCCGAAAACCGACCGCGAGGCCGCCGTGGCGAAGATGGCCGAGGCTGCGGGCGGCAAACTGGTCTCGATGTATGCCCGGGCCGCCGACGGCCCCGGGGTGATGGTCATCTTCGATGTGCCGGACCCCGACATGGCGGCGGCGATCTCCGGCGTGGCGATCGCCTCGGGCGCGATACAGAATGCGCATCTGTCGCGCCTGTACACGATGGCCGAGATGCGGACGATCCGCGATAAGCGGATCAAGCTCAGCGCTGCCTACAAGCCGCCCGGGCAGCACTAGCAGCGCCAGGTTAAGGGCGGCGGCTCGGGTGCGGGCCGCCGCCTCCGTCCATTCCTCGAACGGCGCGAGTGCCCGTGTCCCGCCGTCCCGCTCCCCAGGCACCGGGACAGCGGGACAGGCGGAGAGGGCATCCGCGGAGCCGGGTGGCGGACGCCATTGCTGATCCTCTCCCTATCCTCTCTCTTCTCTCTCACCCTCCTTCTCTCCACTTCTCTCCCCTCCACCCCGCCTTGGCCGCCAGCAGCCGTGTCCCGCTGTCCCGGTGACCAGGGGCCGGGACAGCGGGACAGCCCGTCACGCCTCGTTGGGCTCGCGCTTCTCGTCCGCCCGCTTGAGCATCCGGTCCACCCGCGACTTGGAGGTGCCCATCGCGTCGGCGATCTCGCGCATGGTGAGCCCATCGCCGCGCAGCGCCACGGCGCGCTCCATGTCGGCGTCGCTGAGGTCGCGCGTCGTCCAGCCCCCGGCACCGAACGCCGCCTCGAACGGCTCCGCCTCGCGGCCGTGGAAGCCCCGCGCCTTCTCGAAATGCACGCAGAACCGGGCCCCCTGCGCCGGCTGGTAGTCGGGCGGTTCGCGCAGGGCCAGCACGGAATCCAGCACGTCCTCGCGCCGGCTGGTGCCCCGCTGGGCGCCGTCCTTGCCCGCGTGGTGGATGAACAGCACCGTCCGCCCGGCACGGCGCTGCGCCAGCCCCCAGGTCTGCATCGGCAGCCAGGACTCCGCCTCGTTCTCGCGCCCGTAGGGGGCGAGGGTGGAGATGTTGTCCACGATCACCAGGTCCGCGCCGGCAAGATAGGGCTCCAGCGCCCGCTGGTCGGCCTCCTCCGCGAGGTTGATCGAGCGTTCCTGCAGGTCCGCCGCGATGATGCGGATGCGCGCCAGCGTCGCCACCCCTGCCGCATCCCCCGCGATCTCCGCCAGCCGCGCCTGGAGGCTCTCGCCGGACATCTCCCCGTCCACGATCACCACGCGCCTGGGCGCCGGCGCCCGCCAGCGCAGGAACGTCCCGCCGGTCGCGACGGCCCAGGCGATGCCGAGCGCCACGTGTGTCTTGCCGAGCCCGCGCCTGCCGTAGATCATCGCCAGCCCCTTGGAGGGCAGCCACGGCCCCAGCAGCATCTCGCGCGGCGGAAACTCGGTCGCCAGCAGTTGCTCGGCGGTGATCGCCACCAGCCGCTTCTGCCCCGCGGCACCTGCCCTGGCGGCCGCGTTCGCCACCGCCTCGCGCACAAGCGCCTCGACATCCATGTCCGTCATCGCGATGTTCCTGATGCTGGAGGTGCGAACGCCGGAGGCCGCCCGCGCACGGGGGCGGGGCGGTTGGCATCGGCACCGGTTTCTACGGGAAAGGGAGGCGCCGCGCTCCGGGCGCAGTTCGCCTCCCCGCGCCTGGGTATAGGATTTTCCTTAGGGAGTCAAGTGGCGGCGACGCGCGGGAAGCCTGGCGCGCGTCAGATCGCGACGCCGCGCCCGGCCAGGAACCGCCGCGCCGGGGCGAGGCAGGTTGCCGCCAGCGCCTGCCGCGCGGGGTTGGCGCGTGCCGCCCGGGCCAGGTGGCGCGGATCGGGTGCCCCCGCCGCCGCATAGAGGCTCGCCGGCGGATAGAAGCACGCCTCGATGTACTGGCGCGCGAGCGGGCGCAGGACCGCTCCGGCGAGGCGGTGCGGCCGGCGCGCGAAGGCGTCGGCGACGCGCAGCCTGGCATAGGCGACATGGCGCACCTCGTCGGCGAAGTGCAGCCCCGCGATGTCGCGCACCACCGCCGGAACGCCGGCGGCGTCGCGGGTGCGGCGGTTGAGTTCCGTCGCCACCGTCTCGCCGATCAGCACGCAGCCCCAGAACAGCCCGCTCCAGGCCCCGAGCCGCGCGGCGAAGGCGGCGGCGAGGCGGGGCCGCGGCAGGTCGCCCGGCAGCGCGCCGGGCGAGCGGCGCAGCAGTTCCAGGAACATCAGGCTGTGCCCGGCCTCCTCGCGCAGCTCCGCGAGCTGCGCGGCATAGGCCTCGGCGCCGACCCGGCGGACCTTCGGCGCCGCGCGGCCGAGATGGCGCAGCAGGTGCGCCTCCAGCCACAGTCCGAGGTCGGCCAGCGCCACGAACTCCAGCTGCGCCAGGCGCAGGCGCACCGGGGCGTCCAGCGCCCGCCATTCCGCCAGGCCCGCGAGCGAGACCAGCTCCTCCGGCAGCCACGGCAACGCCGGGTCCAGCGCGTCCAGGTCCACCTCGGCCAGCGGGTCGCGATAGGCATGCTGGCGGCGTCCGGACGGCGCGAGGGCGGGCGTCGCGTCCATCTCAGGCGGCGCTCCGCGTCGCCGGGGCGAGCATGTGTTCCGCGATCAGCCGCAGCGAGCGGCGGGTGAGGGCGGTGGGCAGCGCCCCGGCGCCGACGGCGCAGAGCAGCCGGTCCACCCCGGCGCGGCGCAGCGCCGCGAGGCGCCGCGCGCAATGCGCCGGGTCGCCCACGACCACCATGCCGAGCCGCTCCAGCATCGGCAGGCTCACCGCGTGGCCGAGCAGGCCGGCGAGGCGGCGGAAGCGGTGGTAGTACTCGTAGCCCGCCCGCAGCTTCTCCATCACCGGGCGCGTCTGCTCCAGCAGCATGCGGTAGAACCAGGTGAAGGCCGGGGCCGCGAGCCGCCGCGCCTCGGCCCCGTCCTCCAGGCAGAACACGCCGAGCGTCATCGCGAAGCGCGGGTTCTGGCCGGGCAGGGGCGTCGCCTCGCCATGCGCGGCACGCCAGGCGGCGCGATAGGCGGCGAGGTCCTGGCGCACCATGAACCACGGCTTGAACGGCCCCGCGAGCACGCCGAGCCCCTGCCGCGCCGCCCAGCGGAAGCTCTCGGGGCTCACGGCCGCCGTCCACAGCGGCGGGTGCGGGCGTTGCAGCGGCTTCGGCAGCACGTTGACGCCGGCGAGGTCGTAAAACCGCCCGCCCGCCGTGATCGGGCCCGCCGCCGCCGCGCGCAGCACCGCGATCCCTTCCTCGGTCCGCGCCCGGCTCTCCTCCGGCCGCGCGCCGAACAGTGCCGCCTCGGCCTCGGAGAAGCCGCGGCCGACCCCGAGCTCCAGCCGCCCGCCGGAGAGGATGTCCAGCGTCGCCGCCCGCTCCGCCACCCGCAGCGGGTGGTGCCAGGGCAGCACCACCACGGCATGGCCGAGGCGGATGCGCCGCGTGCGCTGGCTCAGCGCCGCGAGCACCAGTTCCGGCGCGGTGGCGTGGGAGTAGCCCGGCATGAGGTGATGCTCGACGATCCAGGCCGCGCCGAAGCCGAGCTCGTCGGCGAGCGCGATCTCCTCGATCGTCTCGCGGAACACGCCTGCCTCGTCGGCACCCCGGCCCGGCGGCACCGACATCTCGTAGAAGAGGTCGATCTCCATGCCGCCGCGCCCAGCCGGGGAAGCCGGCTCAGTTGGTGTGGCGGATGAGGAACGTGTAGATCCCGTCCGCGGCGCGCGATTCCACCAGCTCGTTGCCGGTGGTGCGGCAGAACGCCTCGAAATCCTTCACCGCGCCGGGGTCGGTCGCCTGCACCTCGAGCGTGGCGCCGCTGGGCATGTCCTTGAGCGCCTTCTTGGTGCGCAGGATGGGCAGCGGGCAGTTGAGCCCCTTCGCGTCGAGAACCTGGTCGGCCATGTCGTGTCTCCGATGTCGTGCTGTGGGCGCGGTTCAGGCGGCGCAGCCGGCGAAGCCGTCCGCGGTCATCTTCGCCTCGTAGGGGCCGGCGACGGCGGTGCCGGGCGTGAGCGTGGCCTTGGCGGTGCCCCAGTCGGCGGGGCGCAGCTTGACCAGCCAGCCCTCGCCGTACGGGTCGCTGTTGGCGACGCGCGGCGAGGCGACGAGCGCGTCGTTCACCGCCAGCACCTCGGCGTCGAACGCGACCTTCGCGGGGCCGACCCACTTGCCGGATTCGATCGTGGCGCAGGACTTGCCGGCCTCCACCTTCCGCCCGGCCTTGCGCGGGGTGAAGGCGACGAGCTGGCCGGCCATCGCCGCGGCGACGGCGGTCATGCCGAGGGTGACGCTGCCGTCGTCGTTCGCGCGGTACCAGATGTTGTTCTCGACGTCGTAGAGAAGGTCGTCGGGCAGCATGCAGCCGCGGACTGTGGGCATGGGGGTTCGCTCCTGGTCGATCGATCAGCCTGGTATCGCCGCCGCCGCCTCGGCCTCGTTGGCGCGCAGCGGGCGGGCGGCACAGCAGAACTCGCCGAGCCCGGCCACCTCCAGCTTGCCGTCCACGAACAGCACCAGGTGCCGCGCCACCATGGCGGCGAGGCGGATGCGCTGCGGGCGGTCCGGGTGGTCGGGCTCCAGCCGGATCAGATTGACATGATAGACGAGCTCGCGACAGGTCTCGCGGCAGGCATGGAAGCTCGGCTCGCCGACCGCTCCCTGCCGGTGCAGCGCGAGCAGCCGGAAGCCTTCCACCGCGTCCCCGGTCGGCACGAGACCGCGGGCAATCACCCAGCGCTCCAGCACCGCCTCGCCGATCGCCAGCAGCGCGTCGGCGTGGGCGTCCGCGCGCGCCGCGAGGTCGGCGGGCGATGCCGCGAGGATCGCCTCGATGCGTTCGTCGATGCCGGCGGGTTCCGCCATCAGCCGAGCCCCTTCTCCCGCAGCAGGTCGCGTGATTCGGAGAAGTTCTCGTGCACGCCGACGGCGCGCGCCGAGAGGCCGAGCGCCATGCCGAGAAGCTGGGTGAAGTAGAGGATCTTCACCGTGGTCTTCTTGCCCAGCACCTTCTCCGCGCGCGCCTGGTGCATCTCGAGCCCGGTGTGGCAGGTCGGGCATTCGGTGGCGATCACGTCCGCGCCGCACGCCTCCGCGGTGGTGAGCAGGTTGAGCACCAGCCGCGTCGAGGTGTCGGAATCGGAGAGCGTGTGCGCGCCGCCGCAGCACGCGGTCTTGAGCGGGTAGTCGACGTTCTGCGCACCGGCGGCCGCGAGCAGGTCGTCCATGAAGTGCGGCTTGGAGGTGGACTCGCTGCCCGGCCCCTTGTCCTTCTCGGGGAATATGTGGCGCGGGCGCGTGTACATGCAGCCGTAATAGTTGGCGATCTTGAGGCCGGAGAGCGAGTTGCGCACCCGCGCCTTGATCCCGTCCTCGCCGATCGCGTCGCGGATCCAGTCGAGCGCGTGGATCGTCGTCACCTTGCCGGGGCGATAGGCGGCGTGCCCGGCCTTCGCCGAAAGCCGCTCGTTGACCTCGACCGAGGCGAGGTCGTGCGCGAGGTCGTATTCCGCCTTCTTCAGGTTGTGATAGCAGCCGTTGCACGGCGCCATCACGGTGGTGTGGCCCATCTTCTCGGCGATCGAGAGGTTGCGGGCGGAGAGGTAGGTCTGCAGCTTCGGGTCGATGTTCTTGACCTCCATCGCGCCGCAGCAGTTCCAGTTCTCCAGCTCCTCGATGCCGAGCCCGAGCGCCTTGCCGACCGCGCGGGTGGAGCGGTCATAGGCGCTGCCGGTGCCCTCCAGCGCGCAGCCGGGGTAGTAGGCGACCTTGCTGTTCTGGCTGCTCATCGCTTCGACTCCTCGGCCGGCAGTGACAGGGCTCGCCGGTCCGCCGCGTGGCGCTCGGCGACGTATTCGGCGATCGCCGCGCGCGCGGGGCCCCAGCCGCGCGTCTTCGGTTCGATCACCGTCGCGAGGCCGAGACGGATCAGCAGCGAGACCGGCAGGCGCGAGACGAGGCCCTTGACCATCGCCACCAGCCAATCCTGGCGCAGCGCCTGGCCGGTGCGCGCGAAGAAGCGGCGCAGCACGCGGCCGTCCTCGATGCGCCCGTGTTCGAAAACCTGCTCGGAGAACACCTCGTCGAACACCATGGCGGGCGAGGGCGGCGTGTGGCCCTTGAGTTCGAGCCAGTGCGCCGTCGCCTTCATCACGCCTTCCGGGTTGACGTCGCGCGGGCAGGCATAGGTGCATTTGTTGCACGAGACGCACTGCCAGATGATGTCCTTGTCGCGCAGCAGCTCGCTCTCGAGCCCGATGCGGATCAGGTAGATCCAGTAGCGCGGGTTGAAGTCGCTGTTGAGCGCGTTGATCGTGCAGGCGTTGGTGCAGGAGCCGCACTGCCAGCAGCGATGGATCGCCTCGCCGCCGGGAAGGGCCGCGATCTCATCCTGCATCGCCTCGTTGTAGTCGGTGATGACGCGGGGCTGGATAAAGGTGCTCCAGTCCCCCGAGACATCGACGCCCTCGAGCGTGAGCCGCTCGTGGGTGACGAGGTTCTCCTTGCGGATCAGGGATTTTTCATGAATCGGCATGGCGTGATTCCTGGGCGCCGAGGCGCAGCGGCTCCGCTACTTCGCGGGCCTCGCCGTCGATCAGCTTGAGACGCGCGCGCCCGGTCCGCGTGTCGATGGCATCGAGGCCGAGCAGGCGCCTGGTGTGCGCCATGGGGTCGGCCGGGCGGGAGAATTCGTTCTTGAGGTAGTGGCCGCCGCGATCGTTGATGTAGCCGGCATAGACATGCGCGAGCAGCAGCGTGATCCGCAGCGAGACGTCGCGGGTGATGTCGAGCCCCGCGAGGAAGCCCGCGAGCTCGTCGCGCAGGGTCGCGAAGGTGGCGAAGTCGTCCGCCGCCGCGATGCGCAGCGTGTCCATGTCCTCGGCGTACCACAGTTCGCGCAGCACGCCGGTGCCGACGCGCGCATCCCACACCCAGCGCGTCATCAGGGGATAATGATCGGGTGCGGTGTAGTGCAGGATCTCGGCGCCGAGGTCGCGCACCCAGCGGTGCTCGCGGTCCGCGGGGAAGGCGGCGACAAACGCCTCCATGCGGGCATCTGCCGTCGCGACATCCTCCGCGCCGTCGAGCAGGCGGACGAGATGGCGGCGGATGTTGGCGAAGCCCTCGCGCGCGATGGAGGCGGCGATACGCCGGCGCACCGGCGAGACGAAGGCGCAGAGGTCGAGGAAATCCTGCTCCGCCAGGTCGCGCACGCGCCCGCCGGCCAGCAGCTCGTCGAACAGCGCCGCCTTGAGCACCAGCGCCGTGACATAGCGCTCGACGCCGCCGGTGGGTGCCGCCGATTCCTCGAGGTCCGCCAGCGCCGCGCGCAGCCGCGCGCCGCTGAGGTCGAGCACGACCGCTTGTGCGGGCGGCGGCTGCGGGCGGGCGCGCAGTCCGAACATTACTCCGCCGCCGCGGCGACCGGGGCGTGCGCCATGCCGAGGGCGGCCATCGCCGCTGCCTGGCCCTGCGCGATCGAATCGTCGATCGTCTCGGGGCCGGTGGCGGCGCCGGCGACGAACACGCCCGGCCGCGTGGTGCCGCTCATGGCGCTGTAGGTCGGCGCCTTCAGGATGTGGCCGTGCTTCTCGAGCCGGATGCCGAAGGTGGCGGCGATCTCGAGGTTTTCGACGTTGGGGTCCATGCCGATCGCATGCACCACCAGGTCGAACGGGATGGTGATCGGCCGCTTCACCAGCGTGTCCTCGCCCTTGACGAGCAGCCGCCCGCCGATGGCGGTGACCTCGGCGATGCGCGCCTTGATGTACTTCACCTTCCACTTCTCCTGGCTCTCCCAGTAGAAGGTGTCCTCGTAGAGGCCGAAGGTGCGGATATCCATGTAGTAGATGTAGACGTTGCACTTCGGCAGGTGCTCGCGGATCTCCATCGCGATGTTGGCCGAGACGGTGCAGCAGATCTTGGAGCACCACTCCCGTCCGATCTGCCGGTCGCGCGAGCCGACGCAGAGCAGGATCGCGACGCGCTCCGGCTCGCGCCCGTCGGAAGGGCAGCGGATGCCGGCACCGCTCGACAGCATCTGCTCGACCTGCGTGGTCGTCACCACGTCCGGATAGGTGCCGAAGCCCCATTCCGGCTTGTTGACGGAATCGAAATGGGTGAAGCCGGTGCAGAGGACGGCGCTGGCGACATCCAGATCCGCGCCGGTCGAGGTGCGCGCGCGGAACTTGCCCGGCTCGCCGGAGAAATCGGTGATGCGCGCGTTGCGGTGCACGGTGATCAGCGGGTTTTCCTCGACGCGCCTGACCATGCCGCCGATGGCGTCGCGCGCCCACTCGCCGGAGGGGACGAGCTTGGCGTAGCCGGAAAGGATCGGCGCGCCGCCGAGGCGATCGGCCTTGTCGACCAGGACCACGCTGGTGCCGGTGCTGGCCAGCGCATGCGCCGCGGAGAGCCCGGCGGGACCGCCGCCGACAACGAGAACCGGCGCGCTCATTCCGCACCTCCCTGGGTGAGTGCGGCCGGCGGCACGTAGCCGGGGCCCGAGGTGATGGCGCGCCGCGGATCGTAGAGATTCTCGCCGCGTCCGGCCGCGACCTCCTTGAGATAGGATTCGAACTCGGCCTTCGCCTTTTCCCAGTCGATGCCGAGCTTCTCGAGGAGCTTCTCGAACGGCGAGGCGTGCCAATGCAGCTGCGCCAGCTTGTAGGGATGCGCCCCCAGCAACAACGCCGCGAACTGGCAGTCCGCCATCACCGGCAACTCGTAGACCTTGTCCACGGCGCGGCCGATCCACTGGTTCTTGTCGAGCGTGGTGATGCAGCCGGTGTCGTGGCCGATCATCACGTCCGCCTTCGCCTCGTCCACCGCGACGCGGATCTTGCGGTCTATCGCGAAGGAGCGCGTGAACTCGCGCTCGCCGATGATGTGGCGGAAGCCGAAGCCGCAGCAATCGTACCAGGTCGAGTAGTCGATCACCTGCGCGCCGAGGCTCTGCAGCAGGCCGGTGGAGACGGCGACGCGGTTACCGTCCATCACCGTCTCGTCGTAGATCACGTCCTCCGGCACCATCTTGTAGACGTGGCAGGCGGGGTGGACGGTGGCGCGGATCTGGCTGCAGTCGATCTTCTGCCGCTCGGCGATGCGCCCGCGCATCACGTGCAGCCACTCGGAGTAGTGGACCAGCTCCTCGGGGATGAGCAGCTTGCCGTCGACGAGGCGGCCGAGCTTGGCGAGGATCTTGCGCACCTGCTCGCGCAGTTCGGCCGAGTGCACCAGGTAGTGGCGCATCTCCTTGTAGTTGCCGAAGGAGGTGCCGCAATGGATGAGCGGGAAATAGGTGCCCTCCGGCAGGCCCTGCGCCTTCGCCGAGACATAGGCCTGGTGGAAGTTGCGCAGGAACACGGCCGCGAGGCTCACCACGTTGCCGATGCCCGAGCCGTGATAGTTCCACGCCGTGCAGGAGGTCTGGTCGGTTTCGTCGAGGTAACGGATGCCGAGCTCGTTCATCAGCCACATCACCGAGCTCGGGTAGCCTGGGATGTTGCCGCACTGGCCGCAGGACTTGTGGTGCCAGAGGTTGTTTGTGGGGATCCGCTTCTCCCAGCCGTAGAGCGTGCGCGCGATCACCGGCTCGTGCTCGTCCCTGATGCGGTGGACGACGATCTCGCCGTCGCGCTCGAGCTCCCACATCGCCTCGCGCACGTCCTCGACGCGTTCCTTGCCGGTCAGCATCGAGCGCCGGTCGATCTTCGTCTCCACCCATGCCGTCGCCGTGCGGGCCTCGGTCGGGGTCAGCGAGGTGGCGCGCCACTCGGGGCCGAAGCCCGTGAAGGCGCCTGTGGGCTGCTTGGTGTTTTCCATGACCGCTCCTTGCGGGGGCGTTGCGTCAGTTATCCTGCTCGTCCAGCCATTCCTGGTACTCCTCGCGCTTCTCGTCCATCACGTCCGAGATCACGTCGAAGAGGTTTTCGTCCACCTGCTCGAGCTGGTCGAGCACGCCGGTGGCTTCCCAGATCGTGTAGAGCTCGACCGAGGTCTTGAGGTTGACGACCCAGGCCGTGTCCATCGTATGCAGCGTCGGCACCGGGATCGCCTTGCGCAGCAGGTCGAGCGGCGCGTCGATCTTGCTGACGTTCGGGCCCCAGTCGGGAAACGCGTCCTTGGTGATCATGTTGGGCGCGAGCTGGTTGCCCGTGGAGATCACCTTCAGCAGCACGCGCGTGAACGGGCGCAGCGCGTCCTTGGCCGACTGCATGCTGTGCTTGATCGCGACCTCGCGCATGATCATCACGAGCCCGCCCGGCGAGTTGTGGAACGGGCAGCGCGCGGCGCAGGTATAGCATTGCGCGCAGGCCCAGATCTTCTCCTGCATCGCGTCGTAGATGCCTTCGAGATTCTCCGTCCACAGCAGCTGGACGATCTCGCGCGGCGAATAATCGTAGTAGTGCGCGGAGGGGCAGGTCGCCGTGCAGATGCCGCAGTTCAGGCAGCCGTACAGCTCCTGGTCGTACAGCGGATGCGAGCGGATATCGTTGAACACCGCCTCGAGCTTTGCCTCGGGGACCGGCGTGTCGCCCGACACCGGATCGGCGATCAGTGCCCGCGCTGTTGGCGCCGCATGGGTCATGTCGCGACTGTCCTAGCTAGTAGGTCAGAACCTTCGTGTCGTCGTCTTCCATGACGGACGAAATGACATGGGCGCCGCCCACGATCCCCGAGCATTCGGGGATCAGGTCGTCCTCCGTCATGTCGAACAGATCGAGATTGGGGGAGCAGCAGTAGAATTTCACCCCGGCCTCGTGCGCGTCGCGGATGAAATCGTACACGGTCTTGGGCGAGCCCGGCTTCACGTGCAGCTTCTCGGCCACGCCCTTCTTCATCAGCGAGCCGGCAGTGGCGGTGCAGACCACCTCCACCTCATAATCCATCGCCGCGGCGACACTGGCCTGGAAGAACGGGGCGCCCAGTTCCTCGCCATTCCGCGGGTCGGTATTCACCATAATGATCAGCAGCTTATGCGCCACGTTTCCCCCGTTTATGCATATCCTGGAAAGGCGTGCGCGGTTGGTCCACGATCGCCCGTCGCGGCAGCGTAGCGAAGAACCTCCCCGCCCGCCAGCCACATATGCAAAAAAATCTATCTATCGGCCCTGGCCGGCTGCGGAGACAGCGGACGGCAGGACCGTGATGCATCGCCGCGGCCGCAGAAACGCTCGTAGAGAACGCCGATCATGGCCTCGGCGTCCTCGCTCGCGAGACGATAGAAAATGGTGCGGGAGGCGCGGCGGGTGCGCACCAGCCCGTCCTGCCTGAGGCGCGCGAGCTGCTGGGACAGGTGGGCCTGGCGCATCCCGAGCCGCGCCTCCAGTTCGCCGACCGAGCACTCGCCGTGCGCCAGATGGCACAGGATCAGCAGCCGCTGTTCATGCGCGAGGGTCTTGAGGAAGCGCGCCGCAACACGCGCGTTGCGCGTCATCGCGGGGAGGTCGATCGCGGTGGGGTTGTCGCTCATTGGCGCGGTTCGTGGCAGGTTGCGGGCGCAATGCCAATAAAGGATGGCTGGTGGTGCCGGCAAGAAAGCGCTTCTATGGATGCGCCAAACGGAATATGAGGCAAGAGGGTATTGTGGCGAATTCGGCGACGGCATTCTGTGGCGGAAATCAAACGGGGCCGCGTATCGACACCCGGGCGCGTGGGAGGGCGGATGCGGTCGCCGTGGAACGGGAAACGTCCGTGCTGAACCTCGTGAGGTGGTCAGTCCGTCGCCATCAGCCCGGTCGCGCCGATCAGGCCCGCCATGATCGGCGCCAGCGCGGCGGCGATCTCCGGCTGCATCCGGCGCAGTTCCGCCAGGCGCTCGGCGGTTCCCTCGGGCACTTCGTCGAATTCCATGATCAGGTCCTCGACCATGCCGGTCTTGATGCCGGGGTGGCTCAGGAAGCCGAAGCTGCGCGCGCCGACGGCGAACAGCGCCGGCGCGCCCTCGTCGTCGCGGGCGAGGATGCGCGCGCCCGTGGGCGGCACCGGCCGGTCGCGCATGTAGAGGGCGTAGGGCCAGGTTTCGGGGAGATGCCCGCCGAGCGCCCCCGCATCCACCAGCCGCGCGGTGCCGACGACGAAACGCAACGGTGCCTCCTCGGCACCGCCGCCCGCGGCCAGCGCCAGGATCGCCGAGCCGATGCCGATGCCGATCACCGGCAGGTCGCGCGCCAGGAAATCCGCGGCGAGGCGCAGTTCCGCGCCGAGGCTCGCCAGCAGGTCGCCGCTCACGACGCCGCGCGGGCCGGCGCCGAGGATGACCAGCCCGTCGTAGCCCTCCGCCGTCGCGGGCAGGCGCGCGCCGGGCGCGAACGGACGCAGATAGGCGAAGCGGATCGACCGTCCCTCGAGATGATCCTCGAGCAGACCGAGATATTCGGAGTCAGTATGTTGCAGAACGGCAATGGTCTTCACGGGCGCACCTCGCTCACGCGCGCAGCCTTGCACCCCGTGGACCGGCGCGAAAGGGGGATGCGATGAGTGCCTGGCTTGACGCGGTGCAAGGGATCGACGCGTTCGAGGATCTGCCGCTTGCGCCGCACCTGGTCGCCGGCTTCGAGGCGGAGGCGCGCGAGCGGCCGCTCGGCCCGCTGCGGTTCTACACGCCCACCTTCCGCGCCTACGAGAGCGAGGAGCTGAAGGGCTGCGGCCGCCGCGCGTTCCCGGCCTTCTCGATCACCGGCGGCGCCTGCGCGCTCAATTGCGACCACTGCCAGGCGGCGATCCTGCGACCGATGATCCCGGCGACGAACCCGGAGGCACTGGACCGGCAGGTGCGCCAGATGGTGGAGGAGCGCGATCTCGGTGGCTTCCTGCTTTCCGGCGGCTCGAACCGTCGCAACGAGGTGCCGTACGAGCGGTATTACCCGGTGATCGAGCGGCTGAAGCGCGACTTCCCGAAGCTGCGCATTGCCGCCCACGCCGCGCTGATCGACGAGCGCCGCGCGCGGCTGATGGAGGCGTCGGGCGTCGATGTCGCCATGGTGGACGTGATCGGTGCCGAGGAGACGATCCGCGACGTCTATCACCTCGAGCGGCCGGTGGCGGACTACGAGGCGACGCTCGCGGCGCTGACGGCGACGCGGATGGAGGTGGTGCCGCACATCATCATCGGCCTGCACTACGGCCGCATGCTGGGCGAGATGAAGGCGCTCGAGATGGTGGCGAGCGTGCCCATCGCGGCGCTCGTGCTCGTCGTCGTCATGCCGTTCTACGCACCGCACGACAAACCCTTCGCGACGCCATCGCCGGAGGAGATCGCGGAGGTGTTCCTCGCTGCGCGCAGGCGCATCCGCCACGCACCGGTGCAGCTCGGCTGCGCCAGGCCCGCGGGCGCGCACAAGATGCAGACCGATGCCTACGCCGTAATGGCGGGCTTCGACGGCATCGCGTATCCGGCCTCCGGCATCGTGTCGCTCGCGCGCGCGATCGGCCGGCCGGTGCTGCAGGAGCATGCGTGCTGCGCCGTCGCCCTCGACGGGCTTTCCGGCCGGCGGGCCTGCGCGGCGTGAACCTCTCGCCCGATCTTCTGGTGGTCGGGCTGGGGCCGGCGGGCAGCCGCGCGGCGCAGGCCGCCGCGTCCGCAGGGCTCGACGTGCTGGCGATCGACCGCCGCGCCGTTGCCGGCGAGCCGGTTCAGTGCGCGGAGTTCGTGCCGCTGCTGCTGGATCAGGAGGTCGCGGGGCTGGGCGCCGTGCACCGGCAGA
>JAJZUI010000086.1 GCA_021847175.1 Pseudomonadota bacterium
GAAGCGTCGCGGGGCATCACCAAATCCCCCGCAGCGCGCTGACATTATGTTGCGTACAAGCTGTCAATCGTCTGTGAGACAGCCCCCAATCGCAAATGCGCAACATAACTCTCAGCGCAACATATTCAGTCTTATGTGCAGTTGAACATAAGACCGACGCCGCGACCGGCCAGCACGGCGATCTGCTCGACCTGATCCGGCTCAACCGTGGTCTCGATCGCCTGGGTGAGGCGCTGGGCGAGGCCCGGGCCTTCCTCGGACTGCCGAAGCGGGAGCTGCCGCGCGCACCGGCACGAGCGGGATCGTCGGATTCGGCTCGCCGGCTGTTGGCTCTGTCGCGCCCGATCGTCGGGACCCTGGCCGAGACCTATCTCCGCAACCGCGGCATCACCGCGCGGCTGGAGGTCGTGCCGGCGCTTCGCTTTCACCCCGCCTGCTTCTACCGGGCGCATGACGCTGCCCCCCGTGAGTCCTGGCCGGCGCTGATCGCCGCGGTCACCGACGCCGCCGGCGCGATCACCGGCGTGCATCGCACCTGGCTCGACCGGGACGGCTCCGGCAAGGCGCCGATTGCCGCACCACGGCGTGCGCTGGGCCATCTCCTCGGCAACGCCGTCCGCTTCGGCATGGCGTCCGACGTCATGATCGCGGCCGAAGGCATCGAGACGATGCTGTCGCTGCGACGCGTATTGCCCGACATGCCGATGGCGGCGGCGCTCTCGGCCAACCACCTCATCGCCCTGATCCTGCCGCCGGCACTGCGCCGCCTCTATATCGCGCGGGACAACGACGCGGCCGGGCGTCATGCGGCGATGCGCCTGCGCGACCGGGCCAGAGCGGCCGGGACCGAGGCGCGCATTCTCTGGCCGGTGACGAACGACTTCAATGCTGACCTGCGCCGCTTCGGCGCCGACGCCCTGTTGGCACGGCTCCGCGCCCAGCTCACCCCGGAGGATGCCGAGCGCTTTGCGTGGGGGGCCACCCAGTCGGCGGCTCCAGCGTGAGGGGCCTGGCGAGGCACCGCGCCTAGGCGAGCGCCGCCGGTCGCCGGTGTGCCTCGTGTCCGGGAGCGGGCCGTGCCCACGGCCTTCTGAGAGCGGCGATCGGGCCAGAGCCAGGCCGGGGAGGCAACGGCGGGCGGCGACTATTTTCCGCCGCGCTCGCCACCCCATCGCGCGGGCGCGATGGGGACCCCGGCCAAAGAGAGCGCTTTGCATCGCGAGGCAAAATAGCCGCCACCCGCCGTCCTCCGCTGCGCTCCGGCCGCCCGCGCGGAGCTTGGCGGTGCAGCCCCGGCCCGGCCCCGGCCAAGGGATCGCCGTGAAGGCCGCGATGGGCGCGGCCAGCCGAACGAGGACACCGATCATGGCGACCGACCGCGTCACCCAGCACCACGACGACGCCGAGCCAGCCCACGCCGCATCCCCGACTGCCCGCCTGCTCGACGAGTTGCAGCTCTATGGCCAGCGCCCCTACCAGGACGACCCGGACCCACGGCCACTCCCCGAGGCTGCTCGGCTCGAAGGCGCACTGGCCGACATCTTCGACGCCCTGGTCTCCACCCTTTCCGAGACGCGCCTGGAACCCGACCTCGCCGATGTGCTCTGGTCGCAGGTTAATCTCTTCCACCGCGCGGTGGACCGCGTGCAGCGCGAGCTCGACACCAACGAGGACCGACAGCGGCGCAGCCAGCAGGAGCAGGACGGCTCGGAAATCCGCTCGGTCGAGTTGGAACGTCTGATCGCCGAGGGGCTGACCTTGATCGAGCGACGCGACGCCTTCGAACTTCTCCGCGACCACGCTGCCGAGCTGTTCGAACACCACACCGGTTCGGCCTGGCGCCCGCGCGCGGGATCGATGGTCAACCACCGCGCCCTGACCGCCGCGATGATCGACAGTCGCGATTTCATTGCCGCCAAGCGCCGCGCCGAGACTGAGGTGCTGCTGCCCGCCGGTCCGCGGATCGCCTTCGCGGGCGGGGTCGATTTCAACGACCACGCGCGGATCTGGGCGGTGCTCGACCGGGTGCATCGCAAGCACGCTGACATGGTGCTGCTGCACGGCGGCAGCCCGCGCGGGGCCGAGCGCATCGCCGCCTGCTGGGCCGACGCCCGCAAGGTCACGCAGATCGCCTTCAAACCGGAATGGGCACGGCACAACAAGGCGGCACCGTTCAAGCGCAATGACCGAATGCTGGAGGTGATGCCGATCGGGGTGATCGTCTTCCCCGGCTCTGGTATCTGCGAGAACCTTGCCGACAAAGCACGAGTGCTTGGAATTCCGGTCTGGCGCGTCGATGACGGCGGAGCCTCCGTCCGCTGCGCAAGGTCGGTGCGAGCTATGAGCATCAACGCCTGAGCCTCAAGGCAAAATGAGCTCCGGTTGCGTAGCGACGCATCATGTGCCGGTGATTGAAATGATAGCCGATCACGCCGATCGCCTGCTTGATCATCCACCTCCAGCTTGCCTAGTCGGTATAGTCGGTGGGCAGCACGATCTGTTCGAGCTTGTCGTAGAGCATGGCCGCGTACGCGGTGGGGTCACGGTCGCCGTCAGCGCCGATCGACACGGCGGCTATGCTCTCGACGTTGGCCCCGATCCGCCAACCATCCAGCACGCTGAGACCAAGCGCGCCATTCAGCGCCGCTCTTATGCCGCTGGTGCCGGACGTCTCGATCGGTGGCAGTGGTGTATTCGCCCACACGTCACCACCCGTGACCAGCACGTTCGCGAGATTGATATCGTAATCCGTTACAAGGACACACGTCACTTTACCCTTCATGCGACAGGCAATCTCGTAAACCCCACGAAGCCGGCACGATCTGGACCGGATGCATCTCGCGATGCGTGCCAGCCGATCAAGGTCGAGGAATAGAAGGAGCGGCCGCCTGTAGCTGGTCGTGCGCCGCGCGGAGGCAAGAATAGGCTTATCTGCGCGATGGACGACCCCGTCGCCGATCGGACGCGATTAGTCAGCTCCGCCTCAACACGTCCAGTCCTCTTCGACGGAGAACTGCTGCGCACGCACAAGCGTCTCAGGCTCATGCCACCAGCGTGGGATATGTATGTTAGGCAGGCGAGTGAAGGCGGGTTGCGTCCAGAATCCACCATGCACCCCGTTGGTAACGGCGTGCGCCCGGTAGCCAGGGAACATGCGGCGCGTCGTCTCCGCGTGCCGACGCGCAACGCGGTTGCTCTAGCCAGCATCATGCCGCCGGCCATCGTCTCCACCGATGCGGAAATCTCTCCGCCGCCCTTCCTTCCAAATACTGGGAAGGCGGGAGTTGCCACCACTGGATGGTCAAGGGCGCCTCTTGAGACCGGACACGGCCAGGCGTAGGGTCCGTGTCATGCGGCGTTTCGCGCCTTTCCTGGTCGCTTTCCTGTTCGCGCTGGCGATGCTGCCGGCTGTGACACGTGCCATGCCGATGCGGATGGGATCGATAGTGGCCGGCATCGCCGGCGCCGCGATGCATCAGGACTGCCAGGGCTGCCCGCATGCGCGGTCGCCGGGCACGGCCTCCGGCAAGATGCTGCCGTGCCCGATCCTGGCCTGCGCCGGGGCGGTGGCCGTGCTGCCGGCACCAGTGCTGCTCCCCGTGCGCATTGCGCTGCCGACACGCTTCGCCCGGGCCCCTCAGCTTCACTGGGCGGGCGCACCACGCGCGCCCGATCCGTTCCCCCCTAGACCCGTCGCCCTCGTCTGAACCGCCGCGGCCGGGCCGCAGGCGGTTCCCAGCCGCTTTGCGCCCGTGCCTGCGTGCCGGGCTGATGGCCGGACAAGGAGCCTCCGATCACGGAGGTGCCGGCCGCCGAGGACGATGCGAATGTCATCCATACCTGCTTTTGCCTTGCGCCGCCGGCAGTTTCTCCAGGCTGGCGCTGCGTGTGCCACCATTGGGCTCCCTGGGCCCGGCTGGGCGGCGTCCGACGGGCTGGCCGTCACGCTGCGACCCGGCCCCGCGCGCGTGTCCATGGTCGGCGACGCGGCGCCGGCCACCGCGGTGTGGGCCTATAACGGGGCAACGCCCGGCCCCGCGCTGCGGCTGCCTCAGGGCACGCCGTTCCGCGCCGCGGTCACCAACGGGCTTGCCGAGACCACCACGGTCCACTGGCACGGCATGCGCCTGCCGAACGGGATGGACGGCGTGCCCGGCCTGACGCAGAGGCCAATCCCGCCCGGCGGCCGCTTCGACTACGCCTTCACCCCGCCGGATGCCGGCACGTTCTGGTACCATTCGCATGATCACAGCCTGGAGCAGATGGGCCGCGGCCTCGCAGGGGCGCTAGTCGTCGAGGAGGCCGAGCCGCCGACGGTCGATCGTGATCTGCTCTGGACCATCCAGGATTGGCGGCTGGATCCGGATGCGCAGATCGCACCCGGCTTCAACAACCACATGGAAATCGCGATGGACGGGCGGGTCGGCAACACGGTCACGATCAACGGCCGCCTGCCGGAAACCCTGCACGTCCGCGCCGGTGAACGCATCCGGTTGCGGCTGCTGAACGCGGCCATCGCCCGCATCATGGCGCTGCAGTTCGAGGGGCACGTGCCGGTCATCGTGGCGCTGGACGGCCAGCCCTGCGCGCCACACACGCCGGCGGATGGCCGCATCCTGCTCGGTCCCGCGATGCGCGCCGACGTGATGCTGGACATGCAGGGCGAGCCGGGCCGCCGCTATCGCGTGGTGGACGCGTTCTACGACCGGCTGGCCTACACGCTGGTCCGCATCGCCTATGACGCGCGGCCGCCGCTGCGGGCCCATCCGTTGGACGCGCCCCTGCGCCTCCCGCCCAATCCGGTGCCGCGCCCGGACCTTGCCTCCGCCATCGTTCACGAGGTGCGCCTGCAGGGCGGGATGATGGGCGGCGGCATGATGATGAGCATGGGGAACGGCGGCGGGATGATGGGTATGGGCGGTGCCGCCTGGGCCATCAACGGCCGTTCCATGACCGGCGACGGCAGCGCCGACATGCCGCCGCTGTTCGCGATCGAACGTGGCCGTAGCTGCATCCTCGATTTTCGTAACGAGACGGCATGGTGGCACCCGATGCACCTGCACGGCCACAGTTTCCAGGTGCTCGACCGCGACGGTGAGGACGTGCCGCATGACGAATGGGGCGACACCGTGCTGGTGCGCCCACGCGAGCGGGTGCGCGTCGCCTTCGTCGCCGATAACCCCGGCGACTGGATGCTGCATTGCCACGTCATGGAGCACCAGATCGGCGGGCTGATGACAACACTTCGTGTGGGCTGATGGGAGAACATCGCCATGACCCGTAGGGACTTCGCAATGCTGATGGCGGCCGCGCTGCCCGGCGGCGTGCTGCTCCGGCCGCGCGCGGCGCGCGCCGCCGAGGCGATCCCGGTGACGCTCTACAAGAATCCCTCCTGCACCTGCTGCGAGGGATATGCACAGTATCTCGACCAGAACGGCTTCACGGTCGATGTGCGGCCGACCAACGATCTGGCCGAGATCAGCCGCAGGGCAGGCATTCCGTCCGATCTTGAAGGCTGCCACACGAGTTTCATCGGAGACTACGTCGTGGATGGCCACGTGCCGGTGGAGACGATCCGCAAACTGCTCGACACGAAGCCCGCACTCGCCGGCATCACGCTGCCCGGCATGCCGGCCGGCTCGCCCGGCATGGTCGGAGAGAAGACGGAGAAGTTCACCATCTATGCGATCAGCCGCGACGGCACGCCGCCGCGCGTGTTCGACGTCGTGTAGCGATCAAGGAGAAAGCGACATGAAACTCCACGAGACACTCGTACTCATCGCGATCGTCGCTGTGTTCGGCGGCTTCGTCGTGCCTGCACTGGCGCAGGGGACTGGCATGGAGCGCATGCCGGATCAGGGCATGGGCATGAGCATGGGTCACGGCATGATGAACGGGCGCATGATGGGCTATGGCATGGCGAGCGGCGGAATGATGAGCGGAGGCATGATGGGGGGCGGGATGATGTCCGGCATGATGGGTGGCGACGGGCGGCCGAACAGCCAGTGGCAAACGCACCAGCACGAGAAGTCAACTTCGGACTGAGGCGCGCGTGCCAGTAATCCGCGCCATTGCCGTTTGTCTGCTGCCGCTGCTCGCGCTGGCGCTGCCGGGCGGTTCAGCGCGGGCCGCGGCGAGTGGCTGGGATCGTCAGGCGCATGGAGCCGCCCGCCTCATCTCGGCCGTTGAAGCGACCGGGACGGGCACGCGGATCGATGTGGGGCTGCAACTCCGGCTCTCGCCCGGCTGGCACACGTACTGGCGCACGCCCGGCGATGCCGGGGTTGCCCCGACCATCGACTGGAAAGGGTCGGAGAACCTGGCCGGCGCCACGATCGCCTGGCCGGCACCGCAGCGCCTGCCACCGCTCGGCGGGCTGGAGACGGTCGGCTATGTGGACGGCGTGGTGCTGCCGATCGCGGTCACGCTCGCCCATCCTGGCGCACCGCTGCACCTCCATGCCGAGGTGGACTACGCCTCCTGCAAGGAGGTGTGCATCCCGTATCACGCCAGCCTGGACCTGAACCTGCCGCCGGGCCTTGCGCAGCCGGGGCCGGAGGCGACGCTGATCGCGGCGGCGTGGGCGCGCGTGCCGGGCGACTTCGCGGCGGCGGAGCTCGCGCTGCGCGGCGCCGTCCTGGCACCGGCCAAGGACGGCGCGGTGCTGTCGGTGCGGCTGGGGAGCACGGGCGCGCCGATGCGCTCGCCCGATCTGTTCGTGGAAGGCGCGCCCGATCTCTCGCCCGGCCGTCCCGAGACCGTGCTGGCCGAGGGCGGGCGGGCGGCGACGCTGCGCGTTCCCATCCGCGGCACGACGGCCGCTGCACTCGCCGGCAAGCCGCTGCACCTGACCGTGGTGGATGGCGCGCGGTCGGCGGAAGCGGAGGCGGTTCCTGTGGCCGGCACGCTGCCGCCGTTGCCGGGCGGGACGGTGCGCGTCCCCATGATCGGCATCGCCCTGCTCGGCGGGCTGATCCTGAACCTGATGCCATGCGTGCTGCCGGTGCTGTCGCTGAAGCTGCTGGCGCTGGCGAGCTACGGTGGCGCCGCGCGCCGCACGGCACGGCTCGGGCTGCTCGCCAGTGCCGCCGGCGTGCTGGCGAGCTTTTCAGTGATCGCGCTGATGCTGATCGCGCTCAAGGCGGCGGGGGCGGCGATCGGCTGGGGCATTCAGTTCCAGTATCCCTGGTTTCTCGCCGCCATGGCGCTGGCGACGACCCTGTTTGCCGCGAATCTCTGGAACTGGCTGCCGGTTGCGCTGCCAAGCGGGCTGGCCGGTGCGCTCGGCGCGGTGCGCGGCGGCGGCTGGTTCGCCGAGGCGTTCCTGCTTGGCGCCTTCGCGACCGTGCTGGCTGCCTCGTGCTCGGCGCCGTTCGTTGGCACGGCACTCGGCTTCGCCCTTGCGCGCGGGCCGGGCGACATCGCCCTGATCTTCGGCGCCCTCGGCCTCGGCATGGCCGCACCGTTCCTCGCGGTTGCGACGGTGCCGGGGTTGGTCGCCTGGCTGCCGCGGCCGGGGCCGTGGATGGCGTGGCTGCGGCGCGTGCTCGGTATCGCGCTCCTGGGAACCGCCGGATGGCTGCTGTTCGTGCTGGCGCGGGAAGCCGGGGCGGACGTGGCCCTGCTGGCGGGCGCGCTGCTTGCCGTGCTGCTGGCGATGCTCGCCTGGCGCCATACGCGCCCGGCGCGCCGGCGGGTTGCCACACTTGCTGCCGTCGGCGCGGCCGTCATCGCGGTGCTGGTCCCATCCCTGCGCGGCGGTGCCGTGCCGATCGCGCCACCGGCACAGGACGGCGCCGTGTGGCAACCGTTCGAGGAAGCGGCGCTGCCGCGGCTTGTCGCGCGGGGAAACATCGTCTTCGTGGACGTGACGGCGGCCTGGTGCCTGACCTGCAAGGTCAACGAACTGACGGTGCTCGATCGCGCGCCGGTCGCGGACCGGCTGCGCGCACCCGGTACCGTCGCGATGCGCGCCGACTGGACGCGGCCCGATCCGGTCATCGCCGCCTATCTGCAACGCTTCGGCCGTTACGGCGTGCCGCTCGATGTCGTTTATGGACCGGGCGCGCCCGACGGTATCGCACTGCCTGAACTGCTGACGCCGGACGTGGTGATGGACGCATTCCGCCGCGCTGGCACTACCACGGCGAAGGAAGCATCGCAGTGACCCGCGCCGACGATCCTCATTCCGGAAACACCATGATCCGCACCCTTCGCGTCATCCGCTGGACGGCGCTCGGCCTGACCGGGCTGCTGGCGGTTGCTGTCGCCGTCGTGCAACTGCGCCCGCGCGGCGAGCAAGCCGGAGGGACGGTCGCCGTGCCGCGCGGCATCTCGATCGGTGGCCCGTTCCACCTGACCGACGACAAGGACCGCGCCGTGACGGATGCCGACTATCGCGGGCGCTGGATGCTGGTGTTCTTCGGCTACAGCAACTGCCCGGACGAATGCCCGCTGACGCTGCAGAAGATGGCCGGCGCGCTGAACAAACTCGGTCCGCTCGCCGACAAGGTTGCGCCGATCTTCATCACCGTCGATCCGGCGCGCGACACGCCGGAGCGGCTCAGGACCTACCTCGCGAATTTCGATCCGCGCATCATCGGCCTGACCGGCAGCGACGTTGAGATCGCCGCGGCGGCGAAGGCGTACCGTGTGTTCTACGCACCGGGAAGGCATGAAGAGTCGGGAGCCGATCTCGTCAGCCACTCGACGTTTCTCTACCTGATGGACCCTGCCGGCAGGTTCGTCTCGCTGCTGCCATCGGACGTCGATGCCGACGGGCTGGGTGCCGAGCTGCGCGCAGAGCTGAAGGCGGCGCGCTGAGCGCGAGGGCTACAGCCCTGTCCCGCCATGTCCATCATGCAGGCAGTGTGCGTGCGACTGGTCGGCCAGCACCTCGATCACGCGGCATTCCGCCACGCGCCCATGGCCGCACGCGGCGACCATGCGCACAAGCTCCGCCTCCAGCGCCTGAAGACGCGCGATGCGGCTGCGCACCGCTTCCAGGTGGACACGTGCAATCGCGTCCGCCTCGGCGCAAGGCCGCTCCGGCTTATCCGCGAGCCGCAGCAGTTCCCGCACATCCTCCAGCGGAAAGCCCAGCTCGCGGGCGTGCCGGATGAAGGCAAGGCGGTCGAGATGGGCCTGCGTATAGACGCGATGCCCGCCCGCCGTCCGCACAGGAGCGGGCATGATCCCGTCGCGCTCGTACCAGCGGATCGTCTCGACCTTCGTGCCGGTCTGCCGGGCCAGATCACCGATCGCATAGGCCGCACCGCTCATCGCCGATTTCCTCACGCTTGGGTCGCTGCTCCCGACCGACAAGAAAGTGGCGGGAGGTGCTTGAACCTATAGTGACTATAGGTGCCATCTTGCCGGCAGCAAGTGGATGGGAGCGGGCATGTCGGAATTGGTGGAGCGGGAAGCTGCCGGGGAACGGCGGTCATGGCGGATCGCGGGCATGGATTGCGCGTCCTGCGTCGCCAGGATCGAGAAGGCGGTTTCGCGGATTGCCGGCGTGGAGGAGGTCTCGGTCAACCTGATGACCGAAACCCTCACCGCCCGCCTTAACCCCGGCGCAGATCAGGCGGCGATTCCTCGCACGGTCGAGGCGCTGGGGTACTCGGTGGGGCCGGGGACACAGCCGGCTCCGGCGGTCGCCCGGGCGCATCACCACGGCCATGCACATGATCACGGCCACGATCACGATCACGCGCAAGCCGGCGGCGATCTCCACGCCCATGGGCACGCGGAGGCTGACGCAGACGCGGCTTGGTGGCGCACGGGCAAGGCGAAGCTGGTCTGGCTGCTGGCGGGCCTCGTCGCCACCGCCTGGGTCGGGTCGCTTGTGTTCGCGGCCGAGGCGTATGAGATTTTTGTCGTCGCCACGCTCCTGGCGGTGCTTCCGTTCGGCCGGCGCGCGCTCGCGCTGGCCCGCGCCGGCATCCCGTTTTCGATCGAGACGCTGATGTCCGTCGCCGCCCTTGGCGCCGTGGTTATCGGGGCGGCGGACGAAGCCGCCATCGTCGTGTTGCTGTTCGCCATCGGCGAGTTGCTGGAGAACGTGGCCGCCGGCCGCGCGCGTGCCGGCATCAAGGCGCTGGGCAGCCTGATCCCCCGCACCGCCCGCATCGAGCGCGACGGCAGCGTTGCCGAGATCGCCGCCGATGCGCTCCGCCCCGGCGATGTGGTCCAGGTCCGCCCCGGCGACCGCATTCCCTGTGATGGCGAGGTGCTGGAAGGGCAATCCGCGGTCGATGAAAGCCCGGTCACCGGAGAAAGCGTGCCGGTCGCGCGTGGACCGAGAGATGCTGTGGTCGCGGCGTCCGTGAACACCGCGGCCCTGCTGCGCGTGCGGGTGACGGCGGCGGCGGCGGACAACACCATCAGCCGCATCGTCCGCATGGTCGAGGAGGCGACCGCCTCCCGCGCGCCGACGCAGCGCTTCATCGAAAAGTTCTCGGTCTACTGGACGCCCGGCGCGATGGCGGTGGCGGCGCTGGTGATGCTGGTCCCGCCGCTGGCCTTCGGCGGCGAATGGTGGACGTGGATCTATCGCGGTCTGGCCGTGCTGCTGATCGCCTGCCCGTGTGCGCTGGTGATCTCGGTGCCGGCCGCGATGGCCTCCGGCCTGTCCTCCGGCGCGCGGCGCGGGCTGCTGATCAAGGGCGGGGCGGCGCTGGAGACGATCGGCAAGGCGGTGACGGTCGCCTTCGACAAGACCGGCACGCTGACCGCCGGCCGGCCGCACGTGACCGACATCCTGCCGATCCCCGGCACCGAGGAGGCAGCCCTGCTGCGCGCCGCCGCCGGCGTGGAGGCCGGCTCGGCCCACCCGCTCGCCCGGGCGGTGCTGAACGCCGCCGTGGCGCGCGGCATCCAGGCGCCCGCGGCGAGCGACGCGGCGGCCGTTCCCGGCAAGGCCGCGACCGCAATTGTCGAAGGGCGGCGGGTCGTGGTCGGCAGCCCGAGCTATGTCCGCGAGCAAGGGGTTCTCCTGCCGATCGCGGACGCGATCAGCGCACTTGAGGCGGACGGCAAGACGGTGGTGGTGGTGCTGGCCGACGGCCAGCCTCTCGGCGCGCTGGCATTGCGGGACGAGCCGCGCGAGGACGCGGTCGCGGGGATCACGGCGCTGACCGACATGGGGCTGTCGAGCGTCATGCTGACGGGCGACAACGAACGCACCGGGCGCGCGATCGCGGCCAGCCTCGGCATGGATGTGCGCGCGCACCTGCTGCCCGAGCAGAAGCTGCGCGAGATCGAATCGCTGAAGGCGCGTGGCCCGGTCGTCATGGTCGGCGACGGCATCAACGACGCCCCGGCACTGGCCGCGGCCTCCGTGGGCGTCGCCATGGGCGGCGGCACCGCGGTCGCGCTGGAGACGGCGGACGCCGCGCTGCTGCACGAGCGGGTCTCGGGGGTCGCGGAACTGGTCGCGCTCTCGCGGGCGACGCTCGCCAACGTGAAGCAGAACGTGGCGATCGCGGTGGGGCTGAAGCTCGTGTTCCTCGCGACGACCATGGCCGGCGTCACCGGCCTGTGGATGGCGATCCTCGCCGACACCGGCGCCACGGTGCTGGTGACGATCAACGCGCTCCGCCTGCTGCGCTGGCACGCTGTCCCTGGCGCCATGCGGCGGTCAGACACCCGCCTTAACGCCGCTGTCGCACTGCCTGCACAGTCCTGAACGGGATCAAGCACATGAGCAACACCGCATCGCCCCCTACCGCCGACGCCCGGGCCGGCATGCCCTGCCCGCGCTGCCGCGTGGACCTGGTGATGAGCGATCGTCAGGGCATCGAGATCGACTACTGCCCGAAATGCCGAGGCGTGTGGCTGGACCGCGGCGAGCTGGACAAGATTATCGAGCGCAATGCGCAGTACTCGACTGCTTCGCCCGCAGTGCCACAGGATGCACCATCGCCCCCGGCGGCGCAGAGTCCGTGGGCAGCCCCAAATGCACCGCCGCCCACATGGGGATCAGGCTACGAGCCACCCTACCAGGGTGGCCACGGTGGCGGACATGGCGGTCATGGCTGGGGGCGCGGGGGGCACAACTCGTTCCTGGGCCGGCTGTTCGGGTAGTCCGGAGGTGAACACGTCACCTGACGCAGGGCCGCCCCAGCCCTCCTCAACGTCCGCGCGCGGCGGGATCATGCGCCTGGAGCAATTTCTGGAGGTGCTGCTGTTCGCCGGCCGGTGGCTGCTCGCCCCGGTCTATGTCGGCCTCCTGGTCGCGCTCGGCATGATCACCATCAAGTTCGTGCAGGAGCTGGCCGAGACACTACCCGGCCTGCTCGCCATGGAGGACGGTGAGATCGCGATGTTCGTCCTGAGTCTGGTGGACCTCGCGTTGCTGGGCAACCTGCTGCTGATGGTCACCTTCGTCGGCTACGAGAACTTCGTCTCGAAGCTGCACGTCAGGAACCACGTCGACCGGCCCGGCTGGATGGGCGTCGTGGATTTCGGCGGCCTCAAGCTGAAGCTGCTCAGTTCGATCGTCGCCATCTCGGCCATCCACCTTCTGCGAACCTTCGTGGATCTGCGGCAGGTCCCGAAGGAGGATGTGGCGTGGCAGCTCGCCATCCATCTCGGCTTCGTCGTCTCCGGCCTGCTGCTCGCCTGGATGGATCGGCTCAGCCGCCCGGCGCACGCGGCGGCGGGACCCGACTGAGACGTTGGGCGATGTATTCGACTGCGGGTGCGGCAAGGCGTCACCGGAGGCCGGACAGGTATTCCGCGACGGCCCGCCTTTCCGTCTCGCCCAGTGACGCCGCGATGCGGCCCATCATCATGGCCTGGCGCCGGCCGGTGGCGAAGCGGTGCAACTGGTCAGTGATATATGCTGCGTGCTGGCCGTTCAGGTTCGGGGCATTGGCCATCATGCCGGACCCCATCATCCCCATCATGCCTCGTCCCATCATGCCCATCATGGGCATGCCGCCCTCATCGGACGTGCCGTGGCACATGGCGCACGGGGGCATGCCGGCGTAGAAAATGCGCTCGCCGAACGCCGCCAGATCCTGATTCGTGATCATGTCCGGCTGGATCGTCTGGCGGCTGAAGAAACTCGCGGCATCCTCCATGTCGCTGCGCGACAATGTTGCGGCGACTCCGCGCATGATGTCGGACCGGCGAGCCCCGTTCCTGAAGGCCCGGAGCTGCGAATAGAGATAGGCGGGGTTCTGTCCGGCCAGTTTCGGATAGCGCGGGTCCGTGCTGTTCCCGTCTGCACCGTGGCACGCGGCGCATCTGGCTTCCGCGATGCGCTGGCCCTGTGTCGGGTCGCCGGCAGCCGGCCCGCCATATTGCGCCTTCGACCATCCGGGACGTTCGGTCAGAGTTTGCGCGCCGCCCGCAAGCAGCACAGCATTGGCAAGAATGACTGCGACGTACAGACGTGACCGGACCGCTTTGCCGGAGCCATGTTCGCCGGAACGTCGCGGCGGTTGCGAAGCGCGGATCGGAACATCTTCCATCGAAGAACTCCCGGGAAACCGAGGAGCATCGGGATCGTCCCACGCAATGCGCTTTGTGAGCCGCGGTGGCCTCGGGTTCAAGCCTCCCGGTTCGACCGTCGCGATCCCGGCCGTTCACCTTTCGCGGACCACACAGGCTCGGTGTGACATGCTGGGCGATGATTCAGCCGCCATCCCGGACCGACGATGCCTGACAGAATGCCGCGCATCTTGTAAGCACGCGTGGTGATGGACCGTACCGCACTGACCTGGCCCGGCGCGCCGATGGCATTGGCCTCGGCGGCACTGTTCGGCGCCAGTACGCCGTTTGCCAAGTTGCTGCTTGGCGCGGTGGACCCGTGGCTGCTTGCCGGCCTGCTCTATCTCGGCTCCGGCGTCGGGCTTGCTCTTGTGCAACTTGCCCGCCGGCCGCTCGGCATCGGCGCGGCGGAGGCGCCGCTGCGACGCGCCGACCTGCCCTGGCTGCTGCTGGTGGTGCTGGCAGGCGGGGTTACCGGGCCGGTGCTGCTAATGTTCGGCCTCGCGCACACCTCGGCCGCGAGTGCCGCGCTGCTGCTCAATCTTGAGGGCCTGGCCACGATGGCGATCGCCTGGGTGGTGTTCCGCGAGAACGTGGACCGCCGCATCCTGCTCGGCGCGCTCGCCATCCTCGGGGGGGCGGTGCTGCTGTCCTGGCAGGGTGGGCCGGCAGGCCTGGGCTGGGGCGCGCCGCTGATCGCCGGTGCCTGCCTTGCCTGGGGCATCGACAACAACCTGACGCGCAACCTCAGCGGCGCCGATCCGGTGCAGATCGCGATGCTGAAGGGGCTGGCGGCCGGCGCAGTCAATCTCGGACTTGCGCTGGCGCGCGGGGCCGCATGGCCCGATCTCGCCACGCTGCTGGGCGCGGGACTGATCGGCTTCCTTGGTTACGGCGTGAGCTTGACCTTGTTCGTGCTGGCGCTGCGCCATCTTGGGACGGCGCGCACGGGGGCGTATTTCTCGACCGCGCCCTTTATCGGTGGCGCCATCGCGGTCGTCGTCTTCGCTGATCCGATCACTGTCCGCCTGCTGGGTGCGGCGGTGCTGATGGCGATCGGCATCGCGCTGCATCTGGTCGAACGTCACGAACATGAGCACGTCCATGAGGAGATGGTGCACGAGCATGCGCATGTGCATGACGAGCACCACCGGCATGCGCACGCGCCGGGCGATCCGCCGGGCGAACCGCATGTGCACGCCCATCGCCACACGCGGCTGGCGCACCGGCATCCGCACTATCCCGACCTGCATCACCGGCACGAGCACGCAGCCTGATCATGCGGCGAACCCGCAGCCGCGCACGGCCGCCGCGATGACAGCCAGCGCGTCGCGCGCGCCATCCGCCTCGCCTTTCTCGAAGTCGCCTTCGATCTGCGCCATCTGGTTGGTCACGTGCGCGAAGCACAGTACCGGCCTGCCGCGCGCGCG
>JAJZUI010000087.1 GCA_021847175.1 Pseudomonadota bacterium
GTCCATTACGGTCCGGCATTGTTTTCGGGATCCGGCAGCAGGGCAAAAAAGAACGGCGGCACCAGCCAGGCGCCGCCGCAGTTAGCGAGCTCTTGCTCGCGAAGAGAGGGGGAAGACCACTATGACAAGCGAAAAAATGCACGCTTGTCGGCGGCGATGCATTGCGCCAGATCAGATCAGCCGAAAAAAAGCGTCCGCGTAATCCGGAACGACCACCGACAGCGCCCCAACCGCGGCGCCCGCGGCCCCACCGCGTGCCAGAAGCGCGCCCGCCTTGCCGCGCCAGCCCGCTTGACCCCGGTTCGCACTCTCCGCTCCACGACTGCCCACGCCACGCGCGAACCGCGCGTCCGCGCCGTCTCCGTCGCCGGGGCCCCGCCCACCCGTGACGTCCCCCTCGCCGTTGGCGAGGCTCTCGAGAGCGGCGCGGTCGAGCACACGCACCTCGCTCGCAGAGGGCAGCGCAATGATGTGTTTCTCACGCAGGGACCTGAACATGCGGCACACGGTCTCGAGAGTCATCCCGAGATGATCGCCGATGTCGCCGCGGGTCATCGGCACCTTGATCCAGGTCCCGTCGTCGGAACCCGTATGTTCCGCGAGTTGCAGAATGAACGTCGCCAGCCGTTCCTCCGCGGTCTTGCGCCCAAGCAGGACCATCTGTTCCCGAGCACCGGCCAATCGCGCCGTGACCGCTGTCAGAAACATATGGGACGCCTCGGGGCTGATGCCCACCGGCAAACCACCACGCGGGTTGAGAGAATAGACCGCAAGTGTGACATTCGTTACGGCTTCAGCGGTCACGCTGTATGTCGCCCCGCGTTGGAACCCGAAGAGGTCACCGCCGAACAGGAAATCCGTCACCTGCCGGCGGCCGTCGGGAAGCTCCACATAACAACGCACAACTCCCGAGATCACACGATAGAAACGCCGCACCGGGTCGCCAAATTTGAAAATCGTCGCATCGGTGCGTAGATTGATATGGCTTCCAAATCGATAGCGCGAGAGGGGTTCGTCCGCTTCTGTCGGGCCCGGCGGCGTTCGATCGAAGCTAAACGATGTCATGTTCTTCCTCCGAATAAGGGGGATACAGGCTCAATGCCATGTTAGGCGTGCCACTTCTCTTCTCAGCTATCTTCAATCCTAATTGCCGGTGGAACGATAGGCCCGGAAATTACGCAGACCCGACAACCTTTGTGACGAGATGACGGCAGATGGCAACGCCGACAGCAAAGAAGGGCCAGACAGGAGGCCAGCGCCGCTCCCCCGGCAGCCTTTCGCCAAATCAGGCGCAGGGCGAGCCGGACATTGCGCCGCCACAGAGGGGCAAGAACCCTGTTCGGAAGTCCGCGGAACAGCGGCATCACGCGGAAAACGATACGCCGCGGATCATATATAGCGGGGAGATCGCAAGCCTCTCGCTCGATCGCGATCTGCGCGTCCGCTTCTTCACCCCGGCCGCGGGCACGCGGCTGGGCATCGGACCCGCGGATATCGGCCGCCCGCTTGCGGATCTTTCGCTGACCTCCGCCGATCCCGTGCTGCTCGACGACGCGCGATCCGTCCTCGCCAGGCCGATGCCGATCCGCCGCGAGGTGAAGACCGCAGGCGGCACCTTGCTCAGGCGCACCATCGTGCCCTACTGCGGCGAGGACGGCCGCGCCCAAGGCGTCGTTGCCACCTTCACCAACGTCACCGGGATGAAGGCCGCGCGGGACGAGACCCTCACGCCAAAGCTCAATGCCGAGTCCATCATCGACGCGATCGGCGAACCGCTGGTCATGCTCGACGAGAACATGAACATCCTCTTCGCCAACCGTTCCTTCTACCGCTTCCTCGATATCTCGCCTGGCAAGTCGGTCGGCCGGCGGCTCGACGATGCCGGGGGGCCCCCGCCCGATCATCCGGCCCTCGCCGCCTTCGTCGAGACGATCAAGGCCGGCAACGGCACCGTGGATGCCTATCCGATGGAGCTCGAGCTCAACCATCGCGGGCGACGGCAGCTCGTCCTGAGCACAAGGGAAATCGGACCACGGCGGGACTCAAAGCGAAGGATCCTGGTCGCGATCGAAGACGTCACCGACGCGGCGGAGGCACAGCGCGAGACGGAACTGGCCCGGCAGAAGGCCGAGCAGGCCAGTCTCGCGAAGACGCGCTTCCTGGCCGCGGCGAGCCACGATCTGCGCCAGCCGCTGCAGACGCTGCGGCTGCTGCGAGCGGTGCTCGAGGAAAAGGTGACGGACCCCGAGGCGAAGCAGCTTCTGGTCCAGTGCGCGCAGGCGCTGCGCATCTTAAGCGACATGTTGGATTCCATCCTCGACGTCAACCGGCTCGATGCCGGCGCCATCCAGCCGCAGATGGTCGCCTTTCCGATCGACGAGCTGTGCGCCCGGCTGCGCGAGGATCTCACCATCCAGGTAGCGGCGTCCGGCCTCGAGTGGCATGTGGTGCGCAGCAGCGCCGTGGTGCGGAGCGATCCACGCCTGCTCGAACGCATGCTGCGCAACCTGTTGTCGAACGCCATCAAGTACACGCCGCGGGGTAAAATCCTGCTCGGGTGCCGCCGCCGCGGCGCGTTTCTTTCGGTCCAGGTCTGGGACACCGGGCCAGGCATCCCGCAATCCGAGCAGCAGGCCATCTTCCAGGAGTTCCACCAGGGCACGGCCTCGACGCAGGCCGCCGGCGTTCGCGGCCTCGGCCTCGGCCTGTCGATCGTCCAGCGTCTCGCCGAGCGCCTGGGCCACCGCGTCGACCTCGTCTCGCGCCTGGGGAGCGGCTCGATGTTCTCGATCGAGGTGCCGCTCGCGCCACGCGCGGAACGACCCGGAGAGGGCGACCCGATGCCGGCGCCGCCAGGCCGCCGCGCAATTCGCCCGGGCACGATCGTGATCATCGAGGATGATCCCGGCGTGCGCGAGGCGCTCGCCATGTTCGCCGCGGCGCGCGGCCTCGAACCGCTGGTGGCCGCGAGCGGCGACGCGGCACTGCGGCTGCTGGCAGGGCACCCGGCACCGCCCGACCTGATCATCGCGGACCACTCGCTCGCCGGCACCTGGGATGGGCTCGGCGCGATCGCCCACCTGCGCGCGGCGGCGGGACGGGATATTCCGGCGCTGGTGCTGACCGGGGATGTCTCGGCGAGGACGCTGCGTAAGATCGAGGAAAGCGGCCTGCCGCATCTGGCCAAGCCGATCCATGCCGACCAGTTGTGGCAGGCGCTGCAGCAGCTTGCCGGCTGGACGCCCCCGGAGCCCGTGGCGGCCGGGGGCCCCGCCGCCGCTCCTCCGGCGCGGGCCGCGGCTGAGGGACCGACGATCTTCGTCGTGGACGACGACCCGCTCCTGCGTAAGGCCATGCGAACGTTCCTGGAGGCGCAGCATTATCACGTCGAGGATTTCGCCTCCGGAGAGTCTTTCGTCGACGCACTGCCGCCCGACGCCACCGGCTGCGCGCTCATCGATTTCAGGCTGCCTGGAATGGACGGTATCGAGGTTCTCCGCCGCCTCGCCGAGCGCGACATCCCCCTGCCCGCGATCATCGTGACCGGCAGCAGCGAGATCGCCGACGCCGTCACGGCGATGAAGTCCGGGGCAATGGATTTCGTCGAGAAGCCGGTGGATCCCGAGGAACTCGCCGCCGCCATCACACGAGCGCTGAAGCGGACGAGCCATCCGGACGCGCACGCGGACGACAGTGCCGGGGCCGCGCGGGAGATCGCGCGGCTGACCGCGCGGCAGCGCGAGATTCTCGATCTCGTGGTGGCCGGCCTCGCGAACAAGGAAATCGCGGCACGGCTCAACATCAACCAGCGCACCGTCGAGAGCCATCGCGCGCTCGTGATGCGCAAGCTCGGGGCACGATCGCTGGCCAGCCTGGTGCGGCTGGCGCTGGTGGCCCGCCAGCGCAGCGGCTTCGCGCCAGAGCGCCCCGGCGACGGCCAGAATGCTGCGTAGATTCCGGCGGTTGCCCCGCGATCCGTGACCGATCCACATTCCACCCGCCTGTGCGGTAACCGCGGCCGCAAAGGGGGGATCCAGTCTGGTCCGATATCCATGAGCGCCGGCATGAGTGACGACGCCCACACTCGTCGCAGGAACAAGCCACCGTTGGGGCGAGATACGGCTATGTCCGCGCGCGAACCGGCCCGCGCGATCGTCGGGGCGGATGTCCCACTGGCATCTCTTCTTGCGCTGCTCGACCTCGGTCTTTCCGAGGAGGAGATCGCCGTCTACTTCCGACGCTTCCGAGGCGCCGTGCGCGACTGACGCCGTCAGCCGCGCGGCATGAGCGCTGATCTGCATCAATGCAGGGCTCGGAGATTTCTTTAGGTTGAAAATTTAAGGCGATCGCGTCCCGAAGGGCACAGCGGGTTTGTATGACCGCGCACGCTGGACGCGGGAATCGCCCACCTGCATCGTGCGCAGTTCTCCGGCCACGTTGGGTACCCAATGGTTTACGATCCGCAACGAGGAGCGGCGTTTTCGGATCCGACGCGCTCCGGGCCCCGAGAGCCGGCAGCGCCGCGACCGGCGCGCACACCTGCCCCGGCGGTCGTCACGCCGCACACGCCCGATGAGGACAATCAGCAGGCCGTCATCGCCTTCCTCTCGGACGCCGCCAGCTACGACGTCGGACAACCGGTCGAGCGCATCGACACGCATTGTTCGATCGTCTTTCTGGTTGGCACGCGCGCGTACAAACTCAAGCGAGCGATCCGCTACGCCTCGCTCGACTACAGAACGCTCGCGCTGCGTCGCGACGCGTGCACCGCGGAACTGCGGCTAAACCGGCGGACGGCACCTTGTCTTTACCTCGGCATGCGCGCCGTGACCCGCGATGAGACCGGGCGTCTTGCCTTCGACGGGCCTGGCCACGCGCTGGACTACGTCGTCGTCATGCGCCGTTTTGCGCAAGAGGATCTGTTCGACCGCATGGCCCAGACCGGGCGCCTGACCCCAACGCTGATGCGGAAACTCGGCGAGGCGGTTGCGCACCTGCACGCGAATGCGCCGCCGGCGATGCTGTATGGCGGGGCCGCTTCCATGCGTCGTGTCATCGCGCAGAACGAGAGGGAGCTATCGCGGGTGGCCGACGCGCTGGACGGGGCCGCGGTCGGCACGCTCGGCGAGCAGACACGCGCTTGGCTCAACCGCGTCGGACCAATGCTCGATGCCCGCCGTGACCAGGGCAAGGTCCGCCGTTGTCACGGTGACCTCCGGCTCGCCAATATCTGCCTGTTCCGCGGCCAGCCGACCATGTTCGACTGCATCGAGTTCAGCGACGAGGTCGGCTGCATCGATGTTCTTTACGATCTCGCCTTTCTGCTGATGGATCTGCTGCTGAGCGGTGGCCGCCGTCTCGCCAACGCACTCTTCAATGCCTATCTCGACATCGCGCCGGATAGCGAGGGACTGCGCGCCCTGCCGCTGTTCCTGGCGCTGCGCGCTGCAACACGCAGCTACGCGCTCGCCGGAGGCGCGGCGCGGCGCGCGGACCCGCACGAGGCCGCGCGCCGGCTGGCCTTCGCGCGCCGTCACATCGAGGCCGGGATTCGCTTCCTCTCGCCACAGCCGCCCGTGCTGATCCTCATGGGCGCCGCCGACCGGCATCTGCGCGCGCGCGTCGCGGCCGCGACCGCGGGCATGGTGGAGCCGGTGCCGGGAGCGCGCCTGCTTCACCTTGATGAATTCCCTGTGGATTCATGGAACTCGGCCGCCGCGATCCTGGCCGCCGGATGCTCGGCCCTGGTCCACGGAACGTTCGCGGATGCAACGGACGAGATGCGCGCGGTGGACATCGCCAACCGCCTCGGCGTGCGGCGGCAGGGCTTCTGGATCGGGCCGCCACGGCCGAATCTCGATCCGCGGCTATGGCAGGCGCTTTGTCCGGCTTCCGCAGCGAGGGCCGGCCAGATGATCAAGCTGCGGCTGGCGCATCTGGACGTCCGCGCTGGTTGACCCCGATCAATGCAACCGGCCGAGCCGCCGATTAGAAAGAATAGATGCAACCAGGTTCCCACAGAAACGGCGGTTCGCCTCGCATTTTGTCCGTGAGGCTGCCCCCGCACGTCGGGGAGGGGTTGCTGGGGCTACCCGAAGCCTCGGCGCGCGGATTCGTCGTCTTCGCGCACGGCTCGGGCAGCAGCCGCTTCAGCCCGCGCAACACCTTCGTCGCCGAGGCGTTGCAACGTGCCGGCCTTGCAACATTACTGTTCGATCTGCTGACCGAGGAGGAAGCGGCCGACCGTCGGCTCGTCTTCGACATTCCCCTGCTGGCCGGCCGGCTCCACGAGGCCGCGCTCTGGGCGAGCCGCCTCGCCGCCGTCCGCGGCCTTCCGCTCGGCTTCTTCGGCGCCAGTACCGGCGCCGCCGCGGCGCTGGTGGCCGCGGCCGGCCAAGGCGACGTTCAGGCGATCGTAAGCCGCGGCGGGCGGCCCGACCTCGCGGGCAGCGCGCTGGAACGCGTTACGGCGCCGACCCTCCTTATCGTGGGTGGGAACGACCCCGAGGTGCTGACGCTCAACGCCGCGGCGCAGCGGAAACTACACTGCGAACACCGGCTGGAGGTGGTGCGCGGTGCCACGCACCTGTTCGAGGAAGAGGGTGCGCTGGAATCTGTGGTGGCGCTCGCCCGATCCTGGTTCCTCGCGCACCTGCACGTCAAATCGGACAACGTCGCCGCATATGTTCCGTGATCGCAACGATGCCGGAAGACGCCTGGCCAAATCGCTGCTGAGCTATGGGGACAGGCGCCCGGTGGTCCTCGCCCTGCCCCGCGGCGGCGTGCCCGTCGGCTTCGAGGTTGCCCGTGCGCTCCACGCCCCACTCGATCTCGTTCTGGTGCGCAAGCTCGGCGCGCCGCACTGGGAGGAACTGGCCATCGGCGCGCTGGCCGAGGGCGAACCGCCCGAGCGTGTCCTCAACGAGGATGTCGTGCATTCGCTGCGCGTCCCACCTGAGTATCTGGAGACTGCAACCGAGACCGCGCGGCGCGAGATCGAGCGCCGCCGGGCCGTGTGGCTCGCTGGCCGCGCGCCCATCGACGTCCGCGGCCGGACAGCGATCGTGGTCGACGACGGTATCGCCACCGGTGCGACGATGCGGGCGGCGCTGCGGGCCACGCGCCGGCGCGGGCCCGACCAGGTGGTGCTGGCGGTTCCGGTCGCGGCGCCGCATGCGCTCGCGGAGCTCCGCGCGGAGGCGGATGCCTGTGTCTGCCTGGAGACTCCGGTTGATTTCGAAGCGGTCGGGCAGTTCTACGTCCGGTTCCCGCAACTGGACGACGAGGACGTCACGAAGCTGCTCGCGCAGTCCGCCGCATTCGCCCCGGCCGCCGGCCATTAGGGAAAGTCCCGATGCAACATGCTCCGTTGGCGCTGTTCGGCCTGAATGCCACGCGGGAGCTTGCCCTGCTGGTCGCGCACCGGCTGGAGGTCGAGCTTGGGCCGCACGAGGAGCGCGAGTTCGAGGACGGCGAGCACAAGGCGCGCCCGCTGCAGGATGTGCGGGGCCACGACGTGTTCGTCCTGCATGCGCTCCACGGCGATAACGATCAGAGCGCGAACGACAAGCTTTGCCGGCTGCTGTTCTTCTGCGGCGCGGTGAGGGACGCGGGCGCCGCGCGGGTGACCGCCGTGGTGCCGTATCTATGCTATGCCCGCAAGGACCGGCGGACTAAGCCGCACGACCCGATCGCCACGCGCTACGTCGCCGCCCTGTTCGAGGCGGTCGGCATCGACCGGGTGATCGTCTCCGAGGTCCACAACCTCGCGGCGTTCGAGAACGCCTTCCGTTGTCCCGTCTGGCATATCGACAGCGCGCCCCTGATTGCCGAGCATTTCGCCTCGCAGGCGCATGCCGAGCCGATGGTCGTGGTCTCGCCCGATGCCGGCGGTGCCAAGCGTGCCGAACAGTTCCGGCAGGAGCTGGAGCATCAGGCGGGGCGCGAGATCGGCAATGCCATCATCGAGAAATTCCGCAGCGGCGGCGTGGTCAGCGGCGGCCTGCTCGCCGGGGACGTCCGCGGGAAGACGGTGGTGGTGATCGACGACCTGATCAGCACGGGCGGTACGCTGCTGCGCGCGGCCACGACCTGCCGCGCCGCCGGCGCCGCGAAGGTCATGGCCGCCGCCACACACGGGTTGTTCATCGGCGGGGCGCAGGAATTGTTCGCCGCACCCTCCATCGACGGCATCGTCGTCGCCAACACCGTGCCGCCGTTCCGCGCTCCCCGTTCGGTCGCCGCCGCCCGGCTGACGGTTCTCGACGCTAGCGAGTCCATCGCCCGCGCCATCGCGGTCTGCCATGAAGGGCGCTGAGCGCACCCCGCGAACGGCCCGCGACATGTGGCGGTTGATCGAAGTCAACGCCGACGGCCGTCAGCCGTCCTAGTGTTCGCGCCTCGTCCGAGGAGCCGACGATGCAGGAACCATTCCGCCTCTCCTTCCGCAACATGGCGGCGCCGATCGGCGTCGAGGAACAGGTGCGCGCGCGCATCGCGGAGCTGGAGCAATATTCCGGCCGCATCGTCGGCTGCAACGTGACGGTGGAGCCGAGCAACCGGCGCCACCATCGCGGGAACCTGTATCACGTCCGCATCGAGCTCTTCGTCCCCGGCGGCGAGATCGTGGTACGGCGCGATCCGCCGGAGCACCACGCGCACGAGGACCTCCACGTGGCCCTGCGCGATGCCTTCGATGCGGCGCAGCGGCAGCTTCAGGATCGCGTGCGCGAGCTGCGCGGCGACGTGAAGTCGCACGCGCCGCCCGTTATCGGCAAAATCGCCAGCCTGCTGCCCGATCATGGCTTCCTCCTCACTGAAACCGGCGAGGAAGTGTATTTCCACAAGAACGCCGTGCTCGGTGCCGGCTACGAGCGGCTGAACATTGGCGACAAGGTGCGCTACGTGATCCACGAGGGGGAGGGCGAGCAGGGGCCGCAGGCCAGCACCGTGGTCCCGCTCTGACTCCAGAGGGAGCGGCATAGACTCTAGCCCTTGATGCAGATGATCGGCTCAAGGCGGGCGACCTTGCGCGCGAGCCCCGCGGCATGGGCGGCATCGACCACCGCGCCCGTATCCTTGTAGGCTCCCGGTGCCTCCTCCGCGACGCCGCGGCTGGTCGGGCTCTTGATGATGATGCCCCGTTCGGCGAGCCGGTCCACGACCTCGCGCCCACGCCACTGTCGCAGGGCCGCATGGCGGCTCATCGCGCGCCCGGCGCCGTGGCAGGCCGAGGCGAAGGCCCGCTCCGGCGGCGGATTGCCGGCGAGGATCGCGGAGCTGGTTCCCATGCTGCCGCCGATGATGACGGGTTGGCCAACGGCCGCAAACGCAGCCGGCAGTCCCGCGTGCCCGGCACCGAAGGCGCGCGTCGCGCCCTTGCGATGGACAAACAACCGCCGCCGCTTGCCGCCGACCAGGTGCCATTCCTCCTTGCACGTGTTGTGCGAGACGTCGAACAGCAGATCGAACCCGCCGCCGGGGAAGAAATGCGCCAGGACGCGGCGCGTGAGATGCGTGATGATCTGGCGGTTGGCATAGGCGCAGTTGATCGCGGCGCGCATCGCGCCGAGGTAGCGTTGCCCCAACTCCGAGGTGATCGGCGCCGAGGCCAGCTCGAGATCTGGCAGCGCCAGGCCGAAACCCGGCGCCGCCTCTGCCATCTCCCGCAGGAACTCGGTGCCGATCTGGTGGCCCAGCCCACGCGAGCCGCAATGGATGCTGACCACGATCTCGCCCTGCTTCAGCCCAAACGCCGCGGCCGTGGCGACATCGTGGATCAGCGTCACCTCCTGCACCTCGAGATAGTGGTTGCCGGAGCCCAGCGTGCCCATCTCGTCATGCTGGCGCCGCTTCGCCTGGTCCGAAACGAAATCCGGCCGCGCGTCGACGACCCTTCCGTGCTCCTCCATCCGCTCCAGGTCCTCGGGCCGGCCATGGCCCTGCGCCAGCGCCCACACCGCGCCGCCCCCGAGCATCGCGTCCATGGCGGCGGGTTCCAGCGAGATCTTGCCGGTGCTGCCGAGGCCCGCGGGAATGTTCTGAAACAGCGAATCTGCGAGTGCCATCTTCACCGGCTCGATATCGGCGCGGGTGAGCCCCGTGAGCAGCGTGCGCACGCCGCAGGAAATGTCGAAGCCCACGCCGCCAGCGGAAATCACCCCGCCCTCCTCGGGATCGAAGGCAGCAACGCCCCCGATCGGGAATCCGTAACCCCAATGAGCGTCGGGCATGGCATAGGCGGCCTCGACGATCCCAGGCAGCGCGGCGACGTTGCAGAGCTGCTGCAGCACCTTGTCGTCCATGCTCGTGACGAGCGCCGCGTCGGCGAAAATTACGCCCGGCACCCGCATTCCGCCACGCTTCGGCACCTGCCATTGCGTGTCGCCGATCTTCGTCAGGCCGCCGATGTCCATGGCACCTCACACATCGATGACGCATTGCGCGACCCAGCCGTCGCCATAGGGCTCCACCCTCAGCTCGGTGAGCGTGGCCCCCTTGGGCTCGACAGCCGGCGCGTGGCGGACGGGGTCCAGTCTTTCGCCCCAGGCCTGTCCCCGCAGCCGCCCGGCTTCTATTGCAACTAGGAAACGTCCGAACAGCATGTGGCGCACCGCCATCTCATAGATCAGCCGGTTCAGCCAATCCGCCAGCAGGAGCTGGTCCGAGGGGGCCACGCACTCCACCTCGACCTTTTCACTCGGCGCGACGGTTTCCGGGTCGGTCACGATCGCGGACAGTGCCAGCGCGGCCTGTTCGAACGCGTCCGACTTGCGCGCGCCGATTCCCCGCACGCCGATATCGGCATCATGCGGAAAATGCTCGAACCTGGGCATCATCGCGCTGGCCGCAGCAGCTGGTGTGACGAGAGGAAAACAACGCCCGCTTCCACCAGGCTCCGCCGGATCGAGGCCAGCGCGTCCGCACCGCCGATGCCGCGGCAAGCGTCCTCGACCACGCACACGGAAAAGCCAAGGTGCAGCGCATCCTCCGCCGAGTAACGCACGCAGAAATCGAGAGCCAATCCCGCGAGGAAGACGCGCGTCATACCCCGCTCGCGAAGATAGCCATTGAGGCCGGTCGGCGTCCTCCGGTCGTTCTCGAAGAAAGTGGAATAGGAGTCGATCTCGCGATGGAAGCCCTTGCGGATCACGAGCTCCGCGCGCCGCGCGTCCAGGTCACCCCGCAGCGCCGCGCCGTCCGATCCTTGAACGCAGTGGTCCGGCCACAACACCTGGTCGCCGTAGGAAACGGGAATTACTTCGAACGGTTTGTGCCGCGGATGGCTGGAGGCGAATGAAACATGCCTTGGCGGATGCCAATCCTGCGTAATCACGATATGCGCGAACGACGCGGCCACGCGGTTGATCACCGGCACCACCGCGTCGCCCTCGGGAACCGCCAGCGCGCCGCCGGGGCAGAAATCGTTTTGCACATCGACAACCAGCAGCGCGCTATGGTTATCCGGGTAAACTGCTTCCGTCATGGACTTGACCGCTCCATGAACCTGTCGACCTCTTCGGCCAGTTGCCGGACGTCGTCCGCAATGCGCACAGGGTACGGGCTGGCGGCCTGTGCGAGCCCACGCCAGGTGGCGGGAAGTGCTGCGAGATTGTCGGCAGCTCGACGTCTCGCCATGGCGAGGCTTTCCGGCGGGGCGACACGCCGCCCGCCGGTCATGACGCGGCGCAGCAGCGGCGTGCCGCTCGCCGGAGCATCCGAAAGCGTAACGATATCGCCGGCCATTCGCCTCTCTCCGTCGAAGCGCCGCCAAACCTGCTTGCGTCCTGGCCAGGTCGCCTTGCCGGTCGAGCGCTTGCGCCGCGCCCTGCCGGCGTATTCCTGCAGCTTATACGCGCAATCGAGTGCCGCCACATCGTTGGATGTCGTGAGGCTGGTTCCCACGCCGAACCCGTCGATCGGCGCGCCCGCTCGCATAAGCGTGGCAATGACATCCTCGTCTAGGCCGCCACTGGCGAAGATCGCGGTGTCGTGAAGGCCGCCGCGATCGAGGATCCGCCGCACGCCCCTCGACAGCGCATCGAGATCGCCGCTATCGAGCCTCACCGCGGCGATGGCGATGCCCACTGCCCGCAGACGCGGCGCCAGCGCCACGACCTTCTCCGCCCCGGCCTGCGTGTCATAGGTATCGATCAGCAGCGTGAGGTTCGCCGGCCTCGCGCGAGCGAAGTTCTCGAACGCCTGGGTTTCGTCGTCATGCGCCTGGACAAAGGAATGCGCCATGGTGCCGTAGGCGGGAATGCCGAACTCGGCCTCCGCCAGCAGCGTCGCCGTTCCCGCGAAGCCCGCGATGTAGCTGGCGCGCGCGGCCATCAAGGCCGCTTCCGCACCGTGCGCGCGCCGCAGCCCGAAATCCACCAGCAACTTCCCCGGCGCGCTCAGCACCAGCCGTGCGGCCTTCGATGCGATCAGCGTCTGAAAATGCAGGATGTTGATGAGCCGCGATTCGACGAGTTGGGCAAGCGGCAGCGGGGCGGTGACGCGCAGGATCGGCTCGTCGGCGAAGAACAGCTCGCCCTCGGCCATGGCATCCACGTCACCATCGAAGCGCAGCTCGCGCAGATAGTCGAGCAGAGCTGCGCCGAAGCGGCCGCTGCGCCGGAGCCAAGCAAGCTCCGCCTCACCGAAACGCAGTCGCTCCAGGAAGGCAAGCGCGGATTCGAGACCGGCCGCCATGAGGAAGTTGCGGCGCGGCGGCAGCTTGCGGAAGAACAGCTCGAACACGGCCAGTCGCGTCTCGCCGCGATCCAGGTACGCCTGGATCATGTTGAGTTGATAGAGATCCGTGAGCAGCGGTGTGGTCCCGAGATCCATGCAGCCGCGCCGCGTTCCGGTGAAATCCCGACGGGAATTAGGCTGGCGGAACGGGTGCGTCCCTGATTCACATCAAAGGCCGGAGGCAGCACACTATCACCGTGCGCCCTCGTGGCACGTGTCAGGCACACCGTCCCCCTGAAGCGATGTTGATCTGCATCAGGGCGCCGGCGAAGAGAATATCGAGGTGAAGGCTGCGGCCTGCCCCCCGTCGCGATCCGCCGACGCGGCGCTCGTGCGTGCCCGCAGAGCTTGCTCTAGGATCAGTCGGCATGGCGCGCTCGCTCATCCTCGTCGGTTCCCTGCTGCTCGTCGGCGGCCTGCTCTGGCCGTGGCTGTCGCGGCTGGGGCTTGGCCACCTCCCCGGCGATATCTCGATCCGGGGACGCCGCTTCTCATTCTACTTCCCCATCACGACGAGCATCCTCGCGAGCCTGGTGCTCTCGCTGTTGCTCTGGCTGTTGAACCGCCGCGGCTGAGGTTCCGGAAACTCCCGACCCGCATGGGGCCACGCATCGCGGATTCGGCACGGGTCTGACTTAGATCAGCGCACGTCCGCGCTGGCCCGTCTAAGCTTTTTCGGCTGCGAGCAAGGAAGGTCTCCGATGCGCAGGTCGAAATTCGTTGGAGCCGCGGCAGCCCTGGGAGTTCTCTGCGCCCTGCCGGTCAGCGCGATCCACGCGCAGCCACATCGTGCCGCGCCGTTCTATGGACGATCCTTTCACTCCTTCTCGCACCGGGAGCGGCGCCTCTGGCAAGGCGGGCACTGGACGCACGGGTGGCATGGCGGGCAACTTGGCTGGTGGTGGGTGTTGGACGGGTGGTGGTACCTCTACCCTGCACCCGTCTACCCCTACCCGATTTACGTTCCACCATCGCAATATTGGTACTTCTGCCCCAGCCCGCGAGGCTATTACCCGTCCATCCTCTCCTGCCCGACACCCTGGCGGGCGGTACCGGCGCCCCCAGGCAGATGAGGGGCACATGGCACTCTCCCTTCTCCCCAACTTGGCGCGCGCCGGCCGGCACCCACATGGTCGGGATCGCCAGCGCGCTCGACGGAGTCCTGATATGAACGATCCTTCGATCAAGAATGGCGCACCGGCAACCGCGGCCGAGATCACCGCCATCACCGGGCCGTTGGAGCCCGCTGTCGTCACCGCCATCCTCGCCACCGGAGCAAGCACGGCCGAGGTCATGGCCGCGTTCTTCCATTTCAACGCCAACGAGAACCAGGACCGGCGCACCGCCCCCCCGCTCGATGGCCCGGCGCGCCAGGTCGTCGAGATCCTCAACTCGGAATACGAACCACCCGACGAACCTTGAGCGCTGGCCGCCCCCGCGGGGAAGCCGCCAGCACGGTGACGCTAGCCCTTTGCGGCGACGTGATGACGGGTCGCGGGATCGACCAGATCCTTGCAGAGCCCAGCGATCCTATCCTCTATGAACCAGGCGTCGGTTCCGCGCTCGCCTATGTCGAACTGGCCGAAGCCCTCCACGGCCCGATCCCGCGCGGGGCCGCGGCAGGGTATGTATGGGGCGACGCGCTCGACCGTCTGCGCGCGGGTCCCGCACTGCGCATCGTCAACCTCGAAACGAGCATCACCGTCAGCACCCATGCCCTCGCAAAGGGCATCAACTACAGGATGCACCCGCGCAACGCCGCATGTCTCGTCGCCGCCGGAATCGACTGCTGCACCGTCGCCAACAACCATGTGCTCGATTGGGGTGTGCCGGGACTGCTGGAGACGCTGACGACGCTCGGACAGGCCGGGATCCGGAGCGCCGGGGCGGGGCGCGACGCATCGCAGGCACGACGTCCCGCCCTTCTGCCGCTGCCGTCCGGCGGGCGGGTCATCGTCGTTGCCTGCGGTGCCGCCTCCGCGGGCATCCCAGCCGACTGGGCCGCGGGTCCATCGCGACCTGGGATCAACTTCCTTCTAGACCTCAGCGACAAGACCGCCGCCCATCTCGGCGAAGAGGTGGGGCGTCTGCGTCGCGCCGGCGATATTGCCATCGCGTCGGTGCACTGGGGGCCCAATTGGGGCTACGCGATCCCGAGACGGTTCCAGAAATTCGCCCACGCTCTCATCGAT
>JAJZUI010000288.1 GCA_021847175.1 Pseudomonadota bacterium
CCAGGTAGCTCAGTTGGTAGAGCATGCGACTGAAAATCGCAGTGTCGGTGGTTCGATTCCGCCCCTGGGCACCATCCGGTGCCTGATCCCGAACTCAGACCCGCCGCATAAGGCCACCGGCAGGGCTGCGGGTGCCCGCGCCCCGCTGGCTCGCGGACGCGCGGCGCCGCCCGAACAAGCTCCCTATGCGATTCGTATGCGGGTGACAGGTCTTGGGCATCGCTTCCCTATGCCGAAGGCGTAAACTCTCCGCCGGCAACCATGCCGGGGATTAACATGCTCGACGTCGCCTATGTGCTGCTCGGCCTCGCCGGCTTCGCCGCGTGCTGGGGCTTCGTGCTGCTCTGCGAGCGGATGTAGCCGTGCTCGGCCTCGTGCTCGGCGGCATCGTGACCGCCGGCCTGCTCGTCTATCTCGTCACCGCGATGGTTCGCCCAGACAAATTCTGAGGTGCCGCCCCCATGACCGTTCTCGGCTGGGCGGAAATCGCCCTGTTCTCCCTGCTGGTCATCCTGGTCACGCGGCCGGTGGGCGGGCTGCTCGCGCGCGTTGCCGACAATTCGCGCGCGATGCGCGTGCCCGTGCTGGGCAGCATTGAGCGCGGCCTGTACCGCGCCGCCGGCGTCGATCCGGCGACGGAACAGGGCTGGGTCGCCTACGCCGCCGCGATGCTCACTTTCAAGCTCGCCTGCTTCCTCGCTGTCTATGGCATCCTACGCCTGCAGGCCTGGCTGCCGCTGAACCCGGACGGGCAGGGCGCGGTGCCGCCGGACCTCGCCTATAACACCGCCATCAGCTTCCTCACCAACACCAACTGGCAGTTCTACGGTGGCGAAACCACCATGTCCTATTTCAGCCAGATGGTGGCGCTCGCGGTGCAGAACTTCACCTCGGCGGCGGCCGGCATCGCCGTGGCGCTGGCGTTCATTCGAGGCTTTTCGCGCCGCTCCGCGTCGTCCATCGGCAATTTCTGGGCCGACCTGGTGCGGGTCGTGCTCTACGGCCTGTTGCCGATCTGCATCGTTTACGCACTGTTCCTGGTCTGGCAGGGGGTGCCCGAAACGTTCCATGGTGCCATCAATGTCACCACGTTAGAGGGAGTGAAGCAGACCATCGCGCTCGGTCCCGTCGCCTCGCAGGAGGCGATCAAGATGCTCGGCACCAACGGTGGCGGCTTCTTCAACGCCAACTCCGCGCACCCGTTCGAGAACCCCACGGCGCTCACGAATTTCATCGAGGCGTTGTCGATCTTCGTCTTCGGTGCCGGGCTGACCAATGCATTCGGCCGCATGGTCGGCGACGAGCGCCAGGGCTGGGCGGTGTTCGCGGCCATGGGGCTCCTGTTCCTCGCCGGCGTTGCCGCGATCTACGCAATCGAGAGCGGCCCGAACCCGATCCTCACGGCGCTGCACGTCTCTCCGGTGATGGGCAACATGGAGGGCAAGGAAGTGCGCTTCGGCATGGCGGGCACGGCGATCTTCTCCACCGCGACAACGGACGCCTCCTGCGGTGCCGTGGATGCGATGTTCGAGAGCTTCCTGCCGCTCGGCGGGATGGTGCCGATGCTCAACATCATGCTCGGCGAGATCATCTATGGCGGCGTCGGCTCCGGCCTCTATGGCTTCCTGATGTTCGCCATCGTCGCCGTGTTCGTCGCCGGGCTCATGGTCGGGCGCACGCCCGAATATCTCGGCAAGAAGATCGAGGCCAGGGAGGTGAAGATGACGATGCTTGCCATCCTCTGCCTGCCGCTGGTCATGCTCGGCTTCACGGCGCTCGCGGTGGTGCTGCCTGTCGCAACCTCGCAGATTTCCGCCGCCGGCCCGCACGGGTTCTCCGAGGCACTCTATGCCTATGTCTCCGCTGCAGGCAACAACGGCAGCGCCTTCGCCGGCCTCTCCGGCAACACGTTCTGGGACATCACCATGGGCATTGGCATGATGATTGGCCGCTTTTTCGTCATCGTACCGGCGCTCGCCATCGCGGGCTCGCTCGCCGCCAAGAAGACGGTGCCCGCCTCTTCCGGCACCTTCCCCACAACTGGCCCACTGTTCGTCGGCCTGGTCGTGGGGGTGATCCTGATCGTGGGCGGCCTCGTCTTCTTCCCCGCCCTCGCGCTCGGCCCCATCGTCGAGCACCTCGCGATGCTGGCCGGGACGACGTATTGAGACCGAAACGATGACACACGCACGCGGCCGTCACCACGGCACGACCCGGCTCCTGGATGGCGCGATCCTCGGCGAGGCCGCCTGGCTCAGCATTAAGAAGCTCGACCCGCGCCTGTTGTGGCGCAACCCGGTGATGTTCACGGTCGAGGTCGTGGCGACGCTCACCACCATCCTGCTCGTCCGCGACATCGCCGCCGGGCGCGCGGGAATTTTCTTCGCGGTCCAAATCAATCTCTGGCTCTGGTTCACAGTGCTCTTCGCCAATTTCGCGGAGGCCGTGGCGGAGGGGAGGGGCCGCGCCCAGGCCGCGACGCTGCGCCGCGCGCGCACCGAAACGATGGCGTGCCGCGTGACGGGCGACGGCGGGGAGGAGACCATCCCCGCGACCGCACTGCATGAAGGGGACATCGTTCGCGTCGACGCGGGCGAGATCATCCCCTCCGACGGCGAGGTGATCGAGGGTGTCGCCTCGGTCAACGAGGCCGCCATCACCGGCGAATCCGCCCCCGTCATCCGCGAGGCCGGCGGCG
>JAJZUI010000088.1 GCA_021847175.1 Pseudomonadota bacterium
CACCGAGGTGGCGCGAATTCCGCTCGGCGGCTGAGCGCGAGTTCAGGCAGGTAGGTGTATTTCCGGCACGGTCTCGGAGAGGATCAGCCAAACCTCGGTTACGGCCGGGAATGGCCCAATTGGCACATTGGCCAATCTCCCCCACCTGCAGGCTGCCGTCGCTCTGCTCCATCGCGATGCGCCGCGCGATGAACTCCTTGGCGTCCATTGCACGCGTCCCCCGTGCACGAGATGGCCGACCAGCGTGGCGATGCCGAAGCCAGGGTGCACTGTGACTCGTGTCAACGCCGGCCGGCGATGTTCCTGAGCGCCGCAAGTACCGCAGCGACGCCGTCCTCCACCGCAGCGTCGTTGACGATGCGCACCGAGATGGTCCCTGGCGGCAACGCGACCTGGCGCGCGAGGCGGGAAGCCTGGTCCGCGGGCCCTTCCCGTCCGCGCACCGCTAGACGGGCGGCGAGCACCGCGGGCGAGGCGGTGATCTCCAGCACCCGCACCGTGAAGCGGGCGGCGGCCTCGGCGATGACAGTGCGGCTCACGTTGGCGACGACGACGCGCCCGTCTGCGAGTTCGGCCATCACAGACCCGGGGATGCCATAGCCGTTGCCGTGCGCCTCCCATGCGAGGGTGTAGCCGGCGCGGTTGGTGGCGAATTGCTGGTTCGTCAACGGGATGTGGTGCTCGCTGCCTGCCTCCGCCGGGCGCGTGATCTCGCGGCGCGCGAAATGGAAACGCGCGTCGCCCTCGAGCGCCTGACGCGCGCCGGACAGCAGCGTGTCCTTTCCCGCCCCCGAGGGGCCGACGACCAGTACCAGAATCCCTGCCCTGCCCATGGCCCCTAATGACGCCTCGGCGGGCCAGCGCCAAGGCGGATCAATCGGCGGCATGTCGGGGCGGCTTTCCCGAACCGGGCGTTGGCCCTAGCTTGCGGCGAAACGTCGGAGAAAAAGATGTTCACCACCCGCCCCGAGATCGCCGCAACGTTCGGCGCCGTCGCAACCACCCACTGGATCGCGAGCCAGACCGGCATGGCGGTGCTGGAGCGGGGCGGCAACGCCGCGGATGCGGCCGTGGCCGCGGCCTTCGTGCTGCATGTCGCGGAGCCGCACCTGAACGGACCGGGCGGCGACGCGCCGATCATCCTGCACGACGCGAAGGCGGGCACGCAGCACGTGATCTGCGGCCAGGGCGTGGCGCCGGGCGCGGCGACACCGGAGCATTTCGCCTCGCTCGGGCTCGACCTGGTGCCGGGCACCGGGTTGCTGCCGGCCGTCGTGCCGGGCGCGTTCGATGCCTGGATGGTGCTGCTGCGTGACTGGGGCACGATGGAGGTGGCGGACGTGCTCTCCTATGCCATCTATTACGCGCGGCGCGGCATCCATATCGTCGCGCGCATCCCGGCGGCGATCGAGTCGGTGCGGCCGCTGTTCGAGCAGTACTGGCCGACCTCCGCCGCGGTGTTCCTGCCGCATGGCGAGGTGCCCGCGGTGGGCAGCCTTTTTGCCCGCCCGGCGCTGGCCGACTGCTGGGAGCGGTTGTTGAAGGAATGCAACGGCCCAACCCGCGAGGCGCGCATCGACGCCGCGCGGCGCTGCTTCTACCAGGGCTTCGTCGCCGAGGAAGCGGGGAAGTTCTATGCCGCGAACGAACTGCTGGACTGCTCCGGGCGGCGCCATCGCGGCCTGCTCACCGCCGACGACATGGCGTGCTGGCAGGCGACCGTGGAGGACCCGGTCTCGCTCGACTACGCCGGCCACACCCTGCTGAAATGCGGCGCGTGGAGCCAGGGACCGGTGTTCCTGCAGCTTCTCGCCCTGCTGCGCGGCGTCGACATCGCGTCCATGGACCCGCTCGGCGCCGATTTCGTCCACACAGTGGTCGAGGGAATGAAGCTCGCGTTCGCCGACCGCGAGGCGTTCTACGGCGACCCGGATTTCGTGAAGGTGCCGCTCGGGACCCTTCTCTCGGAGGAATACAACGCCGCGCGCCGCAAGCTGATCGGCGACACCGCGAGCCACGCGCTGCGGCCGGGCAGCATCGAGGGGTTCTCCAACGACCTCTCGCATCTCGCGCGCATCAAGACGCCGGAGATCATGGCTGCGGGGGCCGGCGAGCCAACCGTGGCGCGGCTCGGCTCGGTCGGCGGCGACACCTGCCACATCGACGTGATCGACCGCGACGGCAACATGGTGAGCGCGACACCCTCCGGCGGCTGGCTGCATTCCTCGCCGGTGGTGCCGGAACTCGGCTTCCCGCTCTCGACGCGCGGACAGATCTTCTGGGCGGCCCCCGGCCTGCCGAACTCGATCGCGCCCCGGAAGCGCCCGCGCACCACGCTCTCGCCCAGCATGGCGCTGCGCGACGGAAAGGCATGGATGAGCTTCGGCACCCCGGGCGGCGACCAGCAGGACCAGTGGCAGCCGGTCTTCTACCTGCGCATGCTGCACCACCGCATGAACATCCAGGAATCGATCGATGCGCCTTCGTTCCATACCGAGCACTGGAACAACAGCTTCTGGCCGCGGCTGGCAAAGCCCGGGCGCGTGGTGATCGAGGGCCGCTACCCGCCGGAAGTACTGGCCGCACTCAAGGCGCGCGGCCACGACGCGGAGATGGGCGCGGAGTGGAGCGAGGGGCGCCTTTCCGCCGCGCGACTCGAGGATGACGGGCAGATCTTCGCAGGCGCTAACCCGCGCGGCATGCAGGGCTACGCGGTAGGTCGGTGACGGAGGCCCTGCGGGCGGCGCTCGACGCCGCCCCGGTCCCGGCGATCGCGGGCTTCCTCACGCGGCGGGACGGTATGCTCTGGCAAGGCGCGGCGGGCACGGCAACGGCGCAAAGCCGCGCCTTTCTCGCCTCGATGTCCAAGGCTGTGACGTCGGTGGCGGCGCTGGTGCTGGTCGAGCAGGGCAGGCTCTCGCTCGACGAGCCGGTCGGGCGGTGGGTGGAGGAACTCGCAGCACCGCTTGTGCTGGACGGGTTCGACGCGGCGGGCGAACCGATGCTTCGCCCGGCGCGCGTTCCCGTCACGCTCAGGCACCTGCTCACCCACACCGCGGGGTTCGGCTATCCGTTCTTCAACGAGCGCGTCCTGCGCTGGTCGAAGCTGCGCCCCACGCGCCGCCCGGTCGCGTTGTTCGATGCCGGAACGCAATGGGAATACGGCATCAACACGGATTGGGTCGCGAAGGCGGTGGCCGCGGCCTCCGGCCGGGCGTTCGAGGATGCCGTGCGGGAGACTGTGCTAGTGCCGCTCGGCATGACGGACACCGGCTACGACTTTCCCGAGGACCGGCTGGCGGTGCATGAGCGACGGCCCGACGGCGACTTGGTTACGATATCGCACCGACCTCCCAGGAACCGCGAGTTCTTCCAGGGCGGCGCCGGGCTGTGCGGCACCGGGCCGGATTATTGCCGGTTCCTGCGCATGCTGCTGGGGGGCGGCACGCTGGATGGCGTGCGCGTGCTGCGGCCTGCGACGGTGGACCTCCTGTTCACCGACCACCTGCCCGGCATCTCGCCAGGCCTTGTCGCGGGACCGATGCGACCGGTGCAGCCGGAGATGACGCTCGCCGCCGAGATTTTTCCCGGCATGGATGCGGGCTGGAGCCTGGCCGGCGCGATCAACCCCGCGCCTCTGCCGACCGGGCGCGCCGCCGGCAGTCTCGGCTGGGCCGGCATCGCCAACACCTATTTCTGGGCCGACCGGGCGCGCGACCTCGCCGGCGTGCTGCTGATGCAGTTCTATCCGTTCGGCGATCCGGCGGCGCTGGCGGCGCTGGCGGCGTTCGAGACGGCTGGCTACGCGGCGCTGGGCGGCTAGCGGCAGGTGACCTGCGTCGTGTCGCCCGTGGGGCGCCGGCACGCGCCCACGTGCTGCGGCAGGCGGATGCCGAGCGGCGGGCGGTCGTAGCCGTATTCACAGCTGAGGTAATAGGCGTGGCCCGGCCAGTCATGCGGCGGCAGATGCCATTTGCCGTTGCGGTTCGGCATCAACGTGCCGTCCAGGGGCGGGCCGTCATAGATGTGGGAGCCGACAAGCAGCCGCCCGCCATGCACGGTGGGGCACGTGTAAACCATGCCGCCGCCGGGCATCGGCAGCGGGCCCGTACCCGTGTAGATGCCGGTGTTCGGCACGATGCCGCCGGGCGCGATGGAGGGTGTCGTGGTGGTGCCCGGTAGCGGCAGCGGACTGGTGCCCGTGTAGATGCCGGTCTTCGGCACGATGCCGCCGGGCGCGCTCGAGGGGGCCGTAGCGGCGCCTGCGCCGGTGCCGTTTCCAGACCCCTGAAGCCCGAGGTCGGGGACGCCCGTGCCGGGAACGCCCGTGCCCGAAGCACCGGTTCCCGGCAGGCCAGTTCCGGGAAGGCCAGTTCCGGGAAGGCTCGTGCCCGGGAAGCTGGATGGCGGCGTGGTCGTCCCCTGGGCCAGCGCCGCGCCGGTGACAAGAGCGAGCGCCGTCCCGGCGACAAGCAGCATCCCCGGCAGGGATGCCAGCCGCCTCAATGGAGGATCCGCCCCTCGGTGCGGGCGACCAGCATCTCGTGCTCCAGGCCCGGGCCCTCGAGATTGGGGGGGGCCAGATGGGTACCTTCCAGATGCGGCGCGTCTAGATGGGGGCGGCCGAGAGCACGCCGCTCCTCCGGCTTCGTCACGCCGTGCGCCACCGCGCGCAGCAGGCTGGCGACGAAGCTGCGCCCCCATAGTGCCGGCGAGCGGTTCTCGATCGCCGCCCACAGCGCCCGCCAGCGTGCCTGGCGCTCGCTGCGCGCCATGGTGAGCGCGGTTTCCATCGCGTCGGCCATGTCGTCGGCGTCGTGCGGGTTGACCAGCAGCGCAGCCTCGAGCTGACGCGCGGCGCCGGCGAAGCGCGAGAGTACCAGCACGCCGGGATCGGCGGGGTCCTGGGCGGCGACGTATTCCTTGGCGACAAGGTTCATGCCGTCGCGCAGCGGCGTGACCAGGCCGACGCGGGCGAGGCGCATGTAGCCCGCGATCTGCGCCCGGTCCGCCGCGCGGCTGACGATGCGCAGCGGCTGCCAGTCCGCGGTGCCGAGTTCGGCGTTGATGCTGCCGGCCTCCGCCTCGATCGCCGCGCGGAGGCTGCGGTAGCTGCCGACGTCCTTGCGCGACATCGCGGCGATCTGCAGGAAGGTCACGCGGCCGAGCATGGCGGGATGGCGCTCGAAAAGGCGACGGAAACCCTCCAGGCGCTGCATCAGCCCCTTCGTGGGGTCGAGCCGGTCGATGCCGAGGATGAGGTCCTGGCCCGCGAGGCTCTCGCGCAGGCGCTGCGCCCCCGCTTCGTTCGCCATCGCCGCCGCGGTGCGCGCGAAGCTCTGGGCCGCGATCTCGACAGGGAAGACGCCGAGGCGGACGCGCCGCCCGCCGAAGGAGAGGCTGCCGGAGGCGAGGCGCACGGCGCCGGCGAACTGGGTCGCGGCCGCCACGAAGTTGCCCAGGTCGTTATCGGTCTGAAAGCCGATCAGGTCCGCGGCGAGCATGTCTCGCACCAGGGCGGCCACTTCCGGCGCCTGCGCCATCACGTCGGGGGAAGCGAAGGGAACGTGCAGGAAGAAGCCGATCGGGTTCCTCACCCCCTTGGCGCGCAGGGACGCGGCCAGCGCCAGCAGGTGGTAGTCGTGCACCCAGATGAGGTCGTCCGGCCGGATCAGCGGCATCAGCGAAGCCGCGAACCGTTCGTTGACCGCGCGGTAGCAGGCCGCGTCGCGCCGGTCGTAGCGCATCAGCTCCGGCAGCGTGTGGAACAGCGGCCACAGCACGCCGTTGGAGAAGTTGTTGTAGTAGCGGTCGTGCTCCTCGCGGGTGAGGTCGATGGTGGCGTAGTCGACCCCGGCCTGGGTCTCGACCGAAGCAAGCGCCGCGCGACCACCCTCGGCGATGGCGCCGGACCAGCCGAACCACAGGCCACCGCGCTTCTCCATCATGCCGTCGAGCGCCACGGCGAGCCCGCCGGCCTGCTGGCCGGTCGAGGGCACGGGCACGCGGTTCGAAACCACGACCAGGCGCGTCATTCGTCCTCCGGGGGAGTGTCGCAAGGCGCGGGACTCTCGCGCCGACTCGTGGCAAGAAAGCGGCAAAACAGGCGGGTTGGGGGTATTTCTTGCATGACCGTCACGAATGGCAAGCCTGTCAGGAACGCCCCCCTGGCAAAGCCCGGACTTTATGGGATGATGGTTGCATGGACAGCGAACTTCTCGCCCGGCTGACCGCCTGGCGCCGTCACCTGCATGCCCATCCGGGCCTCACCCTGCACGAGGAGGAGACCGCCGCCTTCGTCTCCGAGCGCCTTGCGGAGATGGGCATCCCCCATCAGCGCGGCATCGGCAAAAACGGCATCGTTGCCACGATTTCACGCGGCAGTTCCAACCGCGCCGTGGGCCTGCGCGCGGACATGGACGCGCTGCCGATCACGGAGCAGACCGGCGTGCCGCACGCCTCGACCAACCCCGGCGTGATGCATGCCTGCGGGCATGACGGGCATACGACCAGCCTGCTCGGCGCCGCGGCGCTGCTGATGGCGGACCCCAACTGGTCCGGTACCGTGCACCTGGTGTTCCAGCCTGCCGAGGAGGGCGGCGGCGGCGCGCGGGCGATGATCGCCGACGGGCTGTTCCAGCGCTTCCCGATGGAGCGCATCTTCGGCTACCACAATTGGCCGGGGCTTGAGGCCGGCACGGTCGCCGTGCATGACGGGCCGGTGATGGCGGCCGGTGCGAGGGTTTCCTTCGCGATCGAGGGTGCCGCGGGCCACGCGGCGCTGCCACAGCTCACCCGCGACCCGGTGGTGGCCGCGGGGCACCTCATCGTGGCGCTGCAATCCGTCGTGGCGCGCAATGTCGATCCGCTGGAATCGGCGGTGATCAGCATCGGCGTGATCCAGGGCGGCTCGGCGGCCAACCAGATCCCCGCCACGGTGAACCTGCACGGCACCATGCGCTACTACCGCGACCACATCCGCGATGTGCTCGACGCCGGGGTGCGGCGCGTGGCCGCGGGCATCGGCGCCACCTGCGATGTCTCGATCGGGGTCGAGATCCGCTATGGCGTCGGTGCCACGGTCAACACCGGGCCGGAGGCCGAGGTAGCGGCGGCGGCGGCGGAACACGCGGGGCTGGCGCTGCGGCGAGACCTGCCGCCGGCGATGACCGGGGAGGATTTCGCCTGGTACCTGCGCGAGAAGCCCGGAGCCTTCGCCTGGATCGGCAACGGGCCGGACAGCGGCGGGCGGGAATTGCACTCGCCGCGCTACGATTTCAACGATGCGGTGCTGCCGGCGGCAAGCGCCTGGCTGGCGACCGTGGCGCGCGACGCGTTGCGCTGAGCCGGTAGCGGGCAGCCTCCCGCCTCAGATGATGCCGCGCAGGCCGGCACCGACGCTTGCACCGGCGACGGTGGCGGCGAGGCAGATCGCGACCGAGAGCAGCACGTTGATGGAAGCCGCGACCGGGTGGCCGGCGCGGATCAGTTCCAGCGTCTGCAGGCTGAACGACGAGAACGTGGTGTAGCCGCCGCAGAAGCCCACGATGATCAGCGAGCGCATCGCGCTGCCGCCGGCCGCGACGTCGGCGAGGCCGATGATGAAGCTGCCGAGAATGTTGATGACCAGCGTGCCGAGCGGGAAATCGAGCCCGAAAGCGCCGGCGAAGAGGATGCCGGTCCAGTAGCGGCCAACCGAACCGACGGCACCGCCAAGGGCGACGAGAAGCGCGGGGATCATCCGCTTCTGATGCCACGCTCCTCCGGACCGGGCAATGCGGCGCGGGCGGCAAGGCTCAGGTGCGCGGCGCGGATGCGCAGGTCGGAGGGCTCGGTCGCGATTGGGGCGCAGCCGCGCGCGGCCCAGACCGCCATCGCCTCGGCCTGTCGCGCCGGGGCGAAGTCCGGATGCAGCAGCGGTGCCGGCGCGTCCTCGAAGGCGGCGCGGTTGCCGGTGTCGAGGTAGGATTCGCAGGCCAGACCCTCGGCGAGCAACGCGTCGTGGCGGTCGAGTTCGAGGTGGAAATAGGTCACCTCCGGCCGCGCCTCGGCGGCGATGGAAGCGCCGTTGGCGAGATGGCGGATCGGAATCAGCACGCCGTCCACCAGCACCGCGTGGTCGGGCGAGAGTACCAGGTCACGCAGCGGCAGGCCGTGGCCGAAAGCACCGGCGTGCACGCGGATGGGTGTCACATCGGCGGTGCTTGCGTGGCGGCGCAGGTCGATCCGCCGCCGCCCGGCCCAGCGCAGCGCCGCGATCCGTCCGGAGGCGGTGACGACCGGGTCGCCGGCGCGCAGATCCTCGACCGACCTTCCGCCGCAGGGGGTGAGGATGAGGGTGCCGGCGGCGAAGCAGGCGGTGATCAGCGTGCCGCCTGCACCATCGGGCTTTGCGACGAAGGTTTCTCCAGAACTGCCAATGAGATAGAGTGAAATATTTTGGTCGCCGGTGAGCGAAAGCACGCCCCCGGCGTAGGAGGCAATCGTCTCGTGCTCCCCCGCGAGGTCGATCGCGGCGGGACCGAGCCCCGCGACTGCGCCGACCGGCGCATCGCCCGGCAGCACCGACAGCGTGACGCCGGCGGCGAGCGAGACTGTGCCCGGCCCGCGCAGCGGCGTTGCCAGCGTCAGACGCGCCTGGTCGTGCAGCGTGACGCCGGCAGCGAGGCGGGCACTGTCCGCCAGCGTCCAGTCCCCGCCCGCGCGGACGTAGATGTAGGAAAAGTCGATGAACTGGGTGCCGAGGCCCGTGAGCGTTCCGGGCCGCCCGGCCGCGCCAAGCTCGAGGTAGGAGATGACGGAGCTGCCCGGCTTGTTGCCGCCATCGACGATGCCAGCGAAGGTGCCGCTGGGGTAGAGATCGACCAGCGTCGGATTTCCCGGCGCAATGGTCACCGCCTGCGTCCCCGCGACGGTGCCGAAGTTGAACAGCAGCGCCTTGCCGTTGGCGAGCGATACGCCGACCTCGGCGCCGGCGACCACGGCGCCTTGCCCAACCCCGACGATGCCGCCGCTGGCCAGCTCCACCCCGGCACGGTCGCCGAGTATGGTGCCCAGATTGGTTACGTAGCCATAGCCGCCGGCGAAGCGCACGCCCTCCGCCTGCGTCGCCGTGGCTTCGATTCTGCCGGCGTTGAGCAGTGCGCCGCCGCCGAGCCCCAGCAGGCCGTAGCCTGCCTGCCCCGAGCCCCGGATCTGACCGAAATTGATCACCGTGCCACCGCGCACGAGTTCCACCCCGGCATGCCCGCCGGCCAGCTGGCCCCACGCGCCGTTCAGCACCAGTCCGCCGCCGCCGAGGTAAAGCCCGCTGTCGCGCGGCCCGGCGCCACCGACGATGGCGCCGGTGTTGAAGACGGTCGCGGGCCCGAGGACGGAGGCGGCGTAGGCGGCGGTAATTGTCCCCGAATTAATCAGGGTGCCGCCGCCCAGGAGGTAGACGCCCTGCCCGTAAGCGCCGCCGCCGGCAATGGTCCCAGCGTTGACAAGGGTGGCGTCCACCCCCGCGTCTACGAGGAGGGCTGGCCCGGAACTATTTGTAATAAAATCAAAAGAAGATAGAGAAACACTTCCCCCCGCGGTCAGCGTCAGCCCTTGCACCACCCCACCCGAGGCTTTCATCCGGTCGTCCTCCGCGCCGCTTAGAAATCGCGGCGCCTCCTCATGACACGCTGGCACTCAAGGCCGAGATAGCTTATAAATAAAATATTGTTATGGGGTGAGGGGTGGAAGAGCGCGTCTACGAAAATAGACGAGTGTTGCGCATGGAGACCAGTCTATAGCGCAGCCTTGGTCGATGAGGAGTTGGTCCCGATGTTGGATTTTGTGTCAAACAGGGAGCTGCTGCTGTTCGCGATGCCGGTCGTGGGCGCGTGGATCATCGTCAAGGGCACTGGTCTCGGAGCGATGGTCGACACCGTCGTTACCGTCTGCGCGATGATCGCGCTGCTTAGCTTCGCCCATATCATAGACATCTCTTACCTGATCGGCCCCAACTGAGCGTGGGCCTGACGCAAACCCGGCCCGTCACCTCCGCCGCCCGTCCGGGCCCTCCGTCCCCCTGAAGCTGTGTCTCCCTGACCCTGTGTCGCCCTGAATCTGTTCGCCCTTAATCGGGGCCGCTTCGTTTCGACCGCGCCGCGGGGCTTCCCGCGTGACGGCGGTTGCTGGCATTAGACCTTCATGCCGCACCGCAACGATTCATGCCTCGCCGCAAGCTGACCCCCGCCCGCGCCTGGCTGCGCGCGCGAGAACATGAAGCCAAGGGCGCTACACGCCGCGTCGTCGCGGTGCAGGCCCTGGGCACGCTGCTGGCGATCGGGCAAGCGGCGTGCGCGACGCTGCTGCTCGCCGGCATCGGCTTGCTGTGGCCGGCGATCGGGTTCGGCGCAGCCGCGCTGCTGCGCGCGGGCCTTGCGGTGCTGGCTGAGCGGCTAGCCTTCAACGCCGGCGCAGGCGCGCGCCGGCGGCTGCGCGATGCGGTATTGACCTCGCTGCTGGATGCCGGGCCGGGCAAGCTGCGCGACCGGCACTCGGCGGAACTCGCCGGCATCGCCGTGGACGCGGTCGAGGCGATGGACGGTTACCATTCCCGCTGGCTGCCGGCGATGCAGCAGGCGGTGCTGGGCCCGGCGCTGGTCGGGCTCGCGGTGCTCGCCGTCAACCCGCTGGCCGGGATCACGATCGGGCTGTGCGGGCTGCTGGTGCCGTTCGCCATGGCACTGGCCGGGATCGGCGCCGCCTCGGCCTCGCGCCGGCAGTTCCACGCCATGCAGCGGCTGCAGACACGCTTCGTCGACCGCATCCGCGGCATCGCCACCATCGTGCTCGCCAACCGTGCCGAGGCCGAGGCCGCGGCGCTGGCCGAGGCGGCGGACGAACTGCGCCGGCGCACGCTGCGGGTGCTGCGCGTGGCCTTCCTCTCCTCCGTCTCGCTCGACATGGCCGCGGTGGCGGCGATGGTGCTGGTGGTGTGGGAAGCGGGCTTCGCGTGGGAGCCGCGGGCGCTGTTCGCGCTGTGGCTGGTGCCGGAGTTCTTCGCGCCGATCCGCGCCTTCTCCGCCGCCTACCAGGACCACATGGCGGCTGGGCCGGCGGCGGAGAAATTCGCCGAGCTGCCGCCGCCGGCCGAGCCCGTGGCGCCGCCGGCGGCGATCCGCACCGTCGCCGCCCATGGCGTGACCGTCGCGTTCGAGAACGTGCGGTTTGCCTGGGACGAGGCGCGCGGGCCGGCGCTGGACGGGCTCTCCTTCCGCGTGCCGGCAGGAGAGACGCTGATCCTGACCGGCCCCTCAGGCAGTGGCAAGACGACGATCATGGAGTTGCTGCTGGGGTTCGCGACGCCGCAGGAGGGACGCATCACCTTCAACGGCGCCGATGCCTCGACCCTGGTGCCGGCCGCGCGAATGCGGCTGATCGCCTGGATCGGGCAGCGGCCGATGCTGTTCGCCGCGACCATCGCCGAGAACATCCGCTTCGCCAAGCCCGAGGCGGCGGCGGAGGAAGTGCAGGCGGCGATCCATTTCGCGCGGCTGGAATCCGTCATTGCCGCCCTGCCGCAGGGGCTCGAGACGCCGATCGGCGAAGGCGGTTTCGGGCTTTCCGGCGGCCAGGCGCAGCGCGTCGCGATCGCGCGCGCCTTCCTCAAGGGCTCGCCGTTGCTGCTGCTCGACGAGCCGACAGCGCACCTTGACCCGGCGACCGAAGCGGAGGTGCTGGACAGCCTGCGCCGGCTGGCGCTGGGGCGCACCGTGGTACTGGCGAGCCATGCCTCCGCGGCGCATGCGTTTCCCGGGCGGAGGCTCGACTTGCAGCCGGCCAACGTCGCCGCGCGAGGTGTGGCATGAAGGACCTGTTCCGCATCCTGCGTCTCTGGCGCAGCCAGGACGACGTGCTGCTGCTGGGGATCGCGATCGCAATGGTCTCGCTCGCGTCCGGGATCTCGGTGCAGGCGCTGGCCGGGGCGGCGCTGGGCGGGGCGGCGGTACTGGCGATCCTGCGCCTGCTGGGCCCGCTGCGCGTGGTGCTGCGCTACGTCGAGCGCCTGGCGACCCACGACGCGACGTTCAGGGCGCTCGCCGATCTGCGCGTCTGGCTGTTCCGCGGCATCGCGCGCGGGGCGTCGTGGGGCATCGGATTCCGCCGCTCGGGCGACCTGCTGGCGCGACTGGTGGCGGACATCGACGTGCTGGACGGCGTCTATCTTCGCATCCTGATCCCGCTGCTCGGCGCGCTGCTGGTCTGGCCGGTGCTGGTGTGGCGGGCATGGGACGTCGATCCGCATCTCGCCGCACTGCTCGCGGTGCTGTTCGCGGTCGCCGCCTTAGCGGCGCCCGCCGTCGCGGCGCGCGGGGCGATGCGGTTCGGCGGGCGGCGCGCGGAGGCAGGGGCGGCGCTGCGAGTCGCGGCGCTCGACTTGCTTTCGGGGCTGCGGGAGGTGCGGGTGTTCGGCGCCGATGGGCGCATGCGCGCCGCGATCCAGGCGCGCGAGGCGGAGCTTTACGGCGCCGAGCACGGCATCGCCGCGGTCGCCGCCAGTGCCTCGGCGATGGCGCTGCTCGCGGGCCAGGTGGGGCTGCTCGGCGTGCTGATCGCGATCGCGGCCGCGGGCCACGCGCCGGCGGCGCTGCTGCTGCTGTTCCTCACCCTCGCCGCGTTCGAGATCACCGGCGGGCTGGCGCGGGCGGGTTCGAGCCTCGGCCAGGCGGCGCGCGCCTCGACGCGGCTGTTCGAGGCGGTCGAGACGACGGCTCCGGCGGAGCCGGCGCATCCCGCCTCCCCCGCCGGCTTCGCGCTGCGTTTCGAGGGCGTCACGTTCCGCTGGTCGGTCGATCGGCCATCGGTGTTCGACGGGCTGACGATGGAGATCCCGCAGGGCAGCCGGGTGGCACTGCTCGGGCCGTCGGGCGCCGGCAAGTCGAGCCTGGCGGCGCTCGTCCTGCGCGCCACGGAGCCGGAGGCGGGTCGGATCACGCTCGGCGGCGTCGATATCGCGCGCATCCCCTTGGCGGAGCTGCGCGCCAATATCGGCTACCTGTCGCAGACGACGCATCTCTTCGCCGACACGGTGCGCGCCAATCTGCTGCTCGGGCGGTCCGATGCCAGCGAGGAGGAGTTGTGGCAGGCGCTGGAGACCGCGCGCATCGCCGACGTGGTACGCACGCTGCCGGAGGGGCTCGATACCTGGATGGGCGAAGGCGGCGCCGGGCTTTCCGGCGGGCAGGGGCGCCGGCTCGCTTTGGCGCGCACGTTGCTCTCGCCGGCGCCAATCCTGATACTGGACGAGCCCTGCGCCGGGCTCGACGCGGACACCGAGCGCGCCTTTCTCGCAACGCTGAACGAGGTGGCGGTGGGGCGGACGGTGGTGCTGATCGCGCACCGGCTGATGGGCATCGAGCAGTTGGACAGAATCTGGCGACTTTCGGGCGGGCACGCGATGGCGGCGACGGGCTAGGCCGCGCCGCACCTGCTCGACCGACTCCTGCACGCTCGCGTAGCGGTCGGTGGTCATGCCGCCGTGCCGATGAACCCCACCCCTCACGATATCCTGCGCCGGGTTTTCGGCTTTTCCGCCTTCCGCGGCTTGCAGGAGCAGGCGATCGCGCATGCCGCGGCAGGCGGCGACGCGCTGGTGCTGATGCCCACGGGTGGCGGCAAGAGCCTTTGCTACCAGATTCCCGCGATCTGCCGGCCAGGCCCGGGAATCGTCGTCTCGCCGCTGATAGCGCTGATGGACGACCAGGTGGCGGCGCTGCGCCAGGCGGGCGTGGCCGCTGGGGCGCTCCATTCCGAGCGTGATCCCGCCGATGCGCGCGCGACGGCGCGGGCACTCGAGGACGGCACACTCGACCTGCTCTATGTCTCGCCTGAGCGGCTGCTGATGGAAGGCACGCGCGAGCGCATTGCCCGCGCGGGCCCGTCGCTGATCGCGATCGACGAGGCGCATTGCGTGAGCCAGTGGGGGCACGAGTTCCGCCCCGAATACCGGCAGTTGCGCGAGCTCTGGCCGGACTTCCCCGGTGTGCCGCGCATCGCGCTGACGGCAACGGCGGATCGGCGCACGCGCGACGATATTCTCGCGGCACTCGACATGCCCGAGGCCGAGATCTTCGCTGCCTCCTTCCATCGCGAGAACCTCGTGATCGGCGCCGCCGGCAAGGATGCCGAGCAGGCGCAGTTGCTTTCGTTCCTGCGCCGGCACGAGGGCGAGGCGGGTATCGTCTATTGCGGCACCCGCGCGCGCACCGAGCGGACGGCCGCGATGCTCGCGGCGAAGGGGATCGACGCGGTGGCGTTCCACGCCGGGCTCGACCCGGAAGTGAAGCGGCGCGCGGCCTCACGGTTCCGCGGCGGCGAGCCGATCGTGGTGGTGGCGACCATCGCCTTCGGCATGGGGATCGACCGGCCGGACGTGCGCTTCGTCGTGCATCTCGACATGCCGGACTCACCGGAGGCGTACTACCAGCAGATCGGCCGCGCCGGGCGCGACGGGGCGGAAGCCGAGACGCTGCTGCTCTATGGCGCGGAGGATGTCGCGCGCGCCCGCTCCTTCCATGCCGCGTCCGCCGCACCCGAGGCGCAGAAGCAGGTGATGCGCACCCGGCTGGAGGCGATGATCGGGCTCACGGAATCGCCCGCCTGCCGTACGCGCGCGCTGCTCGCCTGCTTCGGCGAGACGCTGGCCGGGGAGTGCGGGCATTGCGACAATTGCCGCGCCGCGCCGGTGCTGGAGGACGCGACGGAGGAGGCGCGGAAGCTGCTCTCCGCGGTTCACCGCACCGGCGGGCGCTTCGGCGC
>JAJZUI010000089.1 GCA_021847175.1 Pseudomonadota bacterium
GCGCCACCCCGAGGCGGAGGCCGCGTCCCGGGCCGTGGTGGCGTTCGATCCGACCGCCTCCCGCACCTGGAACGATCTCGCCAACGTGGTGCGCAAGCAGGAACGGGACCGGGAGGGTGTCGAAGTCTATCGCCGTGCCCTGGCGCTCGCGCCGGGCGAGGGGAGGGTGCTCGCCGCGGCCCTGGTCGATCTCGATCGCCCGGAGGAAGCGCTGGAGGCCGTCGCCTCGATTCCCACCGGGCATCCCGACCAGGCCGCCGCGCTGTGCTACGCGGCGGCGGCCGGTATGCTGTGTGCGCAGCCGCAAGCGGCGGCCGATCCCGACCGCGTCGCCGCGGCGCTCGCGCAACGGGTCGCCGGCGCATGAGCGCGCCCTATGCGGGGCTCGCGGTGCTGTGCGTGATCTGGGGCCTGTCCATCCCCGCCACCAAGTTCGGTGTGATGGCGATGCCGGCGATGCTGCTCGCGACCCTCCGCTACACCGCCGCCGCGCCGTTCTTCGCGGTTCTCGCCTGGCGCGGCCCGCGCCCCTCGGCGCGCGATCTCGTCAGGCTGGGCATCCTCGGCATCATCGGGATCGATGTCGGGCAGGTGGCGCAGGCGCTGGGCGTGGCGCGCACGCCGGCCTCGGTCGCGACCGTCCTGTCCGCGACCATCCCGATCCTGGTCGCCGTGCTGGCGACCTGGCGGCTGCGCCAGCCGCTGCGTGCGGTCCATGTCCTTGGGCTGCTCCTGGCGGCAACCGGCGTCGGCGTCATCGCCTTCGCCCGCGACGGCGCGGGCGGCGTCGGGTTCGTCGGCGTGACGCTGATGCTGGTCTCGGCCTTCGCCGTCGCGATCTACTACGTGCTGGCCGCGGAGATGACCGGACGCCTGACGGCCGCCAGCATTGCCGCGTGGAGCTCCCTGTTCGGTACCGCGCCCCTGGTCATGGCGATACCGTGGATGGGCCGTGCCACGCCGACCGCCGTCGGCATCGCCTCGGTCCTCTATCTTGGCCTGCTGGTCACGGTGGCCGGCGTGTGGATCTGGTTCGTCGTGCTGCGGCACGTGCCGGCGCGGATCGCCGCGGCAACGCAATACATCCAGCCGGTGATCGGCGTCGCGGCCTCGGCGCTGCTGCTCGGCGACCGGCTGGGGACGGGCTTCTACGCCGGCGCCGCGCTGGTGCTCGGCGGCATCGCGCTGGTGGCGCGGCGCGGCCGGAGCCGATGAGAGAATGCAAGGCAGGAACGGATGGCCTCGATGGCTTGACGAGCAGATGCCGTCATGCAATTGCGAGTTATTCGCATTTGAGGCAATTCGGGCGATGACGAGCTCCACCGGCGCGTTGCGCGCCGCGGCCCTGCGCACGAGGCTGCGCCAGGCCGCGGCGATCATGGGGCCGGGGATCGTGGTCATGCTCGCCGACACCGATGTCGGCAGCATCATCACGGCGGGGCAGAGCGGCGTGCAGTTCGGCTACCGACTGCTGCTACAGCAGTTTCTGCTTGTCCCGGTCCTCTACATCGTCCAGGAGCTGACCGTGCGCCTCGGCATCGCGACTGGGCGCGGCCACGGCGAACTGATCCGCGAGCATTTCGGCGGCGCATGGGCGTGGATCTCGGTCAGTGGTCTTGCGATCGCCTCCATCGGCGCCCTGCTCTCCGAGCTTTCCGGCATCGCCGGCGTGGGCGAGCTTGCGGGCGTGCCGCGCGCCTGGAGCCTGGCGCTCGCCGCCCTGGCCCTGCTCGGCGTCGCGCTGACCGGCTCCTACCGACGCGCGGAGCGGGTCGCGATCGCGGTCGGCCTGTTCGAGCTGGCGTTCCTCTTCGTCGCCTGGGTCGCGCATCCCGGCGTCGGCACGATGCTGCGCGAAGCGTTCGACGTTCCGTTTCATGATCGAAACTATCTCTATCTCTCGGCCGCCAATATCGGCGCCGTGATCATGCCGTGGATGGTCTTCTACCAGCAATCCGCGTTGGCGGAGAAACGCCTGCGCCCCGAGGATCTGCCGGCAGCGCGCCTGGACACCGCGGCGGGTTCGGTGATCACGCAGATCGTGATGGCGGCGGTGCTGATCGCCTGCGCCGCGACGATCGGGCGCCGCGACAGCCACGCCGCGCTCGGGACGGTGGGCGCCCTGAGCGGCGCGCTGACGCCCTTCCTTGGCCCGGTCGCCGGGCGGCTGGTGTTCGGCGCCGGCGTGCTCGGCGCGGGGATGGTCGCCGCCATCGTCGTCTCGCTGGCCCTGGCCTGGGGCCTGGGCGAGGTCGCCGGCTTCCGCCACTCGCTGGAACTGCACCCGCTACGCGCGCGCTGGTTCTATGGCGCCTACGCGCTCGCCGTGATCGCGGCCGCGGTGCTGGTCTGGGCCTGGCCGGACCTGGTTGCGCTCAACATCGGCATCCAGGTGATGAACGCGCTGCTGCTGCCGCTGGTGCTGGGCTTCCTCATCGCGCTCACGGTGCGCAGCCTGCCGCACGGTTTCCGCCTCTCGCGCCCCTATCTCGCGCTTGTCATGGCGGTCTCGGCGGTGACCTGCGCGCTGGGTGTGTTCGGCGCGCTCGCGGGCACGGGCGTGGTCTGAGGCCGCGCACTTTGCGCCGGCGCCTCGCCGGCATAATGTCGCGCCCGGTTCGAAGGGGAAAATCCGATGGCGACTCGATTCAGTCTTGCGGCACTCGTCGTTGCCATGCCCATCGCGGCCCACGCCGCCGCACCGGGCGTGCTGCAGGTAGGCGTGGACCAGTCTCCCGCCGGTCTCGACCCGCACAAGGCGACGGCCTTCTCCTCGGTCCTGATCGACAGCGCGATCTACGAGGGCCTGACCGCCATCGATGCCAAGCTGCAAGTGGTGCCGGCGCTCGCCGCGTCCTGGACCCTGGCGCCCGACCGCAAGACGTACGAATTCCACCTGCGCCCCGGCGCCGTGTTCCAGGACGGCACGCCGGTCACGCCGCAGGCGGTGATCGCCAACATCACGCGCGTCACCGACCCGAAGACGGCCTCGCCCTATGCCTCGCGCTTCACCGACATCGCCTCGATGGCGGCGACCGGCAAGGACACGCTGCGCATCGTGCTGAAGACGCCCTCGGCGCCCTTCCTCGCCCAGCTTGCCGGTCTCGCCATCGCCTCGCCCGCCGGCTTCGCCGACCTCGCGCGCAAGCCGGACGGCACCGGCCCGTTCGCCTTCAAGCAATGGATCCCCGACACCTCGATCGCGCTGGTCGCTAACCCGCATTACTGGGCAGCCGGGCTGCCGCACCTCGCGGGCGTTACCTTCGACATCGTGCCCGATGCCGCGACGCGCCAGCTCGGCCTGGCTGGCGGGACCTATGAAATGCTGCCGAACATCGACGCCGCCACCGCGACCGCGCTCGACGGCAAGCCGCACGTGAAGCTGCTCCAGACGCAGGACCTCGCCTACAGTCTGATTGGCATGAACGTCTCGCGCCCGCCCTTCAACAATCCCAAGGTGCGCGAGGCGCTCAACATGGGCCTCGATCGTGAGCAGATCGTGCAGGCAGCTTATTTTGGCCACGGCGTGCCTGGCGGTCCGCTCTCCCCGGCGCTCGCGACCTGGGCGCTGCCTACAAGCGCCTTTCCCTGCTACCGGCCCGATGCCGCGGGTGCGAAGAAGCTGCTCGCCGAGGCGGGCGTGAAGGGCAAGCTTCCCGTTACGCTCAAGGTGCTGGGTAGCCTGCAGCAGGTCGTGGACATCGCCCAGGTGGTCCAGGCGGAGCTCGACAAGGCCGGCTTCGACGTCAAGCTCGACGTCCAGACGCTGCCCGCCTTCGTGAAGGACTGGCGGGCGAGCAATTTCGAGGGTTTCGTCTCGCTCAACGGCGGCGGCACCGATCCCGACGATTATTTCGGCCGCACCTACGAGACGGGTGGTGCCACGAACGTCTTCAAGTACTCCAACCCCGCCCTCGACAAGCTGCTGAACGAGGCACGCAGCGAGCCCGGCCTGGCCAAGCGCAAGGCCGAGTATGACACCGTGCAGAAGGATCTCGCCTGCACCGGCCCGATCGCCACCATCGCCTACGGCACGCTCTACACTGCGGTGCGCGACAATGTGCACGGCTTCGCGCCGTCGGCGACGCGCTCGCTCTGGGGCCTCCGGGACGTAACGCTCTCGAAATAATGGCGGCTGCCCTTCTGCGCCGCCTGGCCCAGCTCGTGCTGGTGCTGGTCGGGGTCTCGGTGCTCTCCTTCCTGATCGTGCACCTGGTCCCCGGCGACGCAGCGCAGATCCAGCTCGGCGCCACCGACGCGAGCCCGGCGAAGCTGGCGATGCTGCGCCACGAGATGGGGCTCGACCGACCGCTGCCGGTACAGTACGCGATCTGGCTCGGCCGCGTGCTGCACGGCAATTTCGGCGTAAGTCTCGATACCGGCCGTCCGGTGCTGGCGGAAATCGCCGACCGCGCGCCGGTGACCGCGGAACTCACCCTGGCCGGTCTGCTGCTGGCGATCGTGCTGGCGGTGCCCGCGGGCTGCGCGATGGCCGCATTGCGCGGCAGCACGTCGGACATCGTGGTGCGCCTGATATCCGTGATCGGGCTCACCATGCCCTCCTTCTGGCTCGGCACCATGCTGCTCTACGGCGCTTCGGCGACGCTGCCCTCGCTCGCCGTCGTGGGTTGGGTGCCGTTCAGCGAGGACCCGCTCGCCAACCTCAGGCGCCTCGTCCTGCCCACGGTCGCGCTCGCGCTGCCGGTGCTGGCGGCACTCGCCCGCATCCTGCGCGCCGCCCTCATCGAGGCGCTGGGCCAGGACTACGTGCGCACGGCGCGCGCGAAAGGCCTGCCGCCGTGGCTGGTGCTGGCGCGCCACGCGCTGGCCAACGCGCTCATTCCGTTCATGACGGCGACGGGTATTCTCGCGGGCTACCTGTTCGGCGGCTCGGTGGTCGTGGAGCAGGTCTTCGCGCTCCCTGGCCTTGGCCGGCTGATGGTCGGCGCCATCGAGGCGCGCGACTATCCGCTGGTCCAGGCGGCGATCCTGCTCGCCACCGCGATCTTCGTCGTCGTCAACTTCCTCGTCGACATGCTGGTGATGGCCGCCGACCCGCGCGCGAGGGCGGCATGAGGCAGAAAAACCCGCTGCTCGCGCTCGGCTTCGTCCTCGTCGCCGTCCAGTCCCTCGGCGCCCTCGCGCTGCCGCTGCTGCCCTACCGCCCGGACGCGCAGAACATCCTGGCGCGCTTCGCGCCGCCCTCGCTCGTGCACTGGATGGGCACCGACCAGTTCGGCCGCGACATCCTCGCGCGCGTGCTTGCCGGCGAGCGCGTGCTCTTCGCCGTTTCCTTCCTCTCCGTCGCCGGCGCGCTTGCCATGGGCGGTTCGGTCGGTGTGGCCGCGGCATGGATCGGTGGCGTCTTCGATACGGTCGCAATGCGGCTGATGGACGTGCTGTTCGCCTTCCCCATCATCCTGCTGGCCATCGGGATTGTCGCCATCATGGGGCCGGGCACGACGGGAACCGCGCTCGCCATCGCGGTCGTCTACACGCCGATCTTCGCGCGCGTGCTGCGCGCCCCGGCGCTGGTGCTGGGTCAATCCGACTACGTCGCTGCCTCGCGCGCGGTCGGCGCCTCGCCCTGGCGCCTGCTGATCCGCCACGTGGTGCCGAACCTCGCCCCGGTGATCCTGGTGCAGACCTCGCTCTCGCTTTCCACCGCGATCCTGGTGGAGGCCTCGCTGTCGTTCCTCGGCCTCGGCACCCAGCCGCCCGCGGCCTCGCTCGGGCGGATGTTGTCGGACGCACGTTCCGTGCTGGCCTTCTCCCCCTGGCCCGCCGTGTTCTCGGGGCTCGCGATCCTGCTTGCCGCCCTCGGCTTCAACCTTGTGGGCGACGGGCTGCAGGACCGGCTCGACCCGAGGCTGAGGGCGCGATGACCAGTCTGATGCGCGCCGAAGCGCTGGAAGCGCCGGAGGCCGTCGCGCGCTGCCTCGCGGGAACGGATTTCGCGGCCCTCGGGGCGCGACTGCGCGCTCTCGCCCCTCCTTTCGTGCTGCTCTCCGCGCGCGGCAGCTCCGGCCATGCCGGCACCACGCTGCGCTACGTGCTGGCGCAGGAGTTAGCCCTGGTCGCGGCCGCGGGCATGCCTTCCATCGCCTCGGTCTATGGCGTGCGCCAGAAGCTCAAGGGCGCGCTGTTCCTCGCCGTGAGCCAGTCCGGCAAGAGCCCGGACCTGATCGCGGAGGCGCACTCGGCACGGGAGGGCGGTGCCTTCACCCTCGCTATCGTCAACGACGCCGCCTCGCCGCTCGCCGCCACCTGCGAGGCGGTTCTCGACATCCACGCGGGCCCCGAACGAAGCGTTGCCGCCACCAAGACGGTGCTGGCGACCATCGCGGCCGGCCTCGCCTTGATCGAGGCATGGAGCGGACACGCGAGGCCCGGCCTGGCACGGCTGCCCGAGCGCCTGCGCGAAGCGGCGGCGCTCGACTGGTCGGCGCTCGAAACCCTGCTGGCCACCGCGCAGCATCTCTTCGTCATCGGCCGTGGGCCTGGCCTCGGCATCGCGGAGGAGGCGGGGCTGAAACTCGCCGAGACCTGCGGCCTGCCGGCGCTGGCCTTCAGCGCAGCGGAACTGGCGCACGGGCCGCGTGCCCTGGCCGGCGCTGCTTTCCCGATCGTGGCGCTGCTCGCGGAGGATCCGGCGCTGTTGCCGGCGCGCGCCGTGCTGGAACCGCTCGCCGCGAGCGTTCCGATGCTCTCGACCGTCGATCTCGCCGGTGCCGCGCGCCTGCCGTCGCTACCGCCGGACGACCCGGTGTGCGACCTCGCCGGGTTGCTGTTGCGCTTCTATCTTGCAGCCGAGGCGGCTGCGCGCGCACGCGGGCGAGACCCGGACCGCCCGCCAGGACTCGCAAAGGTCACGCGAACCGTCTGAACCCGCTCAGACTGCCTGGCTGTGCCGCCCGGCGAGCGCGAGCCGCGTGTCGAACAACGCCGCGATGCTGCGCAGGAACGGGCGGCCCTCCTCGCGTACCCGGATGCGTCCGTGGTCGAACACCAGCAGCCCGTCGCGCTCCATGGTCCGCAGCGCCGCCGTCGGCCAGGCAAGCGGCAGGTTGTGCCGCCGCGCCACGGCGCCGAGATTGACCGAGAGATCGCAGAGCAGGCGCGAGATGATCTCCGCCCGCATCCGGTCCTCCGGCGTCGGCGCGATGCCGCGGGCGACGGGCAGCCGCCCGGCATTGAGCGCCTCGCGCCAGGAGGGAACATCCGCGTGGTTCTGCACGAACCCCTGAGGTAGCGAGCCGATCGAGGAGGCACCGAAGCCGAGCAGGACCGGCGCATCGTCGGTCGTGTAGCCCTGGAAGTTGCGGACCAGATGTCCCTCCGACGCCGCCCGCGCGAGGCTGTCCTGCGGCCTCGCGTAATGGTCGAGCCCGATGGCGACGAAGCCCGCCTCGCGCATGGTGGCGTCGATCGCCGCGCGGCTGGCGAACCGCTCGAGCGGCCCCGGCAATGCGGCCTCGGGTAGCAGCTTCTGGCGCTGGCGCATCCACGGCACATGCGCGTAGCCGAACACCGCCACCCGATCGGGGGCGAGGGCGAGCGCCCGGCGCGCCGTCTCCGCCGCGCCCGCCGGCGTCTGGTGCGGCAGCCCGTACATAAGGTCGAGGTTGATCGAACGCACGCCGATGCCGCGCATGGCCGCAACCGCGGTCGCGGTCTGAGCATGCGACTGGATGCGCCCGATAGCCTGCTGCACCTGCGGGTCGAAATCCTGCACCCCGAAGCTGGCCCGGCGTGTGCCGATGGCCGCCAGCGCCGCGATCCGGTCTCCGCCGAGATGGCGCGGATCGAGTTCGACCGCCACTTCGGCGTCGTTCTCAACGTCGAAATGCTGGCGCAGCGCCGCGTCGACCTCCCGCATCGCCTTGCCCGGCAGCGCGGTCGGCGTGCCCCCGCCCCAATGGATATGCGTCACGCGCCGGCGCTTGCCGAGCGCCGCGGCAACCAGCCCGATCTCGCGGACCAGCAGGTTCGCGTAGCTCTGGCGCACATCCGCCCGGCGCGCGACCGTGGTGCTGCAGCCGCAATAGAGGCACATCTCGTCGCAGAACGGCACATGCAGATAGAGCGACACCGGCGCCGTCGGATCCGTCGCCGCGAGCCAGGACGCATAGGTGTCCGCGTCTACCGCGGGCCCGAAATGCGGCGCCGTCGGATAGGACGTATATCGGGGAACGTCGCCGCCATAGCGGGCGAGCAGGGTGCGAATGTCCATACGGATAATGATGCCCACGCCGCCCGTGCCGCGACTTGATCTGCGTCAAGGACCCCACACGGATTCCCGCGGAAATTGCTTTTGGAGGTTCCCATGAGCATCAAGGACGTCGCCGTTCTCTTCGACGCCAGCGAAGGCGGCGCGAAGGTACTGAACACCGCGGCCCGCCTGGCGGTCGCGTGGGAGGCGCGGCTCGAGGGCGCAGCGATGGCGGGCGCCGAGGAGGCACCATGCGCCTCGCTTTTCGCCGAAACCGTGCGGCGGAACGGGCTTGAGGCCGGATCGCTGACGGCGGGGACGCGCTCCGCGAAGCTGGCGCTGGCCCGCCGGTCGGACCTCGTGGTCATAGGCCAGGCGGACCCGCGCCGCCGCGACACCGCGATCATGCAGGAAGAGATCGAGGCGGTCCTGATGCGGGCCGGCAGGCCGGTGCTGATCCTGCCCTATGTCGGCAGCTTCGACTTGCCGCCGGGCCGGGTGCTGATCGGCTGGAACGGCAGCCGGGAGGCGGCACGGTCGGTGCACGACGCGCTGCCGCTCCTGAAGCGCGCCGAAAATGTCACCGTGCTCTCGGTCGCAACGGATCCCAGCGAGGACTGGGAGGTCGAAATCGGAGCGGTCGACGTCGCCGCCCACCTCGCGCATCACGGGGTGAACGTCATGGTCTCGCGCACCGTCGCGGACGGAGTTCCGGAAGCCGCGGCGCTGCTCAACGAGGCCTCCGATCTCGGCATCGGGCTTCTGGTCACCGGTGCCTATGGCCAGACGCCAATGCGTGAGCGGGTGCTCGGCGGCGTCACCCGCAGCCTGCTCACGGGAATGACGGTGCCGGTGCTGATGTCGCACTGACGCCGCGCCGGGTGCGCGCCCGGTCTCGCCATCAAGCCTTGAGGCGCAGGCTCGCCAACGCCCCAAGCGCCGCAAGGGCGCTGCCCGTGGCGAACACGGCGATCCCGCCATGGCCGGCGCCCATGGCGAGCTCTCGTGCATAGCCGGTGGCGTTGGCGATGAGGCCCGCGACCGCCGCGCCGAGGGCATAGCCCGCGTTCTGCGTCGTCGGCAGCAGCGCGGCGGCGAGGTCGCGCTCGGCTTCCGGAGCGGCCTCGGCCCCGACCTGGTTGAGGAACCCCCAGCCCAGCCCGAACCCAACACCGATGGTGACCTGGGCAGCCAGCAGCGGCAACAGTGTGTGCCGCGGGATGGCGAGCGTCGCCGCGGCAAGCCCGAGCGTGGTCAGGAGCGCGCCCACCCGGATGCAGCGCACCGGCGTGAGCGCGCGCGGCAGGGTGACGAGCAGTGCCGAGGAACTCCACGAGAGCGCCATCGTGGCGACCACGATGCCGGCGACGACCGGCCGGTAACCCCAGAGGTTCTGCACCGTGATCGGCAGGAATACCGCGGTGCTCGCCTGGCCGAGCGGCATCAGCAGCGCCACCCAGAGCACGGCGCCGATCTGGGTTGCCGGCCGAAAAGCGTCGCGGGGGAAGAGGCGCACCGTGGCCAGCCGGTCGGTGACCACCACGGCCACCAGCAGGGCCGCGCCACCGGCAAGCAGCGGCCAGGCGAAACCGCCGGCGACCGAGGCGATCGCCACCAGCATGATCCCGGCGGCAAGTAACGTGAGGCGCGAGACGGGGAGCCGGTGGCTTGCTTGCGCGGCGCTGCCCGGCGGCACGGAGCGGAGCACGAGTGCCGCGAAAGCCGCGATGAGCGGCACGTTCATCAGCAGCGCCACCCGCCAGGAAAGCAACTCGGTCAGCACGCCGCTGGCGAGCGGCCCCACCAGCGCGCCCAGCGCCCACACGATGGCCATCGCCCCGAGCGCCTTGGGGATCAGCGTGCTGGGCAGCCGCTCGGCCAGCAGCGCATAGGCGGAGGCCGCGATCGCTCCCTCGCCCGCGCCCTGCATGGCACGGCCGGCCAGCACGAAAGCCATCGTCGGCGCTGCCGCCGCCGCCAGCGAGCCTATGGCGAAGCATGCCGCCCCAATGAGCATCAGCCGGCGCGTACCGAGCTGCTGCTTGAGGAAACCCGTGGCCGCCCCGACGACGATCGCAGCGATGAGATAGAGCGTGTTGACCCAGGCGAGGAAGCGAACGCCGCCGATATCGCGCACCACCGATGGCATCGCGGTGGAGACGAGAAAAACATTCATCGCATAGATCGCCTCGCCGAGGCAGGCGGTCGCGGTGACGCGTCCGTTATGGCCGCGCAGTACGTCTCGCCACACGACACCGTCTCCCTCCACGGAATGTGGCCGTTCCGCACGGGCCGGGCGGTCGTGCAACTTTGATTGGCCCGCAGGGCGGCTTCACGTTATGCTGATTGCCGGAACAATCTCGGAGGCTGCGATGGCGGAGCCGATCGAGTTCTGGTTCTCGGTGGCCAGCACCTACACGTATCTTTCGGTTTTGCGTATCGCCGACGTGGCACGGCGCGAGGGCGTCACCTTCATCTGGCGCCCGTTCGGCGTGCGGGCGATCATGAAGGAGCAGAACAACATCCCCTTCCTCGGGAAGCCGGTGAAGACTGCCTATATGTGGCGCGACATCGAGCGCCGGGCCGCGCGGCTCGGGCTGCGGGCAAGGGTGCCGGCGCCGTATCCTCTCACCGCTTACGACACCGCGCACCACGTCGTGATGGTCGGTTTCGCCGAGGGGTGGGGCGAGGACTACGTCCGTGACACATACCGGCTTTGGTTCGGCGAAGGGCTGGAACCCGGAACCGAGCCCAGCCTCTCCACCGCCCTGCGCGCTGTCGGTCAGGACGTCACCAGGGTGCTCGCCAAGGCCGCCGAGCCCGCAGCTGCCGAGGCGCTGGCGGCCGCGACCGACGCGGCCAAGGCGCGCGGCGTGTTCGGCTCGCCGAGCTTCGTCACCCGCGGCGAGCTGTTCTGGGGTGACGACCGCATGCAGGACGCGATCGAGTGGTCTCGCCGCGGAACGCTCGCGGTCTGACCACCCGGTTTCACGGCCGGCTCGGCGCAATGAAACGCCACGGGCTCACTTCCTCCGCAAGCTTCGTGCGCACGTGCACGAGTGCCGGCCCATTGACCTCCAGTGCCGCGGCGAGCGTGTCGGCGAAGTCCGCATCGCGCTCAACCCGGAAACCGGGCACACCGAAGCTCTCGGCGAAGCGCACGAAATCCGGGTTGGCGAGATCCGCCCCCGCATACCTTCCCTCAAACAGGCGCTGCTGATCACGCTTGACGTTGCCGTAGGCGCCGTTCTCGAACACGATCACGGTGACGCCCAGGCGGAACTGCATCGCGGTCGCGAGTTCCGTGGCGCCGAACAGGAAGCCGCCATCGCCGGTGATCGAGATCACCTTGCGTCCGGGATTCGCGGCGGCCACGCCCAGCGCCGTGGGGAAGCCCGATCCGAGCGTGCCCTGGAATCCCGAGGAGATGATCGTCCGCGGACGATGCACCGGGAAGGCGAACCAGCTCGTGTAGCCGGCCTGACACATCTCATCGACCAGGAATCCGTCGGCAGGCAGGGCGGCACGGATCTTCTGCAGATACTCGTAGTGCGGACGCGCTTCGGTGATGAGCGCGGCGGCGGCGCGTTTCGCGTTGGCAACATCCTCGCGCCGACCGGGCGCGGCGCCGAGGCCAAGGGCTGCCACCAGGGCGGCCGTGGCGGCCGGTGCATCGGCGACAAGCGCGACATCGGCAGGAAGGCGGCGCATTTCCACCGGATCAATATCGATGCGGATCAGCTTCGCCGGGGCCGCTTGGCGCGTCCACCGCCAGCCAGGTCCTTCCAGCCGCGAGCCGATGCCGATGACGAGATCCGTCTTCGGCCAGAGCGCATGCACCGCGGCAACGGTGATCGAGAGCGGATGGTCGTCACCGAGCACACCGCGCCCGCTGCGATAGCTCACCACGGGCGCCCCAAGGCGCTCGGCGAGCGCGCGCACCGCGTCGCCTGCCGCGACCGCTCCGCCGCCCACGACAATCAGCGGCGCCTTGGCGGCCAGCGCCAGCTTCGCCGCGTCCGTGATGCGCGTCGGGTCCGGTGCGGGGGGCGCGATGGCGGGCAGGGGATCGACTGGCGTCACCTCGCCTGCCTCCTGGAACTTGTCCCACGGCATCTCGAGCGTCGCCGGGCCCCGCCGCCCGGCCATCATCGTCTGGAACGCCTCGGCAACGAGGCGCGGCGCCGCTTCGGCATCCTCGATCCTCTCAGCGCGCTTGGCGAGGGTGCGCAGCGTCGCGAGTTGGTCCGGCAGCTCGTGCAGGTGGCCACGCCCGCGGCCGAGGAAACTGCTCGGCACCTGGCCGGTGACGCAGAGCACCGGAGCATTGATGCCGGCCGCGGTGGCGAGCGCGGCCGTGGTGTTGAGCACGCCCGGTCCGGGCACCACGGAATAGACTGCGGGTTTGCCGGTCGAGGCCGCCGCCCCGAGTGCCATATACGCGACCCCCTGCTCGTGGCGTGCGTTGATCACGCGGATGCGGTTGGCCTCGCGCGCCAGCGCGTCGAACAGCCCGTAGAGCTGCACCCCCGGCAGCCCGAAAACCGTGTCGATACCGTGGGCAAGCAGCGAGGCGACGATGGCTTCGCCACCAGTCATGCGGGGCATAGGCGTCTCCTTGGGGCGTTTCCGATGTTGCCATCCAGGCTGCCACGCATGCGTCGGCGTTGGAATGCCCGGTCAGGTCTGCGCGAGGCGCCGGGCTACGGCGTGCCCGGCGCGGGCTTCGCCAGGGCCGGGGGTGAAGACGGCCACCGGGCGGTCATCTCCGTGAGACACGGCGCCAGCACTGCCTGGCCCACCCGCGGAGTGGCCGCGACCCCGACGACCCGCGCGGTGAGGCCGAGCGGCACAAGCAGCAGGTCTCGCAGCGCTATCGTGAAGGGCGCGGCCGTCACGCGGTGCATTGCGGCATGGCGGCGCGATGCCGATCTGCGCGATGGTGTCGTAATGGTTGCCTGGCCACTATAACGGGCGGGGGTTCTGGATTCCCGGTCAATAAATCTGAGGAGAACGGCATGCGAAGACTGTCTGCGGCGGCGGTACTGGTGCTGTCGGCCCTCGCGCTCGGTGGCTGTGTCGTGGTCCGGCCGCCGCCGCCCCGCCCAGCCGCGCATTGGGTGCCCGGTCATTTCGACTGGCACGGCGTCTGGGTTCCCGGCCATTGGGTGTGATGGGCCACGCCTGACGGCCCGTTGACCCGCCGCCGCCGGCCGCCGATCCTGGCGCCATGACGGCGGCACCAAACCAGGCGGCACGCGATGTGCCGCAAGAAATGTCGCGACGGCTGATCGTCGGGCTCGACGTGCCCACGGTTGCCGCCGCGCGCGCAATTATCGAGCGTCTCGACGGCATCGTTTCCTTCTATAAGCTGGGCCCCTGGCTCGCTTATGCGGAGGGCGCCGAGGCACTGATCCGCGACCTGACCACCGGCGGACGCGAGTTGTTCCTTGACGTGAAGCTCCACGACATCGGCCAGACCGTCGAGCAGGGGGTGGCCCGCGCTGCCGAGCGCGGGGCGAGCTTCGTGACGGTCCATGGCGAACCGCAGGTCATGGCGGCGGCCGTACGCGGCGCCGCCGGCACGCCGACACGGATTCTCGCCATCACGGTCCTGACCAGCCTCGATGACGCGGCGCTACGCGAGGCAGGCTACGCCGAAGGGGTCGAGGCGCTCGTCCGGCGCCGGGCGCGCCAGGCGGTGGACTGCGGGGTCCACGGCATTGTTGCCTCGGCGGCCGATGATCCGAGCGCCCTGCGCGAGGCGGCCGGCAGCGACCGGTTGCTGGTCATAACACCCGGCATCCGCCCCGCCGGCGCCGCGAAGGGCGATCAGGTGCGCATCGCGACCCCGGCGGAGGCCCTGGCCAAGGGATCAGATTATCTGGTGGTCGCACGCCCGGTGATCGCCGCGTCCGCCCCCGCGGCAGCCGCCCGCGCCATCCTCGCGGAAATGGGCGCGGGCGGGTCGTCGTAGCCTAGCCGGCCGGATGCCCCATCCCGTCATGCCCGTGAGGCCCGTGGCGGAAGGGCATTCGCTCGAAGTGGCGCGGGTGCGGTGGCTCGATCCGCGTCATGTGCTGGGCGTCCGGGCCGATCGCGCGAGCCGCGATCATGCGGCCAAGCGGCCCCTGATAGCCCACGCCCCGTACCGTGATCGTCTTGCCCACCGCCAGCATGGCCGCCATGTGGGCCGCGTCGCGCGGCGGCATGCGGACCTGCGTGCCATCGGACAGCAGCACCCCGTTCACGATGCCCCGCGGGTCATGCAACGGCTCCTTGATCGAGCCGGTTGCTTGCAGCTTCTGGCCCAACCAGTGGTGCCCCCACCGCGGTGGCTCGACGTTGACCGTCGCATGCGTGGCGTCGTTGGTCACGCTCATCGCGGCGACCATCGCGCCGTTGCGGGTTCGCAGCCCATGCACAGTCACGGTGTCGCCGGGCCGGACGGCATAGACGAGCGCCGTGCTGTCGAAGGGCGGCACATGCACCTCAACGCCGTCCGCAAGCAGGAATCCGTCCACGTCACCGCGCGGTGTGACCGTGTAGCTCGCCACCTTGCCGCT
>JAJZUI010000090.1 GCA_021847175.1 Pseudomonadota bacterium
GGTGGCGACGCGGGGCCCCGATCGGCGTGTGAGGTAATAGCCGGCGCCAAGCAGGCAACCGGCGCAGACCACCCCGCCCGCGGCCAGCCAGGCGCGGCGGCCGACGCCCGGTCCCGGCTTGGATGAGGGCGGTGCGGCGCGCAGGTCGGTTCGTGGGTCGCCTGGGCGCGGCGGGCGCACCACCACCGTGTCGTCCGTGGCCGGATGCGCGTGCCGACCCGTGTTCGCCGCGCCGGGGCTATGTGGTTTCATGTCACGGGCAGCTTGATGTCACGAGGGGGCTTCATGTCACGCACCGGGATCGTTCGCTGATCGCTCGTTCATTTGGCGTGGGGTCGTGTCGCACGTCTCGCCCCCGACCGGATCGGGCGCGCCGGCACGGCCGGGGGCCGGGATGGTAGTCGGCGCCGGCGCGCGCGCGCAATTGAAACCCTCGTCACCAGCGCACGGCGTCAGCGCGATTGCCTGGCGGCAGGCCATGCAGACCGGTTCTCTTCAGCGTGGCGTCATAGGCCAGCTGAGCAACGAGTGCGTCAGATACAAGGCATACGATGGGTCGCCCAGGCGCATGCCGAGCCGCGACAGCGCGCCGCTCATCCCGACCCGGAGCGATGCGAGCAGACGCAGAGCTCCGGGAATCCCCCCAAAGAACGCGCGCGGCCAGTCGATCGGCCCGTTGGTGTTCGGATGCGCCGACACGAGAGGAGCGGCATAGAAAAAATCCAGGGCCGGGATACCGAGCCACCAGACCAACGGCGAGCCCGGTGTCACGCGCCCAGTGTCGCGCGCCCGGGCCTGTCGCAGGTGCCCGGCGCGGCGGCGTGCCCGATCCGGTCGGGGGCCAGCGCCTGCAGGTCCGCGGCCGCTTGCGCGATGCCGTCGGGCAGCAGCAGCAGCACCATGAGGCCGCGCCCGTGCAGCCGCTCGCGAGCGAGGAGATAGGCGGCGGGGTCGGCGGCGACCTCGAGCAGGTCGAAGCCGACCATCACCCGCCCGGCGGCGTCCGGCGCGAGCGACGCGGCGAAGCGGCGGAAGCCGGGGCCGAGCACGGCGAGCGGCGGCAGGACGAAGGCGAAGGGACCGGCGGGGCGGCTCGGCTCGTCCTCGAGGTGCACGAGCAGTCGCTCCGCGGCGGCGGCGCGCAGCCTGCGCGGCGCCTCGGCGTCCCCGGTGGCGTCCACGCCGGGAAGCAGGGTCTGGATCAGTGTGGGAAGGTCGACCGACAGGCGCGTCCAGGCCCGCGTGTGCGTCCCGGGCGCCGCGTCGGTGAGCGGGCTGGCGCGGACGAAGCCGCCGATGTCGAGCGGCGCGATCGCGGCCTCGAGCCTGGCGGTGCGCTCCGCGTCGAGCACCATGCGTGGCGGCGGCGCGAGCGCCGGGGCCTGGGCGGCGCGGCGGTGCAGGCTGGCGGCAGCGGCAGCGGCCACCGTCTCAGCGTGCTCCGGAAGGTCGTAGAGATCGGCGACGTCGGTTCCCTCCGCGCCCTCGAACAGGGCGCCGAGATCGCGCAGGCAGGTATCGAGCGGCGCGTCGCCGCGCCAGACGATGGCGACGTCCCGGTTGGGCAGGTCGAGCATTTCCGCGCGCTGCGCCTGGGTCAGCGGCGAGACCGCCTCACGCGCCAGGCGCAGGTGGTGCGGGCGCGACCAGTCGCGCGGCAGGCGGGAGAGGCGCAGCAGCAGCACGTGCCGGCCGACCTGGGCCAGCGCGCTCTGGTGCGCGATGGCGGCGAGGCGACGGGCGGCGCGCTCGCCCGCCTGGTGGGTGGCGTGGACGAGGACCGTGTTCATGCGACGGCGTGGACGGGCTGGCCGCCGGGAAGGCGCGCGGTGGCGCGCCCGGCGATGGCGCCGATGCCGGCTGTGCGGCAGGCCGTGAGGGCGGCGGGGCTGTCCACACCGGTCGCGAGCACCCGCGCGGGCCCCGCGCGCAGCAGCGCCGGATCGTCGCGTTGCCAGGCCGGATCCCAGGGCGTGACCAGGAGCGAGGCGGGAATCGACGAGGGATCGAACAGGCGGAGCGCGTGGGGCGGCAGCGCCACCGCGAGCCGGTGCCCGGCATGCGCGAGCGCCGCCTGGGCGCGGCGCGCGGCCTCCGGCACCGCGAGCAGTTCCGCGAGTGGCACCGCGGCGACCAAGCCCCCGGCGTCGGTTCCGGCGCGGCGGCGATGCCGTGCGGCGAAGCGCAGGAAGGCGTCGTCGCGCAGGGCGGCGAGCGGTAGCGCCAGCAACGGCGGCGGGTCGGGGGGTTCTGCGTCTAGTTCGGCGAGTGCCGCCGCCAGCGTCTCGCGCGCGAAAGGTGGCGGCAGGCGTAGCAGCGGCCGCAACGGCGAGGAAAGGGCGACGGCGAATCCCGGCTCCGGCCCGTGGCGTTCGTCGGCCAGGCGTTTGGGGGCCAGGTGTTTCGGGGCCACGCGCTCGGCCACACACTCGGAAAGCGCGTCCGCCTCCTCCGGCAGGTCGAAGCTGGCGACCGCGTCTTCGCCGAGCAGCAGGCGCAGGCGCGCGTCCAGTGCTTCCGCGTGGTCGCGCGCGGTGCGGACGAGCAGGGCGTGGGGCGGCTTGCCGAGCGGGCGCAGCGCGCCGCCATGCGCGGCGACGTGTTCCTCTGCCAGCAGGCGCAGGGCGGCGAGGCGCGGGGTGGCGATGAGTTGCAGGCTGGCGGCGAGGATGGCGGTCTGCGCCCCGGCGGGCTGAATCACGCCCCAGCCTGGCGCGCCTGGGCTGGCGGACAGCGGCGCGTGGTGCGGATGTGCCAGGTTTTCCGACACGTGACTCTCCGGGGCGGGCAAGCTCATCTCCGCTCGCAGGGCAGGCGAGGGTGGGGCGCGGCACCGACAAATCTTGACCACGCCGGAGCCCGGTTTGGTTCCACGGTCCGGCGGCGCCGGACTATGCTGGCGCGAAATGGTATCGGACAGATTAGCGACGGCGCGGCTCGCCACCTGCGCCGCGCCAGGGTTTCTGCCGGCGGGCGAACGCATCTACGCGGTCGGCGACATCCATGGCTGCGTGGCGGCGATGGACGCGCTGACGCAGGTCATCGCGGCCGACCTTGCCGCGCGGCCGGTGGCGCGCGCGACGGTGCTGCATATCGGCGACCTGATTGACCGCGGGCCGGACTCCGCCGGCGTGGTCGCGCGCGCGATGGCGCCGTTCCCCGTGCCGGGTGTGCGGGTGGTGGTGCTCACGGGCAACCACGAGGCGATGATGGAGCGCGCGCTCGCGGGCGAGAAGCGCGCCGCCGCCGGCTGGCTCGCCTTCGGCGGCTGGGACACGCTGGCGAGCTGGGGCGCGAAGCCGGACGCCGGGCGGTGCGACTGGGCGGGCCTGGTGCCTTCGGCGGCGCGCGCCTTCCTCGCCTCGCGCCCGGTGCTGCACCGCGCCGGCAGCTATGTCTTCGTGCATGCCGGGGTGCGTCCCGGCGTGGCCCTGATCCGCCAGACGCGCGAAGATCTCACCACCATCCGCGAGCCGTTCCTCTCTTCCACCGAGGGCCTGCCCGGCTGGGGCCGGCCGTGGGTCGTGGTGCACGGACACACGCCAGAGGCAACGGCGACGGTGACGCCGCGACGCATCGGCATCGACACCGGCGCGGTGCTCGGCGGCATGCTGACGGCGGCGGTGCTGGAGGCCGACCGGATCGGCTTCATCCAGGTCCCGGGCGCATGACCGGCGAGCTTCCCCCAGGCGGGCTTGCCTTTGGCGGCTTGCCCTTCCGGCGGCGCGCGGCTAGGCGGGCGGCATGACGGACAGCGATGCCATCGCCGCTCTTTCGCGCCTGGCACAGCAGGGCGTGCTGGTGGTGGGCGACGCGATGCTGGACCGCAGCGTGTTCGGCGCCGTCTCGCGCGTGAGCCCGGAGGCACCGGTGCCGGTGCTTTCGATCGAGCGCGAGCTCGCGGTGCCCGGCGGGGCGGGCAACCTGGTGCGCAACCTCTGTGCCCTGGGTGCCGCGGTGGCGCTGGTTGCCGTGGTGGGCGATGACGCGGCCGGGGCGGAGCTCACGGGGCTGATCGGCGGGCAGCCGGGCGTCGAGCCGTGGCTGGTGGTGCAGGGCGGGCGGCTTACCACGGTGAAGACCCGGTTCGTCGGCGCCGCGCATCATGGCGAGGCGCAGATCCTGCTGCGCGCGGACACCGACGATCCGCGCCCGGTGAACCCTCGCATTGTCGACCGGGTGTTGCGCATCGCGCGCGACGCGATGGCGGCGACGTCCGTCGTCGTCCTCTCGGATTATCGCAAGGGCGTACTGGACGGCGAGGTGGCGCCAGCGCTGGTCGCCGCCGCGCGCGCGGCCGGGCGCGCGGTGGTGGCGAACGTGCACGGGGGCGAGGTCGCGCGCTATGCGGGCGTCGACGTTCTGGTGCCCTCGATGCCGGTGCTGGCGGCGGAGACCGGGATGGATCTGACGGCGCCGGGCGCGCTGGCGGCGGCCTGTGCCGCGCTGCGCGAGCGGTTCGGCGTCGGCGCGGTGGCAGCACTGCTGCCGGGCGAGGGGCTCATGCTCGCCGAGGCCGCCGGCACCACCCTGCTGCGCGTGGCGGAGGGCGAGCGGCTCGACATCGCGGGCGTGGAGGACAGCGTGACGGCCGCGCTCGCGGGCGGCCTCGCGGCTAGGCTGCCCGTGGCGGACGTGGCGCGGCTGGCGGCGCTGGCGGCAGGCGTGGTGCTGGCGCGCGCGGGCACGGCGGTGGCGCGCGTGGGCGACCTGCGCGCCGCGGCGAGCCCGCAGCGCGGGGCGCTCGCACGCATCGTCCCGGCCGAGGCCGCGGCGGCGCGGGTGGACCGCTGGCGGCGCGAGGGGCGGCGCATCGGCTTCGTCGCCGGCGGCTTCGACGGACTGCGCGCGGGACACACGCACCTGCTGGAACAGGCGCGCGTGGCGTGCGAACGGCTGGTGGTGGGACTGGCCTCGGATGCGTCGTTGCGGCGGCGCAAGGGTCCCGGATGGCCACGCGAGCCGGAGGCGGTGCGCGCGGCGCGGCTTGCAAGCCTTGACAGCGTCGATCTCGTGGTGATCGCGACCGGCGAGGGTGACCCGGCGGAAGAGTTGGTGGGGCTGCTGCGGCCGGACGTGATCGTGGGCGGGCCGGAGCGCGCGGCGCCGCACGACTTCGAGGGCGAGGTCGTCAAGGCGCAACGACTGCCGGAGCCGGCCTGAGCGGCTACGCCCCGTAGCGCAGGATCGCCGCCATGCCGGCGAGCAGCCGGTAGAGATGCGTCGAGTGCAGCAGCCACTCGCCGGGATTGTTCGCGTCGAATGCCAGCGTGATGGTCTCGCCCGGTGACACTGAGACGGTGTCGCGCAGGGCGCCGGCGAGACGCACATCGCCGATGCCCACCACCTCGAACACGTGCCCGTGCAGATGGATCGGCTGGGCGCGATCGGTCGCGTTGGCGACGGCGATTTCCACGCGATCGCCGGCGCGCACGGCGAGGTCGTCGCCGGTGATGCGCCAGGCATATGGGCGCGCCTGACCCTCGAGGCGGATGGCGAAGCTGCGGTCCGGGCGCATCGCGGCCAGGCGGTGGTCGGCGGCGAGGCGCTTTTCGAAGGCGGGGTCGAGCAGGCCCGCCGGCCGCTTCGCCTCGCGGGCGAGTTTCGCGACGCGCGCGCCCGGTGTCGCGAGCACGATGCCGGCGCGGCCGGTGCCGGCTTCGGCCGCGGCGAGGATCGGGTAGGCGCCCTGCGTGGGGACGCGCAGCATCAGGTCGAGGCGCTGGCCGAGGGCGAGGGGAAAGCGTGTGTCGTCGAGTGGCACGACTGGGTTGCCGTCCACCGCGATAAGCCGCGCGTGCAGGCCGCCCGTTGCGACGGTGAAGCCGGTGGCGCTGGCGGCGTTGACGATACGGAGCCGTAACCACTCACCCGGCTCCACGGCGACGAGTTCCGGGTCGTCGAGCGTGCGGTCGTTGGCGAGCCAGGCGTCGTAGGCGATGGTTTCGCCGTCGCCCTCCCCGGTGCCGAGCCTGGCCTGGAGCGCCGCCGCGTCCGCGAAGGCGAAGTCCGCGAGCAGCATCACGTGCTCGTGCGTGGGCGCGTCGGTGGGCGCGTGCACGACAATGGGGGCGCAGAGCAGGCGCTGCTGCTGCAGGCCGAGCGGATGCGCCCAGGCGGTGGCCGGGCGGACGAGGGGGAAGTCGTAGGCGACGGAGTCGCCTGCCACGATCGCCGGGGCCGAGAGGCCGGGCGTGCCGTCCTGCCCCGGCGGCGGCGTGAGGCCGTGCCAGTGCAGCAGCGTCGATTCCGCGAGGTCGTTATGGAATATAACCGAAAACCGCTCGCCCGGCGCGAAGAAGAGGCCCGGCTTGCCGTCGGGAGCGGTGAGGGAAAAGACCGTCGCTGGCTTGCCGAGCACATCGAGCGTGCGCGTGCCGGCGGTGAGCGTGCGCGGGGCTGCCGCGCGCGTGGGCATCGCGGGCAGCGCCGCCGCGGCGGTGAGGAGGGTGCGGCGGGTAAGCCTCATCGCGCCGGTTCGGGGGACGCGAGGTCGTCGAGGATAGGGCAGTCCGGCCGTGCGTCGCCGTGGCAGTGGTTGGAGAGATGCTCGAGCGTGCGCAGCATCGCCTGCATCTGGCCGATACGATCGCGCAGGGAGGCGATGTGGCTATCGGCAATACGCTTCACTTCCGCGCTGCTGCGGTGCTCGTTGCGCCAGAGGGCGAGCAGGCGGGCGATCGAGGTCATGTCGAAGCCGAGGTCGCGGGCGCGGCGGATGAAGCGCAGTGTGTGGACGTCCGCCTGCGAATAAGTGCGGTAATTGCCGGCGCTGCGCGGTGCCGCGGCGAGCAGGCCCGTTGCTTCATAGTAACGGATCATCTTGGCCGAGACGCCGGAGGCGCGGGCGGCTTCGCCAATGTTCATGGCGCCAACCTCAGCCCGGCTTCCAGCGGCGCAGGCGCAGCGCGTTGAGCACGACGGAGACGGAGGACGCGGCCATGGCGCCGCCCGCGATCATCGGCGACAACACGCCCAGCGCCGCGAAGGGCAGGGCCACGACGTTGTAGGCGAAGGCCCAGAACAGGCCCTGGCGGATGGTGCTCGCGGTGCGCCGCGCGATGGCGAGCGAGGCGGGAACGAGGCGCGGGTCGGCACGCAGCAAGGTGATGCCCGCGGCATGCAGCGCCGCGTCGCTGCCGCCGGCCATCGCGATGCCGAGATCGGCCGCGGCGAGCGCCGGCGCGTCATTGACGCCATCGCCAACCATGGCGACGGGCCCGTACTCGCGCAATGCCGCGATCGCGGCGAGTTTTTCGGCGGGCAGCAGGCCCGCGCGGACATCCTCGATGCCCAGCACCGTGGCGACCGCCTCGGCGGCGTCGCGATGATCGCCGGAGAGCATGGCGACGCGGAAACCCTGACGGTGGAGTTCCGCCACCGCCTCGCGCGCGCCCTGGCGCGGCCTGTCGGCGAAGGCAAGCATGCCGAGCACACGCGCCTCCTCCGGCGCGATCAGCCAGGCGAGGCTGGCATCGGCGTGGTGCGCGGCCTCGGCCGCGAGCGCGCCGGGGTCGGCGCCGGATTCCGCGAGCATGCGCTCGCTGCCCAGTGCCAGGCGGCGTCCGTCCACGCGCGCCTCGGCGCCACGTCCGGGCAGCGCGCGCAGATCCGTGGTGGCTGGTATCCGGAGATCCTTCGCCGCGTCGCGGATGGCGCGGGCAAGTGGGTGCGTCGCGTTGCCCTCGATCGCGGCGGCCGTGGAAAGAAGTTGCGCCTCGGTAACGTCCGGCGCCGGGATGGCGGCGACGAGGCGCGGGCGGCCCTCCGTCAGCGTGCCGGTCTTGTCGAAGGCGACAGTGCGGATGCCACGCGCGGCGTCGAGCACCGCGGGGTCAGCGATCAGGATGCCCGCGCGGGCCGCAGCCCCGGTGCCGGCGACGATCGCGGCGGGCGTGGCAAGGCCGAGCGCGCAGGGGCAGGCGACGACGAGCACCGCCGCGGCGGCGACCAGCGCATAGCTGAGCGGCGCGCCCAGCAGCAGCCAGGATCCGCAGGCGACAACCGCGATCGCCAGCACCGTGGGGACGAACACGGCGCTGACGCGGTCGACGACTTGCTGGATCGGCGGCTTGGCGGCCTGCGCGTCCTCCACCAGGCGGACGATGCGCGCGAGCATGGTCTCGCCGGCAAGCGCCGTCGTTTCGATCTCAAGACGTCCGGTACCGTTGAGCGAACCGGCGACGACGTGCAGGCCCGGCGCTTTGGGCACGGGGCGGCTCTCGCCGGTGAGCAGGCTTTCGTCCGCCTCGCTCTCGCCCGCGCGCACGATGCCGTCCACCGGGATGCGCTCGCCGGGCGGCACGGCGATGCGCTCGCCGACGCGCAGGGAGGCGATCGGCACCTCCGTCTCCACGCCGTCGGCGAGGCGCCAGGCGGTCGCGGGGCGCAGCGCCTCCAGCGCGCGCAAGGCCTCGCCGGTGCGGCGGCGGGCGCGCGCTTCCAGCGCCTTGCCGAGGCGCACCAGCACGATCACCATCGCGGCGGATTCGAAGTAGCGCGGCCCGCCCGCCCACAGATCCCACAGACTGAGCAGGAAGGCGGCCCAGGTGCCGAGCGAGACCAGCACGTCCATGTTCGGCGAGCGGGCACGCAGCGCCGCGACGGCACCGCGATGGAAGCGCCAGCCGACGATCAGCTGCACTGGGGTGGCCAGCGCCAGTTCCACCCAGCCGGCCAAGTGAAGCCCTGCCATGTGGCCGAGCAATGGCAGGGTGAGCACGGCGCCGAGGCCTAGCAGCCGCCATTCCCACGGGTCGGCCTTCGGCGCGGTCTCGAGCGGCGCGGCGCCATAGCCGGCGCGGGCGACGGCGGCGATCACCGTTTCCGCGTCGGCGCCTGCCAGCGTCACGCGGGCGCGCTCGGTGGCGAGGTTGACCGAGGCCGCCGCGACGCCCGGCGTGCGCTTGAGCGCGCGCTCGACACGGTTGGCGCAGGTCGCGCAGGTCATCCCTGTGATCGCGAGGTCGATGGTGTTGCCGCCGTCCATAGGGCAAGAAATGTGCTTCCCATGATGGGAAGGTCAAGAGCGGTTGACGGAACCGCATGCAGAGCGAGGATGCCGCATGAACGATTTTTGCATCGCCGTGCTCCCCGGAGACGGGATCGGCGCGGAGGTGATGGCGCCGGCGGTGACGCTGCTGCGCGCGGCCTGCGGGCGCGTGGGCGTGGCGCTGGCGCTGGAGGAGCATGCGGCGGGAGCCACGTGCTACCGCGCCACGGGCGCCGCGCTGCCGGCGGCGACCATGGCGGCATGCCGGGCGGCGGACGCGATCCTGCTCGGTGCCATGGGCGACCCCGCCGTCCGCTATCCGGACGGGACGGAAATCTCGCCGCAACTCGACCTGCGGACGGAGCTTGGGCTCTATGCCGGGGTGCGGCCCGCGCGCGCGATCCCGGGCCTGCCGATCCCGCTGGCCGATCCCCGCGCCGCGTCGCTCGATCTCGTGCTGCTGCGCGAATCCACCGAGGGCCTGTTCGCCGAGCGCAAGCTGGGGCGGGTGGAGAACGACGCGCGGGCGATCGACCGGCTGGTGATCACGCGTGCCACCAGCGAGCGGCTCTTCGAGGTGGCGTTCCGCATCGCCGGGGCGCGGCGGGCGCGCGGCCTGCCGGGGCGCGTCGCCTGCGTCGACAAGGCGAACGTGCTGACCTCCATGGCGTTCTTCCGCCGCGTGTTCCTGGAGGTGGCGGCGCGGTTCCCCGCGATCGAGGCGGAATGCGTCTATGTCGATGCGGCGGCGCTGGACCTGGTGCGCCGGCCGTGGCGGTTCGACGTGATGGTGACGGAGAACATGTTCGGCGACATTCTCTCTGACCTCGCGGCGGGCCTGATCGGCGGCATGGGGTTCGCGCCCTCCGCCGACATCGGCGACGCGCACGCGGTGTTCCAGCCCTGCCACGGCAGCGCGCCGGACATCGCGGGCAAGGGCCTGGCGAACCCGACGGCGACGATCCTGTCCGCGGCGATGATGCTGGAGTGGCTGGCAGAGCGGCACGCGGCGCCGCGCTGCACGGAGGCGGCGGGCATGCTGCGAGCGGCGGTGGACAAGGCTTTCGCCACAGGGCTGCGGCCGTGCGACGCCGGTGGCACCGCGGGCACGCGCGAGGTTGCAGAGTGCGTGCTGGCGGCACTCTGAATGTTCACGCCGCTCACCTGGTTCGGGCTGTTCGCGGTGACGGCGATGCTGGTCTGCTACGCGTTCGAGCAGCGCAACAACTGGTTCGTGCTGGGCTTCGCTGGCGCGTGCGCGCTCGGCTCCGTCTATGGGTTCCTCCAGGGGGCCTGGCCGTTCGGGCTGGTGGAGGCGATCTGGTCGCTGGTCGCGCTGCGGCGGTGGTCGAGGGGTTGACCTTGCCACGATGGGAGGGCCCATCTGGGGCATGGAGGTAGAAATGCTGACACTCAGTGTTCCCGACATGAGCTGCTCGCATTGCGAGCGCGCGGTGAAGGAGGCGGTGGCGACCGTAGCGCCGGCGGCGCGCGTCACCGTGGATCTGGCCACGCATCGCGTGACGGTGGAGGGTGCGGAGGCGGCGCCGGTGATCGCGGCGCTGGAAGAGGCGGGGTATCCGGCGACGCCGGCTTGAGCTTCTCGCGGCCTTGCGTGGTGCGCCTGCGGGCGCCCATATGCCGGCGATGGACCTGGATTTTTCAGAGGCCGAGATACAGCGCTACGCGCGCCACATCCTGCTCGCCGAGGTCGGCGGCACGGGGCAGTCGAAGCTGCGCGCCGCACGGGTGCTGATCGCGGGTGCCGGCGGGCTCGGCTCGCCGCTGCTGCTCTATCTCGCGGCGGCCGGGGTGGGGACGATCGGCCTCGTCGACGACGACGCGGTGGAACTCTCCAACCTGCAGCGCCAGGTGGCGCACGGGACCGGTGATCTCGGCCGGCCGAAGGTGGACTCCGCGGCGGCGGCGGCGCGGCGGATCAACCCGCTGGTGGAGGTGCGGCCGGTGCGCGCGCGCATCGGGCCCGGCAACGTGCTCGACCTGATCCGCGACTACGACATCATCTGCGACGGGACGGATAATTTCGACACGCGGTTCCTGCTGTCGGACGCCTGCGTGCTCGCCGGCAAGACGCTCGTTTCCGCCGCGGTGCTGCGCTTCGAGGGGCAGCTCGGCGTGTTCCGGCCGCATGCCGGCGGGCCCTGCTACCGCTGCCTGCATCCCGCGCCGCCACCACCGGGCCTGGTGCCGAGCTGCGGCGAGGCCGGCGTGCTCGGCGCCGTCACCGGTGTCATGGGTACGCTGCAGGCGACCGAGGTGCTGAAGGAGATCATGGGCATCGGCGAGACGCTGGCCGGGCGGCTGCTGATCTGGGACGCGCTGGCGATGCGCATGCGCACCATCGCCCTGCCCCGCGACCCCGAGTGCCCGTCCTGCGGCGCGCATGGCTATCGCGATCTTTCGCACCACGCGGAGCCGGCACCTGTCTGCGCGGGCTGATTGCCTCGGCATCCTGATGGTTTCGGGCGGATCGTCGCGCGTCCACGCGGCGCTGATGCTGGCGACGACGGCGGCCTCGCTCGACCGCGCCGTGGTGCTGTTTGCGACCGACGCCGGCGTTGCAGCCCTCCTCGCCGAGGGGGCGGCCGGGCAGGAAGTGGTGGAGGAGGCGCGGCGGCGCTCGCTCGGGGTCGCGACCTTCACGGAGCTGCGGGCGGCGGCGGCGGAGCTGGGGGTGCGGATGATCGCCTGCGAGACGGCGCTGCGCCTCGCGGGGATCGCGGCGTGGCGTCTTGCGCCCGGGGTCGAGGTCGCGGGGATGGCGACACTGCTCGCGGCGGCGGGCGAGATCGTTGCCTTTTGAGGCCCGCTGCTTGACCCGCTCTCGGGCGTGACTTGTAGAGAGGCGCCGATGCGTTGGGGCTGGTCGTTCGGGCCCGTGCTCGGGTTCATGTTGATGCTCGCCACGGGCACGGCGCGCGCTGCAGCGCCGCCGATCCCGCCGGCGTTTCTGCATCTGCCCGCCGCCCCGGCGCCGGCTGCGCACGCGTCCTCGCAACTCGGGGTCTCGCACCCGGGCACGGCTCCGGCCGCGCGCAGCCAGGCGCCGTTGCCGCTGCCACCGTCCCCGCCCGGCGCGACGGCGCAGGCCAACCCGCCTCCGGCCACGAACCCGCCGGCCGCGAAGCCCGTGGCCGCCGCGGTGCCCGAGAAGCCTGAGCCGCCGCCGATGGCGAAGCTGGTGTTCAAGCCGTACTGGGAGACGCTGAACTCGTCCGACGTGTATCTGCGGCAGGGGCCGGGTTTTCAGTACCCGATTCGTTGGGTTTACCACCTTCGCGGCATGCCGGTGAAAGTGCTGCGCAAGTTCGATGTCTGGCGCCTGGTGGTCGACCCCGTCGGCGACCGCGGCTGGATCCACGAGATCCTGCTGTCGGGGGTGCGCGGCTTCATGGTGACGGCGAAGAGCGTGCTGCTGCGCGCCCGCCCCTCCGATACCGCGCGGGCGGTGGCGATGCTCGAGCACGGCGTGGTCGGCAAGCTGCGCGCGTGCCCCGCTGGCGCCTGGTGCCACGTGCTCGCCGGTGGCCATGATGGCTGGGTGCCGCGCAGCGCCATTTTCGGCGTCGACCCGAACGAGGTAGTGAAGTAGCACCGTGGCGAAGGCCCCCGTGGCACAGAACCGGGACCGGCGCTAACCTCGGCGTCATGAGCAACGATGTTCCCGCCGACCTGGCGGACCAGGTTCCGCGCGCGATGCACGACCTCGGCGGCGTGCCGCGCTTCCTGTGCGAGGCGGTGGACACCGCGCCGCACGCGCTCGACGATTTTGACCGCGAGGTGGACGCGATCCGCCAGATCCTCGGCGCCAAGGGCGTGATGAGCGTGGATGAGTTGCGGCGCGGCATCGAGGCCCTGCCGGAGGATGTCTATCACCGGCTGTCCTATTACCGCCGCTGGGTACGCTCGATTGCGTCAATCCTGATCGAGAAGGGCGTGATCTCGGAGGCGGCGCTGCGCGCGCACGCGACTTCGCGGGGCGGGCGATGACGGGGCAACTGGCACCGGGCACCAGGGTGCGCGTACGACTCGACTGGCCGGAGACGCGCGGGCCCTGCCATATCCGCACGCCCTATTACGTCCGTGGGCAGGAGGGCGTGATCCACCGCGCGCTGGGGCGGTTCCGCAACCCGGAGAAGCTCGCCTTCGCGCGGCCGGCGGAGGAGCTTGCGCTATACCATGTTCGTTTCGATCTGCGGCGGATCTGGCCCGAGGCTGATGCCGACCTGCTGGTCGAGCTCTTCGAATCCTGGCTGGAGGCGGCATGATCCTCAAGGATCTCGACGAGCGCGACATCCTCAACGGGTTGCGCGCGCTGTTGGCGGAGAAGGGCATCGCCGACGCGGCGGAGATCGCCGCGCGGATCGCGGCGACGGACGCCGCCAATCCCGGCCAGGGGGCGGCGATGGTCGCAAGGGCCTGGACCGATCCCGGGTTCCGCGCGCTGATGCTGGCGGACGGGACGAAGGCGGCGGAGGCGATGGGAATTCCGATGCGCGGCCTGCCGCCGCTGGGCGTGCTGGAGAATGTTCCAGGATTGCATCATCTCGTCGTCTGCACGCTCTGCTCCTGCTATCCCCGCGCGGTGCTGGGCTATCCGCCGTTCTGGTACAAATCCGCGGCCTATCGCGCCAAGGCGGTGCGCACCCCGCGCGCGCTGCTGCGCGAGTTCGGCACCGAATTGCCGGCCGACATAGCGATCCGCGTGGTGGACAGCACGGCTGATTATCGCTGGATGGTGCTGCCCGAGCGGCCGGCGGGGACGGAGGGATGGGATGCCGCGCGCCTCGCCGCGATCGTGCGCGAGGGCGACATGATCGGGGTCACTATCCCCTCAGTTTGACGTTTCGAGTGCGTAGCGGATCGGCACGCGCAGGGTGAGCTCCGCCGGCGCGTCCGGCAACGGTGCCGCCGGCAGGTGCGCGCCGCGCACGGCGGCCAGGCTCGCGCGGTCGAGATCGGGGTGGCCGGAACCCGCCAACAGGCTCGCCTCGCGCACGGTGCCGTCGCGAGCGATGACGAGGCGGAGCACGACGGTGCCCTGCTCGCCCTCGCGGCGGGCCCGTGCGGGGTAGCTGCGGTGCGCGGCGAGCCAGGCGGCGATGGCGCGCAGCCACGCCGCGGGCGGCGCCGATACGGCAGCGGTCTGGCTCGTGGCCAGTGCCGGGGCGGGCGCCGATGGCATGCGGGCTTGTGTCGCGCGGGCGGTGGCCGGTGGTGCCGCTGGCGGTACTTGCGCGGAAGACTGGCGTGGCGCCGCGAGCGCGAGCTGGGGCCGGGGCCGGGGCCGGGGCCGAGTAAGCGGGCGCGGCGGCAGTGGCAGTGGCAGTGGCGGTGACGCGGGGGCGGACGGCGATGTGGCCGGAACGGCGGGTTCGGCCATGGCGGTCGCAAGGGCTTTCTCGACGCGCGGCGCCGCCGATGCGACGGTCGGCACCGGGGCTGGCGTGGGCGCCATGGGTTCGGGTGCGAACGCAACCAGGTCCACGGCCGGTGGCGCCGGCGCCGTGGCGAGCCTGTTCGTTCCGGTGGTGGCGAGGATCGCGCCGGCCAGCGTCGCGTGTGCCGCGGCAGAAAGCAAAAGCCCGGCGCGAAGCCGCTTCACCTGTCCCAGTCGGGCGCGAAGGAGGCGTTCACCTGCCGGCGGTCCTTCGGCAGCGCGTCGAGGGCCGCGATGTCATCGGGTGATAAGCGCAGGTCGAGCGCGGCGAGATTGGCGCGCTGGTTCTCAGGCTTCGCCGCCTTGGG
>JAJZUI010000091.1 GCA_021847175.1 Pseudomonadota bacterium
CCGCCGCGCGCGCGTCGGCCATCGCCCGTTCCGGCGTGCGCAGGATGAAGGCGTGCAGCGCCGGATCGCGCGCCTCGATCCGCGCGAGGCTGGCCTGGGTGAGCTCGACCGGCGAGAGGGTGCGTGCCGCGATCGCCCGCGCGGCTTGCGCTATGGTGGGCGTCATGCCTTGTCATCCACGCTGAAGATGTGTGCCGGTTCCGCCTCGCGCGGGCGCGAGCCGCCGGCGCGGACGTTCTCCATCATCGCCGCGAAGGATTGGAAACCGCTGTTGTAGAGGTCGCTTACTTCGGCCTCGGGTAAATCGAGCCCCGCGCGGCGGAGCAGGGTGGCAAACTCGGCTTGGCTCAAACTCGGCATCGGCGTGACCCTCCTGTGCCCGAAGCCTGCGCCGGCCACGCGCCTCGCGCAACTGGGGATCAGAGCAATCCGGCACCCGCTTCCTCGGCCAGCCGGTCCGGCGCGCCCTCCCAGACGACGCGCGCATGCTCCAGCACGTAGACGCGGTCGGCATGCGGCAGCGCGAAGGTCACGTTCTGCTCGCCAAGCAGCACGGTGATGTCGGTGGTGTTGCGCAATGTTTCCAGCGCGCGGGACAGCAGCTCCAGGATTACCGGCGCCAGGCCCAGCGTCGGCTCGTCGAGGATCAGCAGCTGGGGGCGCATCATCAGCGCTCGCGCGATCGCCAGCATCTGCTGCTCGCCGCCCGAGAGTGTGCGCGCCGCCTGGCCCTCGCGCTCGCGCAGGATCGGGAACAGGTCGTAGAGCCAGTCGCGCCGCTCCGCCATCGACTCCGGTGACTGATGCTGGCCGCCGAGTTCCAGGTTCTCGCGCACGGTCATGTCGCCGAACAGCTCGCGGCTCTCCGGGCACTGCACCAGGCCCTGGCGGGCGATCGCCGCCGCGCTGCGCCCCGCGAGCTTCTGCCCCGCGAAGGCGATCGATCCCTGGTAGGGCACGAGGCCGGAGATGGCGTTGAACAGCGTCGTCTTGCCGGCACCGTTGAGGCCGACCACGGAGACGAACTCACCCTTGCGGATCCGTAACGAGACGTTCTCCAGCGCCTGCGCCTTGCCGTAGAAGACGGAGACATCGGAAACCTCGAGCAGCGGCGCCTCGCCGGTCGCGGCCCGCACCGGCCGGCTTGCCTGCGCGATCTCGCCGCCGAGATAGACGCGGCGCACGGTCTCGTCGCGCATGACCTCCTCGGCGCTGCCCTCGGCGACACGCTCGCCGAGATACATCGCGAAGATCCGGTCGACGAGCGCCGCCACCCCCTTCACGTTGTGGTCGACCAGCAGCACCGCGTGCCCGGCCTCGCGGAAGGTGTGGATCAGCGCGGAGAAATCCGCGACCTCAGCGGCGGTCAGCCCGGCGAAGGGCTCGTCCACCAGCACCACCTTGGGGTCGCGCGCCACCGCCCGCGCCAGCTCCATGCGGCGGAGATCGGCGAAGGGCAGGGTGGCCGGAAAGCGGTCCAGCACACCCCCGAGCCCCACACGCCCGGCGATTGCCCGCGCCCGTTCCTCCACCTCGCGCCCGGCGCGCAGTCGCAGCAGGCTGTCCGGTAGCAGCGCGAGCATGATGTTCTCGAGCACGGTCTGGCGGTGTAGCGGGCGGGAATGCTGGAACACCAAGCCCACGCCGGCGCGCGCGATGCGGTGCGTGGGCCAGCCCGCGACCTCCTCGCCCTCGATGCGCACGCTGCCGGCGTTGGGCCGCTCGATCCCCATGACCAGCTTCATCACCGTGGACTTGCCGGAGCCGTTGGGCCCGATCAGGCCCACGATCTCGCCGGAGCGCACGGAGAAGGAAATGTCCTTCACCGCGACTAGGCCGCCGAAGCGCTTGGTCAGCCCCTCGACCTCGAGCAGCGCAGTCATGCGCCCTCGCGCACGATGAAGCGTCCGAGTAGCCCGCCGGGGAAGAAGAGGATCACCAGCAGGGCGAAGGCCGAGACGATGAAGGTGGAGAGCTGCCCCACCGGGCGCAACAGCTCGCCCGCCACGATGAGGAAGATGGCCCCGACCGCACCCCCGAGGATCGTCCGCCGCCCGCCCAGCACGGCGGCGATGATCACCTGCACGCCGATCGAGATGTCGACCACAGAATCGGTCGATACGGTCCCGAGATAGAAGATCAGCATCGCGCCCGCGAGACCGGAGACCAGAGCGGAGATGCAGAACGCCGCCAGCTTGTGCCGGACCACGTTGAAGCCCAGCGCCGCGGCCTCGATCGCGTCCTGCCCGGACGCCTGCAGGATCAGCCCCACCGCCGAGCGCGACAGCGCGAACAGCGCAAGTGCGACGATGCCCGCGACCCCGAGCGCGTACCAGTAGTTTACCTTCGACGAGATCGCGAGCACGTCCGGCAGGTCGAGCCCGATCTCGCCCCCGGTGAAGCCCGCGAAGATGACGATGACGTTCTGCAACAGCAGCACCGCGACCAGCGTCACCAGGCCGAAATACGGCCCGCTCAGCCGCAGCGCCGGCACCGCCAGGAGCAGCCCCGCCACCACCGCGGCGAGCGCCCCCACCGGCACGCAGGCGATGATCGGCCAGTGCGCGTAATGGTTCAGCAGTCCTGCGGTGTAGGCGCCCACGCCGATGAGGAAGGACGGCCCGAAATTCACCTCGCCTGCGAACCCGAACAGCAGGTCCCAGCCCATGGCAAAGACGCCGAAATAGAGCGCGCTGGTCATCAGCCCAAGCACGTAGCCGCCGACACCCGCAAACGGCAGCAGCGCCATCAGGAAGATGACGACGATCGTCCCCAGAAGAACCTTGCGCGTCGACATCAGCGCCGCCCCAGCAGCCCCTGCGGGCGCAGATAGACCACGATCACCAGCAGCAGCAGCACCGGCACGGTACGGATCGAGGGATTGATGAGATAGGCCGTGAGGCTTTCGAGATAGCCCACGACATAAGCCGCTACGAGCGATCCCGTGACGCTGCCGAGCCCCCCGAGCACGACGATCGAAAACGCGCTCGCGGTAAGCTGACCCGCGTTGTCGGAGGAAACGCCGAGGAAGCTCCCGAGTAGCACGCCCGCGATCCCCGCCAGCACGCCATAGATCGTCCAGACCAGAAGGTGGATCGATCCGAGCTCAAAACCACACAGCGTCAGCCCGCGCGGGTTGATGGCCGCGGCCATCAGCGCCTTGCCGCCGCGGGTGCGGTTCACCAGCAGCCACAGCAGGCCCATGGTGATCCATGCGATGGCGGCGATCGCGATCTCGTTGCCCGGCGTGCGTACGCCGAGGATGTTCACCACCCCGCCAATCAGCGGCAGCACCGTTTTCGGGTTGTTGGTGAAGATGTAGGCGATCACCTCCTGCACCATGATGCCCCAGAGCAGCGTGCCAGTGAGGACGAAGATCTCCTTCTCCTCGCGCGCAATGGCACGCGAGTTTTGGATCGGGCGCACCACGATCCCATAGGTCACGAGGGAAAGAACCACGCTGGCGCCCACGCCGATCAGCGCGCCGCCATAGGGTCCCGCGCCTAACGAGCCGGCCACCAGCCAGGCCACCACCGCGGCGGTGACCATGATCGATCCGTGGCTGAGGTTGAGCACGCCGGAGACGCCGAAGATCAGAGTAAAACCGATGGCGCCGGTGGCGTAGAGAGAACTGATCGCAAACCCGTCGATCAGGATCTGTAGTGCTTGCATGGGGACCCTGACCAGGCGGCAGGAAAGGCGGGCGGGGCCGCGCGGACCCCGCCCGTCCGCATCACTGCGGCAGCTTCACGAAGGACGGGAAGGTCATCTTCCCCTGTGCCACATCGGGTGGCCAGATCGTGACCTGCTTGCCGTCCTGCCACTGCACCATCAGGCCGGTGACATACCCCTTGCCGACCTTAAAGGTGTGCGTAAAGGGTGAGGATTTGCCGTTGAAGACATAGCGGCCGATGGTGCCGACATAGTTCGTCGCCTCCATCGCGGTCACCAGCTTGTCCGGGTTCGTTCCGCCCGCCTTCTTGATCGCGTCAGCGATCATGTAGACATCGTCATACGAAGTATAGCCGGCGTAGGACGGCGTCGCGCCGAACTTCTTCGTGTAGTTGTCGGTGAACGGGTTGGTCTTCGGTGTCACCGCAACGCCGGGCGCGGCCACGGTCTGGAACACCACGCCATTGGTCGCCCCGTTGGTATCCTTCCAGAAGGTCGAGGTCGTCGCCTGACTGGAGACGCCGAACATCGGGATGGGCACGTGCTGTGCCGCCCACTGCACCGTCGGCTGCACGCCGACGTGGCTGATGCCGGTGATGATCACGTCCGGCTTCTCGCCTTCGATCTTGTTGAAGATCGGCGTGAAGTCCGTGGTGTCCGGCGACAGGCGGATGTGGTCGAGCACCTTGATGCCGACCCTGGGCAGGCACTTCAGGTACTCGTTGTCGAGCGGCAACGTCCAGGCGGCGTCCTCGCTCATCACCACCGCGGTCTTCACGTGGTGTCCCTGCACCAGCAGGTCCTTCGCGCCGTCGCATACCGAATCGGCGATGAACGTGGACGGCAGGTAGCCGTGGAACACGTACTTCATGTGGTTGTAGTCTTTGTAGATGTTATGCGAGATCTCGTCCGAGGCCGCGCCCGGCGTGATCATCGGCATGTGCAGGCGCGCCGACCACGGCTCCAGCGCCAGCACCACCTCGCTGATGTAGCTCGCGATGACGAAGGAAACCTTGTCCTCGCGCGCCGCGCGCTGGAAAGCGCGTACCGCGTCGGTGGCGGAGTTATGGTCGTCGTAGGTGACGATCTCGATCTTGCGCCCCAGCACGCCGCCCTTGGCGTTGATCTCGTCGGCGGCAAGCTGCGCGGCCTTGGGGATTGACGCGCCGCTGACCGAGGAGGCTTCCGCGATCACGCCGATCTTGATCGGCGGCGCCGCGGCCTGGGCGGAGCTGAACGCAAGCGTGGCAAACGCCGCCGTTGCCGGCAGCATCCAGTATTTTCTTTTCATGTCCGTTTCCTGGTCTCATTACGCGAGAGTGGAATATGAGGCTTGCCCCGCGCGCAGATGTCAAGCCGGATGTGGAAACTTTCCGAAAGCGTCCAGCAGCGCCTGTGCCGTCTCGCGCCACGGTGTCGGCCGGAAGCGTGCACGCACCTCGGCCCCCCACGCGGCAAGCCCCGCCCGGTCCTCGACCAGCGTGCGCACCGCGCCCACCGCGTCGTGCAGGTTGTCGGGGTCGAAATAGCGCGCGAGCGTGCCGCCGGCCTCCGGCAGCGAGGTGGCGCGCGCCACCAGGCACGGCTTGCAATGCGCCAGGCTCTCCGTCACCGGGAGGCCCCAGCCCTCGTAGAGCGAGGGGAAGACGGTGAACAGCGCACCCTCGTAGAGCGCCGCCAGCTCGGCGTCGGTAGGCGAATCGACGTGGCGGATCATCCCGTCCAGCCAGTCGGCGTTGTCGAGCTGCTGGATGAAATCGCCGCTCATCCAGCCCACGCGCCCGGCAAACACCAGGGTCGGGATGCGCTCGCGCGGCAGATCCGCCAGCAACTCGCGCCACACCCGGAACAGCAGCGCGTGGTTCTTGCGCGGCTCGATGGTCGAGACGAACAGCACGTAGCTGCCCGGGTCCGGCAGGTCCGCGCGCAGCGCGCCGGACGCGGGCGGGCCGGAGAACCCGGTGCCGATCGGCAGCACCTCCACGGGTGCCGCGAGCGCGAAGCCCTCCGCCGCCGCGAACGCCTCGGCATCGCGCGCGCTCGACCGCGAGATCGCGAACACCAGGTCGGCGAGCGGCAGGCAGTCGCGCATCCAGCTGCGGAACGTGCGGACCAGGCTCGCGTGGCACCATTCCGGCCGCATCACCGGAATCAGGTCGTAGATCAGCACGCCCACGCGCGCCCCCCGCGTCCGCGCTGCCGCGAGACGCTGCTCGTAGAACGGATACCAGGGTGACCCGAGGACGAGGAACAGGTCGCCGGGCGCGATCTCGCCGAGCACGTCCGCCCCCGGCGCGCTCGCCGCCACGCCGCTCGCCATGCGCTGGCGCAGCCGCCGCGCCCCGAGGTTCAGCGCTGCCAGCGCCGCCTCACCGAAGCCCAGCGCCGCGTCGCGCTGCGACCGCAGCCCGCGCATCAGGGGGATCTGCACGGCGGAGGGGAAGCGGAAGGCTAGGCGCCGCAGCCGGCCGCGCAGCCCGGCATCGGTGGCCGTCGGCGCCGCCTGCCTGCGGTCCGCCGCTGCCGCCCCGCGGTCCATGCGCGCGAAGGTGGCGCGCACGTCCTGCCACGCTGTCTCGGTCAGCGCGGGCGGGGCGAGGTGGCGGAGGAAACGCACATCCTCGCCCGCGATGGCCACCAGTTCCTGGTAAATCTCGAAGGCCAGGCGCTGGATGCCGGAAACGCGCTGGCCCGTCCGCGCGTAGGTGAACAGATCCTCGACGTCGATCCAGATGCGCCTGCCGCTCACGCCCGCCGCACCGTGTAGCGGCTCTCCAGTGCCGCCACGATCTCGCCCGCGTGCGTCGCATCCCTCGCCTCGAACATCACCTCGAGCTGAGCCGCCTGTACCGAGGGCGCGGCGAAGAGCCGGTGATGCGAGACGTCGATGATGTTGCCGCCGGCGGTGCCGATCGTGCCGGCGATGTCCGCGAGCACGCCGGGCCGGTCGGGGATTTCCAGGATCAGCCGCGTCAGCCGCCCGTCGCGCAGCAGGTTGCGCAGCATCACGTTGGCGTGGATGCGGCTGTCGATGTTGCCGCCGCAGACCGGCACGCCCACCTTTCGTCCCGCGAACCGTTCCGGGAACGCCAGCAACGCCGCGACGCCCGCGGCGCCGGCACCCTCGGCGACCTGCTTGGCCTCCTCAGCGAGCAGCGCGATCGCCGCCTCCACCGCGCGTTCGGGCACCACAAGCACGTCGGCGACATGGGCGCGGATCGCGGCGAACGGCTTCTCACCGATATCGCGCACCGCGATGCCCTCGGCGATCGTCGCGCCGCCCACCGAGACCGGCTGGCCGGCCAGGCGCTGCGCCAGCGCCGCGTAGGCCGCGACCTCCACGCCCACCACCTCGATCCCCGGCTTGAGGGCGGCGGCCGCGACCGCGCAGCCGGCGATCAGCCCGCCGCCACCCACCGGAATCGCCAGCACGTCGAGCGCCGGGAAATCGGCGAGCAGTTCCAGCGCCAGCGTGCCCTGGCCCGCCATCACCCCCTCGTCGTCGTAGGGGTGGATGAAGACCAGGCGTTCCTCGGCCGCGAGCCTGTGCGCATGCTCGGCCGCCTCGGCCAGCATCTCGCCGTGCAGCACCACGCGCGCGCCCCAGCCCTGGGTGCGCACCACCTTGGTGGACGGCGTGTGCTTCGGCATCACGATCGTGGCCTTGATGCCGAGCAGGCTCGCATGCCGCGCCACAGCCTGCGCGTGGTTGCCCGCGGACATCGCGATCACGCCGCGGGCTCGCTCCGCGTCGGAAAGCAGCGACAGCCGGTTGGCTGCGCCGCGCTCCTTGAACGCGCCGGTCGCCTGCAGGTTCTCGAGCTTGAGCACCACCTCGGCGCCGACGTGCCGCGAGATCGCGGCGCTCGGCACGGCGGGCGTGCGCAGCACACGGCCCTCGATGCGCGCGGCCGCCGCGCGCACATCCCCGAGCGTGATCATCGCCCGCTCAGCGGTAATCGACCGCGAGGATCTCGTAGCTGCGGTCGCCGCCCGGCGCGGGGACGGAGACCGTGTCGCCCACCTTCTTGCCGATCAGCGCCTTGGCCAGCGGCGAGGAGATGGAGATCCGCTTCTCCTTGATGTCCGCCTCGTGCACGCCAACGATCTGGTAGAGCGATTCCTGCTCCGTCTCCTCCTCCACCAGGCGCACATGCGCTCCGAACTTGACATGCGCGCCGGAAAGGCTCGCGGGGTCGATCACCTCGGCCGCCGAAACGATCTCCTCGAGCTCGGCGATGCGCCCCTCGATGAAGCTCTGCCGCTCGCGCGCCGCGTGGTACTCGGCGTTCTCCGAAAGGTCGCCATGGCTGCGCGCCTCGGCGATGGCGCGGATAATCGCCGGCCGCTCGCTGCTTTTCAGCGTGCGCAGCTCATCTTCCAGGCGCTGCAGTCCCGGCGCGGTCATGGGGAATTTCTGCACGTCGAACCTCGGCAACTCGCGGTTGGTGGCAGGCGTCTCGTGGGTTTTTCAGTGATTCCGCCAAACCCTTGCGGCCCCAGGGTTTTCGCCCCGGAGCCGCCGGCCGGTCAGAATGACCGCCGAAAATAGGCCTGCAACGGCGCGACTTCAAGGGACCCGGAGCGAAGGGCGGCAATCGCGTGCGCCGCGGCCCTGGCACCGGCCATCGTCGTGTAGTGCGGCACGCCATGCGTTAGCGCGCTGCGGCGGATATCGAAACTGTCCTCGACCGACTGCGCGCCGGAGGCGGTGTTGACCACGAGCTGCACCTCGCCCGAGCGAATCGCGTCCACGCAATGTGGCCGGCCTTCCAGCACCTTGTTCACCACGTCCGCCTCGATCCCGGCCTCGCGCAACTTCTGCGCCGTGCCGCGCGTGGCCACGATGGCGAAGCCCATCTCCGCCAGCCGCCGCGCCACCCCCACCGCCGCCGCCTTGTCGGAATCGCGTACCGAGATGAAGGCGCGCCCGCTCTCGGGAAGCTTCACGCCCGCGCCCATCTGGCTCTTGAGGAAGGCGCGCGGGAAGCTGGTGTCGAGCCCCATCACCTCGCCCGTCGATTTCATTTCGGGCCCAAGGATCACGTCCACGTTGGGGAAGCGCGCAAAGGGGAACACCGCCTCCTTTACCGCGACATGCGGGACCAGCGCCGTGTCGTCCAGCGTGAACTCGGAAAGCTTCGCGCCGGCCATCACGCGCGCGCCGATCTTGGCCACCGGCAGCCCCGTCGCCTTGGCGACGAACGGCACGGTGCGTGAGGCGCGCGGATTGACCTCGAGCACGAACACCTCGTCGCCCTTGATCGCGTACTGCACGTTCATAAGGCCGACGATGCCGAGCGCCCTGGCCATCGCCACCGTTTCGGCCTTCAGCTCGGCGACCATCGCGGGCGATAGCGTGTAGGGTGGCAGCGCGCAGGCGGAGTCGCCGGAATGGATGCCCGCCTCCTCGATATGCTCCATCACGCCCGCGACATGCACGTCCTCGCCGTCGGCGATGCAGTCCACGTCCACCTCGATCGCGTCGTTGAGGTAACGATCGATCAAAACCGGGTTGTCGCCCGAGACGCGCACCGCCTCGCGCATGTAGCGCGCAAGCGCCGTGCGGTCGTGCACGATCTCCATCGCCCGCCCGCCCAGCACGTAGGAGGGGCGGATCACCACCGGGTAGCCGATGCGCTCGGCCACTGCCTCAGCCTCCTCCGTGCTGCGCGCGGTGCCGTTCTCCGGCTGCCGCAGGCCGAGCGACTGCAACAGCTTCTGGAATCGTTCGCGATCTTCGGCGATGTCGATCGCGTCCGCCGACGTGCCGAGGATCGGGATGCCGGCCTTGGCCAGCGCCTGGGACAGTTTCAGCGGCGTCTGGCCCCCGTACTGCACGATGCAGCCGAGCAGCCGCCCCTGCTGCTGCTCGGTCGCGATGAGCGCGGTCACGTCCTCGGCCGTCAGCGGCTCGAAATACAGCCGGTCGGAGGTGTCGTAGTCCGTCGAGACCGTTTCTGGGTTGCAATTAACCATAATAGTCTCGAACCCGGCCTCGCGCAGCGCATAGGCGGCGTGCACGCAGCAATAGTCGAACTCGATCCCCTGGCCGATGCGGTTTGGCCCGCCGCCCAGGATCACCACCTTGTCGCGCGCCGTCGGCTCGGCCTCGCAGACCGGCGTCTCATAGCCGCCCTCGTAGGTCGAATACATGTAGGGCGTCGCGGAGGCGAACTCCGCCGCACATGTGTCGATGCGCCGGTAGACCGGTCGCACCCCCAGCTTCGCGCGATGTTTCGCCACCGCATCGGCCGAAGTGCCCGCGAGCCGCGCCAGTTGCACGTCGGAGAACCCGAGTGCCTTGATCCGCCGCATCGCGCGCGCGTCGCGCGGCAAACCGCCTTCCTCGATCTCGCGCTCGGCCTCCACCACCACCCGAAGCTGGCGCAGGAACCACGGGTCGAACCGCGCCTTGTCGTGGATGTCCTCGACGGAAAGCCCGGCGCGCAGCGCCTGCGCCGCCATCAGCAGCCGCTCCGGTCGCGGCGTGGAAAGCGCCGCGCGATACGCATCGGGACCGCCATCGCCAGGCGGCTCCACGGGGTCGAGGCCGGAAAGTCCCGTCTCCATGCTGCGCAACCCCTTCTGCAGCGCCTCAGCGAAATTGCGCCCGATCGCCATCGCCTCGCCCACCGATTTCATGGAGGTCGAGAGCAGCGCCGGCGTGCCGGGGAATTTCTCGAAGGTGAAGCGCGGTATCTTCACCACAACGTAGTCGATCGTGGGCTCGAAGCTCGCCGGCGTGGTCTTGGTGATGTCGTTGGCGAGTTCGTCGAGCGTGTAACCCACGGCCAGCTTCGCCGCGACCTTGGCGATCGGGAACCCGGTCGCCTTCGAGGCCAGCGCCGAGGAGCGCGAGACGCGGGGGTTCATCTCGATCACCAGCATCCGCCCGTCCGCGGGGTTGACCGCGAACTGCACGTTGGAGCCACCGGTATCCACACCGATCGCGCGCAGGCAGGCGATTGAGGCATCGCGCATGCGCTGGTATTCCTTGTCCGTCAGGGTCAGTGCCGGCGCCACCGTCACGGAGTCGCCGGTGTGGATGCCCATCGGGTCGACGTTCTCGATGGAGCACACGATGATGCAGTTGTCCGCCCGGTCGCGGACCACCTCCATCTCGAACTCCTTCCACCCCAACACGCTTTCCTCGATCAGAACCTCGGTGGTCGGCGAGGCGTCGAGCCCGCCGGTCACGATGCGCTCGAACTCCTCGCGGTTGTAGGCGATACCGCCGCCCGTGCCCCCGAGCGTGAAGGAGGGGCGGATCACCGCCGGCAGCCCCACCTCGGCCAGCGCCGCGCGCGCCTCGTCCATCGAGTGCGCGATCGCGCTCTTCGGGCTCTCGATGCCGATCGCCGCCATCGTGTCGCGGAACTTCAGCCGGTCCTCGGCGCGGTCGATCACCTCCGCGCGCGCCCCGATCAGTTCGACGCCGAGGCGTTCCAGCGTGCCGTCGGCCGCGAGCTTCATCGCGGTGTTGAGCGCGGTCTGCCCGCCCATCGTCGGCAGCAGCGCATCGGGCTTCTCGCGCTCGATGATGCGCGTCACCACCTCCGGCGTGATCGGCTCGACATAGGTGGCGTCCGCCAGGCCGGGGTCGGTCATGATCGTCGCCGGGTTGGAGTTCACCAGGATCACCCGGTAGCCCTCCTCGCGCAGCGCCTTGCACGCCTGCGCGCCGGAATAGTCGAACTCGCAGGCCTGGCCGATCACGATCGGCCCCGCCCCGATGATCATGATGGACCTGAGGTCGTTGCGCTTGGGCATCACTTGCCCTCCATCATGGCGACGAACCTGCCGAACAGCGGCCGCGCGTCGGTGGGCCCGGGGCTCGCCTCCGGGTGGTACTGCACGGAAAATGCCCGCTTGCCGGGGCAGGCGATTCCCTCGTTACTGCCGTCGAACAACGAGACATGGGTCACGGTCACGTCACCGGGCAAACTTTCGGGATCCACCGCGAAGCCGTGGTTCTGGCTGGTGATCGCAACCTGGCCCGTCGCCAGTTCCTTCACCGGCTGGTTGGCGCCGCGGTGCCCGCGCGCGAGCTTGTAGGTTCGCCCGCCCAGCGCCAGCGCCAGCAACTGGTGCCCGAGGCAGATGCCGAACACCGGCAACCCCGCCGCCAGCACGCCCTGGATCGCGGGCACCGCATAGGCGCCCGTCGCCGCGGGGTCGCCGGGACCGTTGGAGAGAAACACCCCGTCCGGCTTGTGTGCCAAAATATCCTCGGCGGTCGCCGTCGCCGGTACCACCGTCACGCGGCAGCCCGCATCGGCGAGGCAGCGCAGGATGTTGCGCTTGGCCCCGTAATCCACAGCGACGACATGGTGGCGCGGCTTTTCCTGGTGCCCGTAGCCGTGGCCCCAGACCCAGCCGGTCTCGTCCCACGCATAGCTCTGCGTGCAGGAGACTTCCTTCGCGAGGTCCATGCCCTCCAGCCCCGGCCAAGCCGCCGCCGCCGCCGCCAGGGCGGCGATGTCGAACCGCCCGTCGGCGGGGAAGGACAGGATCCCGCTCGGCGCGCCCTGGTCGCGGATACGCCGGGTCAGCGCCCGCGTGTCCACGCCGGCGATCCCCGCGATGCCGCGCGCCTTGAGCCATTCGTCGAGCCCGGTCTCGGCGCGCCAGTTGGCCGGCGCCGTCGGGTCCTCCTTCACCACCAGCCCGCGGGCGGCGACGTTGGCCGCCTCGATATCCTCGCGGTTCGTCCCCACATTGCCTATATGCGGGAAGGTGAAGGTGATGATCTGGCCGGCATAGGACGGGTCGGTCAGTGTCTCCTGGTAGCCCGTCATGCCGGTGTTGAAGCAGATCTCGGCTGGCAGGGACGTGCCATGCGCGCCAAAACCCCGGCCCCAGAACGCCGTGCCGTCGGCAAGCACCACCGCAGCGGTGGCCCCACCCGGCCCCGCTCCCGCGGGCTCGCCCGGCGCCGGCTCCGCCTCGCCCTGGATCTCCGCCATCGACATTCCCGTCGCCTGAGCAATCGCCGCCCAGTGCCGTGCGGGGATGGCATCGGCCTGGCGCCATTTGCGGATGGCCTCGGCGCCGACGCCGAGCAGGCGCCCCGCGGCCTCGGCGCCGCCGAGTTGCGACAACACGCGGTCCACATGATTTCTCATAGTATAGAAGGGTAGTGCATGCCGACGGTGTTGGGAAGTCCCTTCCCACCATTTTCGGTCGGCGCCGCCCTTGGGAAAAAACTTACCTCATTCCGTCGGAGCCACGATGTCCCTGCGCGACGAATTCACCGAAGCCCTGAAATCCGCCATGCGCGCCGGCGACGCCGCGCGCGTCTCCACTATTCGCCTCATCAACGCCAAGCTGAAGGAGGCGGACATCGCGTCCCGCCCCAAGGGCGTGCCCGCCATCCCGGATGACGAGATACAGGCGATGCTGCGCGGCATGGTCAAGTCCCGCCGCGAGAGCGTGGTGCTCTACGAGCAGGGTAAGCGCCCGGAACTCGCCGCCAAGGAAATGGCGGAGATCGCGGTGATCGAATCCTTCCTGCCGCAGGCCATGGACCAGGCGGCGGTCGAGGCCGCCGTCGCCGCAGCCATCGCGGAGACCGGTGCCAGTTCCGTCAAGGACATGGGCAAGGTCATGGGTCTGCTCAAATCCCGCCACGGCGCGGCGCTCGACATGGCGCTCGCCAACCCGGTCGTGCGGGCCAAGCTCGCCGGCTGATGGCGCTTCCCGCCCATTTCCTGGAAGAGCTGCGCGCGCGCACGCCGATGGCCCCGCTCGTCGGCCGGCGCGTGAAGCTCGCGCGTGCCGGGCGCAACTGGCGTGGCCTCTGCCCGTTCCACAACGAGAAGACGCCGAGCTTCCACGTCTACGACAACGGCTTCCACTGCTTCGGCTGCGGCGCGAGCGGCGACGCGATCAGCTGGGTCATGCAGACCCAGGGCCTCGACTTCATGGAGGCCGTGACGTCGCTTGCCGCCGAGGCCGGCCTCGAGGTTCCCGCGCCCACCCCCCGCGCTGCCGAGGAAGCCCGCGTCCGCGCCGACATCTTCGCCGTCCTCGCCGCGGCCCAAGAAAGCTTCTCCCGCTATCTTTCGGAACCGGAGGGCGCCGCCGGTCGTGCCTACCTGGCGTCCCGCGGCCTCGACGAAGCCGCCTGCGCCCGCCATGGCCTTGGCTGGGCGCCGGACTCCCATTCGGGCGGGGGCCGCGACACACTGATCCGTGAATTGGCGGGGCAGGGGATCGAACTCGCCCAGCTCGTCGAGGCCGGCCTCGCCCGCCCTGCGGACGAGGAGCACCGCGCTGCCGATTTCTTCTTCGGCCGCGTGACCTTCCCCATCCGCGACCGCCGCGGGCGGGTCATCGGCTTCGGCGCCCGGACGCTGGGCGACGCCCAGCCCAAATACCTCAACGGCCCGGAAACGCCGGTCTTCGCCAAGCGCCGCGCGCTCTACGGGCTGGACCGCGCACGAGAGGCGTTTCGAGGGGATAAAAACAACAAAATCATTGTTGTCGAAGGCTATCTTGACGTCATTACCCTGGCCGAGGCCGGCTTCCCCGGCGCCGTCGCCCCGCTCGGCACGGCGCTGACCGAGGAGCATCTCGCGGAGCTCTGGCAGCTCTCGCCCATGCCGGTGCTGTGCTTCGACGGCGACGCTGCCGGCGCCCGCGCCGCGGCTCGCGCGCTGGAACTGGCGCTCCCGCAGCTTCGCCCGGACCGCAGCCTGCGCATCGCCAATCTCGGCGGCGGCAAGGGCAAGGAGGATCCCGACAGCTTCGTCCGCGCGAAAGGCAAAGATAAATTCGCCGATGTCCTGGAACAGGCGCAACCCGCCGTCGACGCTCTCTACGGCTTCATGGCTCGTGGGTCGGGCACCGGCGTGGAGGCGCGCGCGGCCCTTCACAAGCGGCTCGTGGAGGCCGCCGCCCGCATCGAGGATCGCAGCCTCGGCCCCGAGTTCCGCCGCGCCCTGCTCGACCGCTTTTTCGCCGAGCGCCGCGCCTCGCGGCCCGAGCGCGTGGCCTCCGGGCGCCCCGGCGCCGGACGCGCGCAACCCGTCCCCAGGCCGGCTCCGCTGCCCCTGCGCCCGCGACTCGACCCCGAGTCG
>JAJZUI010000092.1 GCA_021847175.1 Pseudomonadota bacterium
GCGCCGGCACGCCTGGAATGCCGCCGGTGCCGCCGGTGAGCCAGATCTCGTTCGAGGCCACGAGCTGCACCACCTCGGCGAAGCCCAGCGTTACGATGGCGAGATAATCGCCGCGCAGCCGCGCCGTCACCCCCGCGAGCACGGCGCCGCTGCCTGCGGCGACCAGTCCCGCCGCCACCCAGGCAAGCGGCCAGGCGACGCCGAGCTTCACGCCCAGCAACGCCGCCGTGTAGGCGCCGACCGCGGCACTGCCGGCCAGGCCGAGATTGGCCATGCCGCCCAGGCCCCACATGAGGTCGAGCCCGAGCGCCATCAGCGCGGTGATGGCGGCGAAGCTCGAAAGCTGCACGAGATAATCGAGCATCAGGTGCCCCGCACCCCGAACAGGCCCGCCGGGCGCAGCGACAGCACCACGAGGATCGCGGCGAACCCGACCGCGGTGCGGTAGGCGGGGTCCACCACCAGGGTCGCCATCTCCTCGCCGACGCCGACGATGAAGGCGCCCGCGACCGCGCCCGGGATGCTGCCGAGCCCGCCCACGACGGCGGCGGCGAAGACCGAGAGCATGACGCGGAAGCCGAGCAGCGGGTCGAGGCTGGTGTCGAAGCCGATCAGCATGCCGCCCAGCCCCGCGAGCGCGCCCGCGGCGAAGGTCGCGATCCGTCCCACGCGCACGGCGTCGATGCCCTTGAGCGCCGCGAGGCCGGGGTTGTCGGCCACCGCGCGCATCGTGCGCCCGGCGCGGGTGAAGCCGAGGAACAGGAACAGCGCCGCCATCGCCACCAGCGCGATCGCGGCATCCGCGAGCTGCTGCGGCCCCACCGCGAGCGCGCCCAGGTGCCAGTCGCGGTAGACCGGCAGGTTGTAGCCGCGCGGGTCGTTGCCGAACACGAACCGTGCCACGTTCTCGAGCAGCAGCGTCGCGGCGACGGAGGCGATGGCCGGCGCCAGCGCCGCCTCGCCCGGACGCAGCCGCCGCCGCAGCCCGCGCAGCGCCGCGTCGTCCACCGCGACCGCGGCCACCCCGCCCGCGAGGCACGCGCCCGCCAGTGCGGGCACCGCGGGCACGCCGAGCGCCGTGTTCGCCACCCAGCCGCCATAGGCTCCCAGCGTCGCGAACCCCGCCACCGCGAAGTTGGCGAAGCGCAGCACCGCGAAGATGGTGGTGAACGCGATGGCCGGCACGGCGAGCGCCGCACCGGCCAGCAATCCGTTCACGATCGCCTGGGCGAGGGCGATCAAAGCCGCGCCGCCCTCACGAGATGCTGAGCAGCGTGGACTTTCCGTCCTTCACGAGGTCGAAACGGAATTTGCAGCCCAGGATGTCGCCGATCGCGTCGAACTTGCAGGGCCCGGAGGCACCCGAATAGTTGATCGCATGCCCGGCGGCGATCGCCTTCAGCCCCGCGACGGCATCCGTCACCGGCATGCCCTTCTCGTCGCCCACGGCGCGGACATTGTCGTGGATCGCCTGGCTGGTCGCGGCCTTGCCCTGCGCCATCGCCAGCGCGGCGAGCGAGACGTGGTCGTAGACCTGGCAGGAATACGGGTCGGGCTCGGCGCCCAGGATCTCCTTTACCCGCTTGTAGCCGGGGCTGCCGGGATCGGGCGAGGGGGCATAGCTGAGCAGCCCTTCGGTCACCGGCTTCGGCAGGCTCGCGATCACCTTCGGCGTCGCGGCATAGCCCGGCGTGAAGCGCGGGCCGCTGAACCCGGCCTGGTAGATGTTGCGCAGCAGGATCGCGAGGTCGGGCGCATAGGCGTTGAGGAAGATGAGGTCGGGCCTGGCCGCGACCGCCTTCTCGACCTCGGCGCGGAAGCTCGTCTTGCTCGCGTCGTAGATGATGTCGCCGAGCGCCTTGCCGCCCTTCTTCGCGAACTCCTCCGTCATCTGCGTGTAGACATCGTGGGCGAACGGCGTCTGCGCGGAGAGCGAGAAGAAGCTCTTGGCCCCGCGCGCGGCGATGAAGTCCGCAACGCGCAGCGCCTGCAGGTGGGAGTTGGGCTGGGTGCGGATGATGTAGCCGTGGTGCGGCAGCTTGGTGATGCTGTCGGCGCCGGAGACGGTGAACAGCATCGTCTTGCTCTGCCAGCAGACCGGGGCGACCGCCGTCGTCACCGCCGAGGCCCAGGTGCCGCAGATCGCCACCACGTGGTTGATGTCGATGAGCTTGTGCGCGGCCTTCACGCCGGAATCCGGGTTGGTCTCGTCGTCTTCCGTAAACAGGCCGAGCGGCCGTCCGAGCACGCCGCCCCCGGCGTTGATCTCGTCGGCCACCGCCTTCGCGACCTTCGCCATGGAGGGCCCGTAGGCACCGCCGGCACCGGTCAGCGGCAGCAGCGCGCCGATGGGGATGGGTTCGGCCGCCCGGGCGAGGCTGGGGGCGATGGCGGGAAGGGCGAGGCCGCCGAGCAGGGCGGTACGCCGCGTGAGGCCGTGTTTCATGGTGCGGGCTCCCTGTTTTGTTGCGACTATAGACCTTCAACCGCCGAGGAAAAGCCGCCTTATGTCGGGATCGGCGGCCATGGCGGCGGCGGGGCCGGCATGGGCGACGCGCCCGTCCACCAGCACCACGCCGCGGTCGGCGATGGCGAGCGCCGCCTGCGCGTTCTGTTCCACCAGCAGCACCGGCGTGCCCTCGGCGCGGATCCCGGTGATGGTCTCGAACAGGGTCGCGGCGGCGACCGGCGAAAGCCCGGCGGAGGGCTCGTCGAGCAGCAGCACGCGCGGCTCGGCCATCAGCGCGATCGCCATGGCCAGCACCTGGCGCTGCCCGCCGGAGAGCGTGCGCGCCGCCGCCCGCCGCTTCTGCGCGAGCACCGGGAAGCGCGCGAACATCGCCGCGATCCGCTCCGCCTCGTGCGCGCGGGCGAGGTTGGCGCCGATCTCGAGATTTTCCCACACGCTGAGCGAGGGAAACACGTTCGCCTCCTGCGGCACGAAGCCGAGGCCGCGCGCCGCGCGGGCGCGCGCGTCGAGCGCCGTCACGTCCTCGCCCGCCAGCGTGATGCGCCCGGCGGCGGCGGGCAGCAGCCCGGCGAGTGCCTTGAGGAAGGTGGACTTGCCGGCGCCGTTGGGCCCGATCACGGCGACCAGCTCGCCGGCGCCGAGCGCGAAGTCCACGCCCTTCACGATCTCCTCGCCGGGGCCGTAGCCGCAGACCAGGTGTTCCGCCGCGATCATGCCGCGCGCGCGCCCATGTAGGCGGACTGCACGCGCGCATCGGCGGCGACTGCCTCGAAGCTGCCCTCGGTCAGCACCTGGCCCTCCGCCATCACCACCACGTGGTCGGAGAGCCGCGCGATCATGTCCATGCGGTGCTCCACCAGCAGGATCGTCATGCCATCGCCCCGGAGCGCGTCGAGGTGTTCGGCGATGCGCCCGGCGAGCGTCGGGTTCACCCCGGCCGCCGGCTCGTCGAGCAGCAGCATGCGCGGCCTGGCCATCAGCGCGCGCCCGATCTCGAGCAGCTTCTTCTGCCCGCCGGAGAGCGCCGAGGCCGGTGCGGCGGCATGCCCCGCGAGCCCCAGGCGCTGCAGGATGGCCATGGCCTGCCCCGCCGCCTCCCGCTCGCGCGCGCGCCCGGTGCCGGCCAGCGCCGCGAGCATGCCCTCGCCCGGCTGGTGCTGCGCATAGAGCAGCATGTTCTCCAGCACCGACAGCAGCTGGATGGCGCGCGGCACCTGGAAGCTGCGCACCAGGCCCGAAGCCGTGATCCGTTCCGGGCGCCTGCCGGTGATGTCCGCACCGTCCAGCAGCACGTGCCCCGCATCGGGCGCGATGACGCCGGAGATGCACTGGAAGGCGGTGGACTTGCCCGCGCCGTTGGGGCCGATCAGCGCCGTGATGCTGCCGCGCGCCACCGCGAAGCTGGCGCCGCGCAGCGCCGCGACGCCGCCGAAGGATTTGCGCAGGTCCCGCACCTCGAGCAGCGTGGTCATGCGCGCGGCCCCGCGCGCCCGCTCGCGGCCCCATGCCCGCCGATGACGCCCTCGCAACGGTCCATGCCCGCCCCCGGATTCACGCGCCGAGTTTGGCCGCGCCGGCGCGCGCTGACAAACGGCGCCGGCTTTCCTCGCCCGGTTTGCCATCCGCCCCGCCCGCGCCCTACCGTTCCGCGGGCGCGGGCCGCTTCGGGCGCGCCATCGCGGGGGAGGAACGCAACATGGCCATCGAGCTCTGGACCTGGGACACGCCGAACGGGCGCAAGATCAGCGTGGCACTGGAGGAAATGGGCCTCGCCTATACCGTGAAGCCGGTGAACATCGGCGCGGGCGAGCAGTTCCGCCCGGAGTTCCTCGCCATCTCCCCCAACAACCGCATCCCCGCGATCGTCGATCCCGACGGCCCCGGTGGCGCGCCGATCAGCGTCTTCGAATCCGGCGCGATCCTGCTCTATCTCGGGCAGAAGACGGGGAAATTCCTGCCGCGGGACCTGCGCGCGCAGGTGCCGGTGCTGGAGTGGCTGATGTGGCAGGTGGGCGGCTTCGGCCCGATGCCCGGCCAGGTGCACCATTTCCTGCAGGTGGAAAACGAGGCGGACCGCCGCTACGGGCTCGACCGCTACAGCAAGGAGACGCGCCGGCTCTACGGCGTCGCGGACCGCAGGCTGGCGGAGGTGGCGTATTTCGCGGGGGCGGAGGTCAGCGTCGCGGACTTCGCCATCCTCGGCTGGGCGTGGCGGCACGAGCGCCACCAGGTGGACCTCGCGGCGTTCCCCAACGTCGATCGCTGGTACCGCGCGATGATGGCCCGCCCCGCGACCGCGCGCGGCTTCGCCGTGGCGCTGAAGTGAGGGCTGGGGCGGCCGGGACGTTTGACCTGCGGCCGCCCGGTCCCTAGAAGCGGCGCCGGACGGAGGGGTGGCCGAGCGGCTGAAGGCGGCGGTTTGCTAAACCGTTATACACTGTAAAGGTGTATCGTGGGTTCGAATCCCATCCCCTCCGCCATCCCCCGTCCCCGCCGCTGCATCAGCCTGCCTTGCGCGAGAGCGTGAGCGGCGGGTCGAAGCGATCTAGCCTTCCTCCATGCCGCCCCGCCGTCCGACGCCGCCTCGTCCTCGCCCCAGCCGTGCCGTCCAGCCGCCCGCCGTCGGTGCCGCGGTGCTGCACTGGAAGGGCTGGCTCGTCGCCCCGCCCGATGCGCTGCACGCCGTGCCGGCTTCACTCGCCGCGGGGCGGGAGCCCGCGCGCGTCGCCATCCTCGCCAGCCGCGCCATCCAGGAGGCGGTGGCCCTCGGCCTCGCGCACGCCAACAGCGGGCCGCGCGGCCTGGCGCTCGCGCAGAGCGCGGCGGGCATCGCCGAGGCGGCGCGCGAGCTCATGCGCCGGCTCGACATTCCGCCCGATGCCGCCTGCGACTTTTCCGGCGCCACCGCGATGCCGCCGCAACTGGAACTCTCCGGCCTGCGCGCGCTGGAACCGGCCGCGGCCGTCATCGGCGACCTGCCGCGCGACCTCGCGGAGCACCTGGTCCACGCGCTCTTCCTGCCCGACCGTGCCACGCTCCCCACCGAGGGCTTCGCGCAGTCCCTGCTGCTCGGCACGGCGCCGCGCACGCTGGGCCTCATCGCCCGCCTCGCCGACGCGCTCGCCGAACAGGGGCGCGAGCAGGCCGCTTCGCCCGGCGGGCGGGGCCGCAACGCCGACCCGTTCCGCGAGGCGCTGTTCACGCATCTCGCCGGCGCGCATCGCGCGGCGTTCGGGCTCGCGCCGGTGGCGGCGGAGAAGGCAAGGGGCGTGTTCGGCTGGAGCGTCGGCTGGGCCGCGCACGTGCTCGCCGCCGCCGCGCGGCGCTTCCCGGAGGTCGCGGGCCGTGCGGACATGATGCCGGCCGGAACCTGGCTCGCGGATGCCGCGGCGCTCTCGCCACGGCGGCTCGCGACGCTGCTGCGCGCGGGGGAGGCGGCCTGGCGCGCGGCGCACCCCGCGTCTCCCTGAATCGCCGCTGCCGCGAGGCGATTCCGTGGGGATCGTTTCGCTTTCATCGCGCGCGCGCATGCGTAAATTACGGGGCCTCTGCAACCACCGACGGAGGTGCCCCTTGCTCCCCATGGACGACCCTTTCCCGCGCGGCGTCACCCCTCGCGCCACGCCGTGGCCGGCGCCGGAGATGTCGGTGCTGCACGGCGGCAGGCGCGAGCCGCCGGCGCTGCCGCTGGCGCTGTTCGGCGAACGCTGGGCCGCCTGGCTCGCCGAGGCCGCCGCCGCCGCGGCTGCCCCCGTGGACTATGTCGCCGGGCCGCTGCTCGCCGCCGCCTCCGCCCTCGTCGGCCACGCGCGCTGGGCGCGGGCGACGCCGGGCTGGCGCGAGCCGCCGCATCTCTGGCTCGCCAGCGTCGGCGATTCCGGCTCCGCGAAAAGCCCCGGCGCGGACGTGCTGATGCGCGACGTGCTGCCCGAGATCGAGCGGCGCATGGCCGGCGACTTCCCCGAGCGGCTGCGCGCCTGGCAGGCCGGGACGGAGGCGCGCAAGGCCGCGATGGAGGCCTGGGCGCAGGATGTGCGCGCCGCGCGCAAGTCCGGCCACGCGCCGCCGCTGCCGCCCGAAAGCGCCGACCCGCCGGAGCCGCAGGAGCCGCGCGTGCGCGTCTCGGACGTGACGGTGGAGCGGGTGGCGACGCTGCTGGCGCGCGCGGCGCCGCGGGGCCTGCTCGTGGTGCGCGACGAGATCGCCGGCTGGCTGCTTGGCATGAACGCCTACAACGACGCCGGCCGCGCCTTCTGGATCGAGGCGTATGGCGGGCGGCCGTTTCGCGTGGAGCGGCAGAAGCACCCGGAGCCGATCCATGTCGAGCGCCTGGCCGTCGCGGTCGCCGGCGGCATCCAGCCGGAGAAACTCGCGGAACTGTTCCGCGATGGCGACGACGGGCTGCTCTCGCGCTTCATCTGGTGCTGGCCGCGGATGGTGCCGTTCGGCCTCTCGCGCGCGGCACCCGGCGTGGCGTGGGCGACCGGCGCGCTGGACCGGCTGCGCCGTCTCGAACCCGCAACGGACGCGGCGGGCAACGCCGTGCCGCTCGACGTGAAGCTGGCGGAGGGGGCGGTCGCGGCGATGGAGCAGTTCGGCCGCGCGATGCAGCGCCGCCAGGTGGAGGCGGGCGGGCTGATGCGCTCCGCCTACGGCAAGGCGCGGGGGCTGGCGCTGCGCCTCTCGCTGGTGCTGGCGATGCTGCGCTGGTGCGCGGGCGAGGGCGCGGCGCCGGACCTTCCGCCTCCGGGGGAGATCGGCGAGGCGGCGTTCAACGCCGCGTGCGCGCTGGTGGCGGATTACGCGATGCCGATGGCGGCAAGGGTGTTCGGCGACGCCGCGGTGCCGAAGCGCGAGCGCGACGCCGCGACGCTGGCGCGCTGGATTTTGTCCACGCGCGCGCCGGAGGTGCATGTGCGGCGGTTGCAGAAGGAGATACGCCTGCCCGGCCTCTCCATGGCGGAGGACATCCACATGGCGTGCTGGACGCTGGTGGAGGCGGGCTGGCTGCGCGAACTGACCGCGGGGGGCGCCGTGGGGCGGCCGAGGGCGACCTACATCGTCAACCCGGCACTGCCCGCCCGCGCCGCCTGAGGCCGCGAGGGGCCGGACACAATGGACAAAATCGACAAAACCCCAGGTGGGAGCGGGGAAGGGGGATTGTGTCCATTGTGTCGATTTTGTCCGGGGGTGCGCGATGCGGGCGGCAGAGCGTTGCCAGCCCCGAAGGCGCGCGGGGCCGCAGCCTCTGCCAGGACATCGACGGCGCCCGCGCCCGGGCCGGGAACCACATCAAGGCATGGAATTATGAGTGGCTCAGTGCACCAGGCTGGTCAGATCGCGCTGCGCAGATCCAGCCGGTCTCCATACATGCTGACAGGAATTCCCCCGAGTTTTTCGAGTTTCCTTCCATCGAAGTAATACGCAAGTTCCCAGATTAATTTCCAAAGGATCACTAACCACAAAATAGTGAGTGGAAGGACGATAAACAAAAATGGAACATAGTAAAACAAAGCACAGACCCCAAGCATGATGGCCCAAGCCACGAAGACGCGCTTTCTGTAGAAATAAATCTCCCCGTTGTCCAGCTTGATCCCTATCAGCCGTCTGCGATGGATATAGAGCGTGCAAGGCTTCCCCGTGCGATGTGCCTCTTCCATGTACTTATCCAACCCCAGGATGACTTCGAGTTTCAGGAGGTACTTGTCGCCGATTTTCACCGTGGCGTTGGACAGGGTCGTGCCGGAAGTTCCCGTCACGTATCCGCCAGGGACCGAAAACAAGTGCGTCACCCCGCCCCCGAGCCCGCCTTTCCTTTCATATTCTGACATGACGCCGCTGAATTCTTTCATCCCGGATTCCCCCCAATATGCCAGTGGTCATCGTCATTGGCCCGGATGTCCCCTAGGGCGGTCCGGCCCCGTCAATACAGGCGATCATGGCCAGGGTCCTGCCCCGTGGCAAGTCATTCCGGCGGCAACCGGCGCGCCGGAGATATTCGCCATGGGCACCTGGGGTTCATGATCGCAATCCCCCGGGGTTCCGGGCGCGATATTCTTCACGTTCTCTTGCGCTGTCCTGAGGATTGCGGGAAACCGGATGGCGATCGCCGTGCGGGGATTGGTGGGTTCGCCCCCCGGACAAAATCGACACAATGGACAAAACCCCCGTCCGCGCGCGGAAAGGTGATTCTGTCCATTGTGTCCGGCCCCCGCATCGGCCCCCGCGTCACCCCCGCGTTTGCCAGCGCCGCCACCGCGTTGATACGCTCCCCCAAAACGCGGAGGGAAAGAACCGTCATGGCGGTCATCGACGTCCACACCCACATGTTCACGCGCGCCTTCATGGAGCTGCTGAAGACGAGCGGCGGCATCTACAACCTGCAGACCCGCCCGGACGGGCAGGTCGAGATCTTCCGCCACGACACGCCGGTCGCCATCCCGCAGAAGGGCCATTTCGACTACGAGCTGCGCCTGCGCGACATGGACGCCAACGGCATCGACATGGCGATCGTCTCGCTCACCTGCCCGAACGTCTACTGGGGCACGGAGGACACCTCCCGCGCCGCGGCGCGGGAAAGCAACGACAGCATGGCCGCGGCGCAGAAGCGCTGGCCCGCGCGCATCCGCTGGTTCACCTCCCTGCCGTGGGAATACCCCGCGCGGGCCGTTGAGGAACTGAAACGAAGCTGCGAGGCGGGCGCGGTTGGCGTGATGGTGCTCGCCAACATCGCGGGCCGCAGCCTCACGGACCCGCTGTTCGCGCCGGTCTGGGAGGAGATCGACCGCCGCGCCCTGCCGGTGCTGGTGCACCCGACGGACCTGCCCGGCATCGACCAGATGGACATGAGGAAATACGACCTCTCATGGTCCGTGGGCTTCATCGCGGACACCACGCTGGCGTTCACCCGCATCATCTTCGACGGCTTCCTCGACCTCTACCCGAACCTCAGGCTGATCGCCTCCCACGGCGGCGGCGCGCTGCCCTACCTGGTCGGGCGGTTCGACAAGGGCGACGAGGTGGAAATCCCCTCGCGGCGGCGGATCAAGGCCAGGCCCTCGGAATACCTCAAGCGCATCTGGTACGACTGCATAACGTATGACCCCGGCGCGCTGCGCTTCCTGATCTCCGTCGTCGGCGCGGACCGGGTGATGTACGGCACCGACTACCCGCACCAGGTGCACGACATGAAGGGCTCGATGGCCAACACCGCGGCACTGGCGCCGGAGGTGCGCCAGGCGATCCGCGAGGACAACGCGCGGAAGGTGTTCGGGATCTAGGGCGAGGCGGTCATCGCCGCCAGCACGCGCGCGCAGGCGGCCTGGGTGCGGCCATCGCCGTCGAGCGCGCCGTTCCAGCCGCTGACCGAGATCGCGGCGATCCGGTTGGCGCCCACGAAGGCCCGGCACGCCGCCACGGTCTCGGCGACGCTGGGCCCGCCGGGAACCGGGTAGTTGTTGCCCGGCGCCTCGGCCGCGTCGATGACGTCGATGTCGAGGTGCAGATGCACCGGCGCGTCGAGGCGCAGGGTCGCGAGCCCCGCCATCCCGGTCCTGCGCAGCGCGGAGCCGTCCACGGCAACGCGCTCCAGCGGGTCGAGGTCGCGCCCGTCGATCAGCCAGACGCGGTCCTCGGGAAGCGGGCGGAGGCCGACGGAATCGCACAGCCCGAGCGGTCCCCTGCCGACGATCATCGCCAGCGGCATGCCGCCGAGAAACCCCGAGGGCGATGTCTCCGGCGTGTTGAAGTCCGCGTGCGCGTCGATCCAGACCAGCACGGGCTCGACGCCGGCCCGCCGCAGCCCCGCCAGCACCGGGATCGAGGCGCAGCAGTCGCCGGCAACGGAGATGGGCCGGTGGCCGCCGCGCACCGCCGCCTCGGCGAAATCCGCGATCGGGCGGTGAACCCGCGCCAGGCTCCCGGCCGAACGGTCCCCGATGGCGTGCGGGCCGTTCACGGCGCTTCCGGCCGGCACCACGCCGCCCAGGGCCGGTTCCGGCAGTTCGAAGAACTGGGGGGTGAGAAGCCAGAGGTCGCTCATTCCGTCATCCTGTCGCTGCGGGCGTATCGCCTGGCCCGAGCCTAGTGAACGGCCCGCCCGCGCGCCACACCCAAGGGGAACCCGATGGACAAAATCCCGCCAGCGCCGCCTCCGCTGGGGTTTTGTCGATTGTGTCCGTTGTGTCCGGCGTTTCGCGAGGCTCGGGCCGGGCTTCGCGCCAGGGTCGGGTCGGCGGATCAGCCCGCCCCCAGCGCCTCGGCCAGGAAGGCGCATTGCACCGCGCTCGCCTGCTCGAAGATCTCGCCCGGATGGTACAGCAGGCCGAAATGACCGCCGTCGATGTCGGCCCACTGCTTGCGGCAGCGCAGGAGCCCGAACACGGCGGACGTGACCTCCGGGTTGCAGTGGACCATCTCGTCGTCGCGCCCGGCCATCACCAGCGCCGGCCCGCGAATGAACGGCGCGGCGAGATAGGCGCTGAACGGCACTGCCGTCGGCGGAATGACGCGGGTGACGCGGTTCTCCCACAACGTGCCGTGCCGGCCGCCATAGTCGATGAACCAGCGATACGCCTGGATCGGCTTCAGCAGCGAGGGCGTGCCGGCCTGGTCGGCGGAAACGACCGGCAGCGGTCCCGTCGTGGTCTCGGGCGTGCCGGCGATGTCGCCGCCGTCGAAGATCGCCCGCATCGCCTGGAAATGCCGCTCGTCCGCCGCGAGCCCGGGTATGTCGATGCCACAGGCCGGGCACTGCGCCGCGACCGCCGCATACCGTGGGTCGAGCGCGCCGACCGCGAGCGCGATCATGCCGGAATAGCTGTCGCCCCAGGCCGCGATCCGCTCGCCAAGCACGTCGGCGCGCGTGAGCAGATAGGTCATGGCGTCGCGATAGCCGCGCGCCTGGAGCCACGGGTTGATCAGCTGGCGGGGCTCGCCGCCGCTGCGCCCGAAATTGCGGTGATCGTAGAGCAGCACGGCGAGGCCGGCGCGGCAGAACACCTCGGCATAGCGATCGAGGCACATGGTGATGGTGGCCGTGGTGCCATGCGTCATCACCACGGCGGGCCAGGGCGGCGCCTGCGCGGGGCGATAGAAGCGCCCGCGCAATGCCGCGCCCTCGGAAGGAAACTCCACGACCTCGAACATGCGTGCCCCCTGCCGGCCAGCCGCGCTCCCCCGCGCCCCAATCCCCCGCGCCTCAGCTCCGCGTGTAGGTGTTGATGTACTTCATGCAGATCACCCGCAGGCAGGAGGCGAGGTTCTTGTCGTTCGCCACCAGGCAGCCGTCGTGCACGCGCTCGATGAGCTGCGGCATGGTGAGGTGCAGGTGGTCCGTGATGTCCTCCAGCACCGTCCAGAACACCCGCTCCAGCCGGATGGTGGTGCTGTGCCCGTGGATGCGAAAGCCCCGCTTCTCGGGGATGAACTCGCTGATCTGGTCCTGCGTGCAGGCGTTGAACATGTGCCCGAGGAAGTCGCCGGGCTCGATTTCGAGGAAGATCGACATGGTTGCCTGCTGTCCTGCCCGCGCCGGCCGCGAGCCCGTGCCGCGGCGCGCTGTTGGCAATAACTACTACCACGCCGTTTGCGGCCGTCCTACAGTTCGTTCACAAAGTTTCCGGTCCTCGTCTGCTGCATTGCACAATCGCAGGCGGCGCGGGGGCCGCCGGGGGAAGGCCACAAGGCCGGAGGAAAGCCAAGCGGATGGAGTTCTTCAAGAAGACTCTCGATCCCGTCATCGCGCTGATCGCGATCGCGGTGCTGGACGTGTTCCTGTTCATGGTCGTCGGCGCCTGGACCGTGGGCGGCGGCGAGACGATGATGACGGGCCTGATCGCCAAGGGCATCCTCGGCCACGGCATCGAGCGGCTGCCGTTCTGGCGGCTCGTCTATGTGCCGAGCTTCCTCTACTGGAAGATCTACATCAGCCTCGGCATGTTCACCGGCGCGCTGATCGGCGCGATCCTGAGCAAGGAGTTCTACATCCGCTATCCGCGCCGGGTGTCGGAATGGGCGATGATCACGGTGGGCGGGCTGCTGATGGGCGTGGGCATCCGCCTCTCCTTCGTGTGCAACGTCTCGACCTTCTTCGGCCTCACGCCCGAAATGAACCTGGGCGGCTACCTCGCCGTCAGCGGCATCCTCGCCGGCGCCTGGTTCGGCTCCATGATCTACAAGAAAGTGCTGGGGATCTGAACGGTGTCCGTCGTCGGCCAGTGCATCGCGAGCTTCATCTTCGGCACCGTCGCGGGGCTGCTCGTGCAGCGCTCGCGCTTCTGCAACACGGCGGCGCTGCGCGACGCCATCCTGTTCAAGACCTACCGCAACACCAAGGCGCTGCTGGTCGCCATGATGATCCTGTCGGTGGGCTTCACGGTGTTCATCTCCGTCGGCCAGGGCCACCCGATGCGTTTCGACGTCGGGCTCAACACCTTCGCCGGCCTGTTCCTGTTCGGCATCGGCATGGTGCTGGCGGGCGCGTGCACCGTCTCCACCTGGGTCAAGACCGGCGAGGGCAACATCGGCGCGCTGTGGGCGCTGCTGTTCACCTTCGTCGGCATGTTCCTCTTTTCGCTGGTGTGGTCCGCGGACTACTGGCCGCCGCCGCCCGCGAGCATGACCGGCCACCCGGACCTCGCCTCGCTGCAACTGGGCTTCGCCAACGCGGCGACGCTGCAGAAGACGTTCGGCATCCCGGCGGCGGTCTTTGGCCTGATGCAGGCGGGGGTGCTGTTCGCGATCTACCGCGCGATCGTGCGCAAGGAGCGGCGCGCCACGCAGCCCGCGAAGGTGGAGGCCGCACCCGCCCTCGCGCCGCTGGCGAAGCCGGCCGAGTAGGCGCGCAAACGCAGGAAAGGATCGTCCCATGGGTCTGTTCGGCAGGAAAACGGAGGCAGCGGGGCCCGCCGCCCGCCACTCGGTCAGCCTCGACGGCACCGTCCACCAGGTCTCGCAGACCGTGGACTGCATCGGCGACAGCTGCCCGCGCCCGCAGCTGATGACGAAGAAGGCCGTGGGCGTCATGCGCGCGGGCGACGTGCTGGAGGTGCTGGTGGACAACCCGACCTCGATGGAGGCGCTGCCGCCGATGTGCCCGGGCCTGGGCGCCGTCCACCTCGCGACGGTGAAGGACACGCGCTGCTGGAAAGTCTATATCCGCAAGGATTGATGGAGCTGCCGATGGCCAGGGTCTACATGCAGGTCTACGCCTGGGCGGCGCTGGTGGCGACGGTGGGCGGGCTCGCGGCGATGCTGATGTTCCCGCCCGCCAGTGCCCGCGTGGATGCCTCCGGCGCGCCCTATTTCGCCCCAAGCGTGATCGACCCCGCCACCGGCAAGCCCGTGGACCTCTCGACCCTCATCCGCCACTACCGCGGCGACTGAAGGAGCGCGCACGATGACCCTCGTCTCGACCATCGCCCAGATCGCCTTCGCGGCCCTCGCGTTCGGCACGATGTACATCGCCTTCACCAAGGACGTCCTGTAGGGGAGCCTCGCTCATGGACAAATGCTGCTACTGGTTCTGCGGCGGCGCGGCGGCGGTCTCGCTCGCCGTGTTCGTCATCGGCTTTCCGCTCGCCGCCCTCTCCGCCAGCACCGTCGCGCGCGCCGGCAAGCCGATGCCGGCGGAGGCGCTGGGCGCCGTGCACGTCGGCGGCGGGTTCGGTAACGTTCCTGTGACGAAACTTATGGACTACTACATCTCCCACCCTCCGAAGGTCCAGCCGGTCGCCACCACGCCGGTTGCGCCGCAGTTGCAGTTCGGGGGCTGCTGAGCCGATGCGCCGCCGCGCGGCCCTCGGCGCGCTGGCGGCGCTGCTCCTGGCCGCGACCCAGGCTGCCAACGCGGCGGCGGCGCATGCGGGCTCGCTGGCCTTCGTGGCCCAGGTGCCGCGGGGCGCCGTCCGCCTCGTCGATGTCCGCGCCAAGGCTGCCTGCGAGCACGCCTCGCTCCCCGGCGCGCGCTGCCTTCCCGCGGCAAGCCTGTTCGGCCCCGACGGCCGCCCGCCAGGGTTCCACGCGCTGCGCTGGCTGCTCGGCACGATCGGCCTCGCGGGAAGCGAGCGCGTGCTGGTCTTCGGCGCCTCCGCGCGGCAGGCGGCCTCGGTGGGCGCGCTGCTCTTCCTCGCCGGCCAGCGCGACGTCATGGTCCTCGACCACGCGCCGTCCATCCCGCCCGGCGCGCCGCCCGGCGCCCCGCGCAGCCTCGTGAGCGAAACGATCTTCACC
>JAJZUI010000093.1:0-12294 GCA_021847175.1 Pseudomonadota bacterium
CGCACCGGCGAGACGGCGGCGAACAGCCCGCCCACCGCCATGCCGAGGAACCCCGCGGCGGAGTTGCGCGCGAACTGCCGCCGCCGCGCCTCCGCTGGCGTGAGATCGGCGAGCCAAGCCTGTTCCACCGGCCCGAACGGCCCCGCCGACCCGTTCGAGGAACGCCCGTACTGTGCCAGGATCGCCGCGATCACAAGAGTGATGTCGTCGGCCAGTAGCGCCAGTATGGCGGCCACCGCGAGCAGCGCATGGAACCCGAGCATCAGCCCGCGCCGCCCGATGCGGTCGGAAAGCGGCCCGGCGATCGCCGTCATCGCCAATCCCGCCGCAAGCGACGTGGCGAGCAGCGTGCCGATCGAGCGTCCATCCCAGTCGAGCCCGCGCAGATACAGGGCGAAATCCACCACCAGCGCGCCCTGCACCGTCGCGCGCAGCAGGCGCAGCAACACCAGCCGGTCGGCTTGGGTCATCGCGGCACTCACAGCCTGGGCTCGAACAGCGCCGCGCCGGCGACCGCCACGATGCCGCCGCGCCGCGCCAGGCCGCTGAACCGGTGCGCCGCGTCGGCGACGGTCGCCAGCCGCAGTGGCGCCGCCATTCCACGCGCCTCTGCCGCTCGCCCCATCGCCTCCACGAAATGCCGCGCGCGTTGCAGCCGCGTCGTCCCCTGCACCGCGTCGAGCGCGCCGGAGCGGCGCAACGACGGCCCGTCCTTGACGTCGCGCACCCCCACCAGCACCTGGCCCGGCACGGCGAGGAACGCTTCGGGCCGGAACGCGAGGTCCGGCCGTTCCGCGCACGCACCGATGCCGTAGGGGAACGCAAGTTCGGGGTCGGGCAGCGTGTACCACCCCGCGGCGGACGCGACGTAGCGCGCCACGCGGTCGGGATGCGCCATCACGAAGCGGTGCACGAACTGCGCGCCGCCGGAATGGCCGAACAGGAACACTTTGCCCGGCGCGATCGCCCCCTGCGCCGCGAGCTGGTCGAGCAGCCGCAACAGCGCCAGGTCGGCCGCCGGGCCCCGCCTGCCGAGCCGCTGGTAGTCCGGAAAGCGTTCGGCGCCGAAGCGTGGCACCACCAGAACGGCGCCGTAACGGTCCGCCAGCGGCGCGAAATGCTCGGCGATCTCGGCGTCGTTGCGCGAGATGCCGTGCACCGCGACGAGGCAGGCTCCCCCTCGCGCCGCCGGGCTAGCGTGCAGCGCGAAGGGCAGTTCGGCCGCGACGGCGTTCACGCCGCGACGGGCTGGCGCAGGCCATCCACGAGGTCGCGCGTGAACCCGCCCTCGCACAGCGTATCCAGCCGCAGTACCGGCAGCGTGAGCGCCGCCGCCGCCTCGCGCGTCGCCAGCGGCGAGGCGGTGAGCAGGCCGCTGACCGCGACCACGTTGACGCCGCGCGCCTCCAGCCACGCCACCCCGGCGCTGGCGCTCATCGCGCTCTCGGCGGCATAGACCACCGCGTCGACGAGCTGGCCGAAGCGCGCCGAGGCGAGCAGTGCGGCCGTCTCCTGTTGCAACACGCCGTCGGCGATTTCGATCACGATCGCCTCCGCGCCGGCCTGCGTGTGCCGCGCGATGGCCTGCGCCAGGATCGCCTCGATCTGAGCGACCGAGATACCGAAGGTCGTGACGTAACCGAAATCGGTGAAGTCGAGCACCGCGATGGCGCCGGCATCCGCCACCGCCCAGCGGTCGCCGCCGGAGCCGGTGCCGGTCACCTTGGCCGCGGCCGGACGCAATCCCGCGGCGCGCAGCCCGCGCACCAGGCCGCAGGCGGTGGTGGTCTTGCCGGTGTTCATTGACCCGCCGACCGCCGCGATCACCGGCGGCCGCCGCGCGGGCGGCGCCAGCGGCGCCAGCGCGAACCGGCGCAGGTTGAGAGGCACGCCCTGTGCATCGGCGGCAAGCCCTATCGGCGCGATTGCAGTCGCCTGGCGCACCTGCGGGTGCCTGCTCGAGACGGAAGCCGCGACCCCGCCGCCCGCCACCAGGTTGCAGGGCTGCAGGCCGGAAGGCACATACGCCTCGAACTGATCGGGGGCGTAACGATTGCCGTAGGCGACCAGGATCTCGTCGCCCGGCCACATCTTGGCGCGGCGCCCCGCCGCGTCCTCGAGGTGCTGGTGCTGGCCGAGCTGCTCGACGCGCGCGAGCACGATGTCGCCGGGCTCGGGGGAGGCATCCGTGCGCAGCCCCGCGATCTCCGCGAGCGGTACGTGACGCACGGTATAGGCGCGCTTGGCGGCGGCGAAACGCGCGGCGACACCTGCCGGATGGTCGATGCGGGTGAGCGATCCCATAGCAAACTCCTGGGTGAATATGCGGGGACCATGCGTGCGCTCACTGACGCGACGCTGACGCGCCGGGGAGCGGCGGCGGAGCGTCAGAGCGGCGCGCTTGCCGCGAGTTCCAGCTGACAGATCGTCCCCCCGCCCGGGCGCGGCAGCAGCCGCACGGAGCCGGCGTGCAGATCGGCAACGCGCCGCACCAGCGCCAGCCCGATGCCCGCCCCCTGGCTTCCCTCGCCGCGGCGGAATCGCTCGAACAGCCCGTCGGGCTCCGCCCCCGGCCCGTCGCCATCGTCCTCGACGATAACGCGCCGCCCGTCCTCGACGCGCACCTCGACATGACTGCCCTCGCGCGTGTGGCTGAGCGCGTTGGCGACGATGTTGCGCACCGCGATCTCGATCAGTGCCGGGTTGCCCTCGATCCCGGTAGCGGGCGAGCCGGCATCGAGGCCGATGGTCTGGTGCCGCGCGACCGCGGCCGGTGCCGCCTCCTCGCACACGCGCCGCGCGACCGCCGCGAGATCCACCGGCCCGCGCGTGCTTGCCGCCTGGCTCTGCGCGAATCTCAGCAGTTCGTCGACCAGTGTCGCGAGCCGGTCGATCTCCGCCGTGATCTGTGCCCGCCGCGCCCCGCGCGGCAGCGCATCCGCCTCAAGCCGCAGCACCGCGAGCGGCGTGCGCAGCTCGTGCGCGACGTCGGCGGTGAACGCCTCGAGCGTGGCAATGGCGCGTGCGATCGCCGACAGCATCGTGTTCATCGCCGTGGCGAGATCGACCACCTCGCGCGGCGCCGCCGGCACCGCCAGCCGCTGCATGCGCTCGCCGGAGGCTGCCGCCTCGCCGATGCGCAGCGCCGCATCGGCGGTGCGGCGCAGCTCGGCCACGGTCGAGCGGATGGCGAAGAACATCGCCAGCATCAGCGCCGGCAGGAGCACCCCGAGCGGCAGCGCCACATGGTCCTTGATCTCGTCGCCGATGACGCCGAACGCGAGCCCCGCGGGGTCGCCGCGCATCAGGACCTGCACCCACAGCTTGCGCCGCCCGCGCACGACCCGGTCGGTGAGCAGCCAGGCGCGCGGCCCGGCTCCATGCGGTCGCGGCAGGGCATCGAAGGATTCCGTGAGCTCGGTCGCGGTCGCTTCCGGATGTACCGGGTTCGGCCGTTCGGGCGGCGGCAGCAGCGAAGCATTGGCCTCGGCGAGCAGTTGCTGGCGCGACAGCACTCGCCGGTTGAACACGCGGAAAGCGTAGTTGGCGGGATAGTTATGGTAGGGCGCGAGACGAGCGGGATCGCGGTGGTTCCAGATCGCTTGCGCCACCGCTTCGGCCTGCTTGCGCAGCGCGTTCTCACGCAGATAGGCGGTGTCGAGTCCGTAGCGGAGGGTGAAGAAGAGCAGCAGCGCGATCGCGGCGAAGACGCTGGCGACCGCCATGCGCAGCAGCAGGCTGGTGCCGAGCCCGATCGGCCGGCGGGTGCGTCCGGTCATGTCGTTTCCGTAAGGATATAGCCGATGCCGCGCAAGGCGGTGATCTCGATCCCGGCATCCGTCGTCGCGAGCCGGCGGCGCAGGCGCGAGACCACGGCCTCGACCGCGTTGGGCGTTACCGCGTCGTCGAAGGAATAGACCGCCTGCTCCAGCGCCTCGCGCCGCAGCACGTGTCCCTTGCGCGCGAGCAGCGCCGCCAGCACCGCGAGCTCGCGCCGCGGCAGCTCCACCTTCTCGCTGCCGACCTCGAATTCGCCCGCCTCGGGGTCGAGGCTGGCGCGGCCCGCAACGAGCCGCTTCGGCGCCAGCGTCGGCGCGCGCCGGCGCACGGCGCGGATGCGCGCAAGCAGCTCCTCCACCGAAAAAGGCTTGACCAGGTAATCGTCCGCCCCCGCGTCGAGGGCCTTCACCCGCGCATCCACAGCGCCGCGCGCGGTGATCACCAGCACCGGCACGTTGGCGCCACGCGCGCGCATCCGCGCCAGCAGCGTCTGGCCGTCGCCGTCGGGCAGTGAGAGGTCGAGCAGAACCACGTCGAACGAGGCGACGGCGAGCGCCGCCTCCGCCTCGGCCATGCTGGCCACACTGTCCACCGTCAGTCCTGCCTCATGCAGGTGCCGCGCGATCAGGCTGGCGAGCCGGACATTGTCCTCGATGACGAGCAGGCGCACGCGATCTCCACGCAGGATGGTTTGCGGCCGCGAACGGAACGACCGGCTGGCGGCTTTGGCCCTGCCGCGGCTTGCAGGCCGCTTTCAGCCCGTGCGGGCGGCAGGCTGGTCGCGAAAGCCGAGACCAAAAACGAAAATATATCCGCCCTGCAACGCCGCCGCGATCAGGAACGGCAGCGCGAACGCCCCCGTATCGAACAGGATTCCGGCAAGAATTGGCCCAAGCGCTCGCGGCACCTGCACCGAGATCGCGTTGACCGAGGCCGCGAAGCCGCGCCGCTCCGCCCGCACCAGGCCCATGGTGAAGGCGCTGCGTGCGCCGACCGTGCCGCGGTTGAACAGCGAGCGCGCCAGGTAAAGCGCCGCCGCGACCAGGAAATTCGGCGAGAACGGCAGGGCGAGCAGCATCAGGAGGCCCAGCACGCGGCTCGCCACCACGGTGCGCACCAGGCCGAAGCGCGCCGCGAGATTGCCGGTGAGAAACGTGATCCCCGCGGTCGCGACGAAACTCGCCGCCATCACCGGCCCGATCTCCTCCGGCGTCGCGCCGAACCGCACCGCGAACCAGTAGGCGAGCAGCGGTCCCGAAAGCCCGATCCCGGCTCCCTGCAGCGCGTTGGCAAGCGCCAGCTTTGCCAGCATCCGGTTCTCCCGGTGCACCTCCGCGGAAGGCGCGGCCGGTAGTGCCGGCAGTTCCGGGTCCGGAATCGGCAGCAGCAGCAGGGCGCTGATCACCGCCCCGGCGGCCACCACCAGGAACTGCCCCTGCGCCGCGATGTCCCAGCCCGCCGGCAGCATCGCCAGCAGCGAGCCAATGCCCATGCCAAGGAAGCCCATCGCCGCGTTGACGCTGAAGGTCTGCCCGCCCTCTTCCTGACCGCCGAGGGCCGCGAGCCAGGACTGTTCCACCGGCCCGAACGGCCCCGCTACGCCGTTCGCCCCGCGCCCGTATTGGCCAACAAAGGCGGCCAGCGCCAGCACCGCCACCGAGGGATGCCACGCGGCAAGCACCGCCGTGATCGCGTGCGCCACCTCGAAACCGACCAGCAGTGCACGCCTCCCGAACCGGTCCGAGAGCGGGCCGGAGAGCCCAGTGAGCACCACGCCGCCGCCGAGCGCGGCCGCCAGCAGCGTTCCGATCGCCGCAGCCGACCAGCCCAGCGCGTGCAATTGCAGCGTGAACGCCACCGCCATCAGCCCCTGGCCGATGCTGCGCACGAAGCGCGTGCCGATGAGCAGGTTGCGGCCGCCGATAAGCTCCTGTGGGACAGGCTCTCGTGGGATCGGCTCTGGTCTCGCCTGCGTCATCACCCCGTCTGCATCGCCGCCAGCACCGCGGCGAGGCGCGCTCGCGTCTGGGCGTCCGCCTCGCCGGTCACCGCCTCCTGCCGCCAGTGGCGCTGGAAGGCGCGCAGCAGCGTAGGCAGGTCGAGGTCGGTGCGGTAGCCGATGGCCGCAAGCGTGCCCCGCACGGATCGCGGGTCGACGGGCTGGCGCTCCTCACGTGGCCAGACGCCGATCCCTTGCGCCGCGAGCCCCCGCCAATCAAACAGCTCGCCGGGATCCTCCTTGCGGTCCGGCGCGATGTCCGAATGCGCCAGCACGTCGCGAGCGGCGATCGGATGGCGTGCCAGGATGCCACGGCACAGCTCCGCCACTGCCTGCATCTGAACGCCGGGAAACCGCACATACCCATGCTCGTGCCCGGGATTGACGATCTCGACGCCGATGGAGCGCGCATTGAGCGCCGTCTCCCCGCGCCAGAACGAGGGCCCCGCATGCCAGGCCCGCCTCGACTCATCCACCAGCTGCCAGACCGTGCCGTTTTCCTCCACCAGATAATGCGAGGAAACCTCGGCCTCCTTGTCGCACAGCCGGTCAAGCGCGGCCCCAGCCGTTTTCATCCCGGTATAATGGAGGATCAGGAACGAGACCGGGCCGTTGCGTTCGTCGTGGTTGGGGCTCGCCCGCTCGCGCAGCCTCACAGCCCGCGCTCGCGCTTGATCCGGTCCCAGGCGGCGTTAATCTTCGCCACCTGGTCCTGCGCCTTAGCGACCAATTCCGGCGCCGCGCCCCGAGCCGCGAGGCTGTCCGGATGGTGCTCGCGCATCAGCGCCCGCCAGCGCGCGCGCAGCGCCGCGTCGCTTTCCGTGGCCGACAGGCCCAGCACCGCATACGGGTCCTCCGCCGCCGGCCCCCGCGCGGAAGCCTCGCCGAGCCCCATCGCCATACGCACGCGCGCCAGGAAAGCCGCCTCGCGCGGGTTGACCGGCCCGTCCGCGGCGGCGATCGCCGTGAGCGAGCCCATCACCTCCTCGAGCAGCGCGGGGTTGCCCGCGAAGGCCACGGCAAGCCGCTGCGCGTAGGGCTCCGGGCCCTCCGGCGAGTCGCGCGCGGTGTCGAACCAGCGCCCGATGTCGCGCTCCGCCCCCGGAGGGATCATGAAGCTGCGCTTGAACGCGTCGATCTCCGATCGGTTCACGGCCCCGTCGCACTTCGCGAGCTTGGCGGCGATCGCCACCACCGCCACCGCGAACACCTGCTCGCTCCCGCCCGCGGTCGCGGCCGGGCGCGCAGCCCCGCTCTCCGCCGCATGGCCGAGCGCCGCTCCCACCACCGCGCCCATCGGGCCGCCGACAACGAAGCCGGCGAACCCGCCGATGATCTTGCCCCAATAGGCCATGACGCCCGATACCACGCGAGCGTTGATCACACCAAAACGCCGTCCGGCCCCGGATGCACCTCCGCCGGTTGCGTCCCGCCCGCGACGGCGGAATAAGGCCGCGTGCCCGATCCCACCCCGCCCAAGATCTTCCGCCGGGTCGTCCGGGTCGGCGGCTTCGGCCGCGCGGCCAAGCGTCCGCCCGCGCATCGCCTCACCCGATGCGCGCCGATCCGGCATCGTGATTGGCGCCGGCGCGCCGCCCCGGGCATGTTTCCGGCCATGAGCGACCATCCCGGGGATCTGCGCCTCGCCTTCCGTGCCGCGCGCACCGGCACCACCGGCGGACCGGCCCCGGGCTATGAGCAGGCCGACATCCTCGATCTCTGGCGCGACGACCTCATCACCTTCGCCGCTATCGGCTGCTCCCACACCTTCGAGCGCCCGCTGATGGCGTCCGGCATCCCGCTCCGCCAGGTCGAGCAGCGGCGCAAGGTCTCGATGCGCCCGCTGCCGCTCGTCATTGGCCGCGCGCCGGGCAGCATGCTGGTCACCGACGTCCGGTCCGCCCCGTAAACGAAAAGCGCCTGAAGGAGACCCATATGAACGGCTGGCAATTCTGGATCGACCGCGGCGGCACCTTCACCGACATCGTCGCCCGCGCCCCGGACGGCGCGCTCTCCACCCATAAGCTGCTGAGCGAGAACCCCGGCCGCTACCGCGACGCCGCCATCGCCGGCATCCGTTCCGTGCTCGGCCTCCCCCACGGCGAGCCGATCCCCGAGGGCCTGATCGACAGCGTCAAGATGGGCACCACCGTCGCCACCAACGCGCTGTTGGAACGTCGCGGCGAGCGCGTGTTGCTGGTGGCCGATCGCGGCTTCGCGGATGCGTTGCGCATCGGCAACCAGGCTCGCCCACGCCTGTTCGACCTCGCGATCAAACTGCCCTCGCTGCTGCACGAGCGCGTGGTGGAGATCGGCGGGCGCATGGACGCCGCCGGCAACGAGATCGAGCCCCTCGACGAGAAAGCCGCGCGCGACGCCTTCGCTCGTGCCCGCAAGGACGGCATCGCGGCGGCCGCCATCCTGCGCATGCACGCCTGGAGGGCGCCGGCGCACGAAATCCGCCTCGCGGAACTCGCGCGCGAGTCGGGCTTCACCCAGGTCTCCACCAGCCACGGCACGAGCCCACTCCTGCGCTTGGTGCCGCGCGGCCAGACCACCGTCGTTGACGCCTATCTCTCGCCCATCCTGCGCCGCTATGTCGAGCAGGTGGCGAGCGAGCTTCCCGGTGTGCGTCTCTACTTCATGCAGTCCAACGGCGGCCTCGCCGAGGCCCGGCATTTCGCCGGCAAGGACGCTATCCTGTCCGGCCCCGCCGGCGGCATCGTCGGTGCGGCACGGACGGCGGCGCAAGGCGGCTTCCCCCGCGTCATCGGCTTCGACATGGGCGGCACCTCGACCGATGTCGCGCTCTACGACGGCGCCTTCGCCCGCGCCTTCGAGACCGAGGTCGCGGGCGTGCAGCTCCGCGCGCCGATGATGGCGATCAACACCGTCGCGGCCGGCGGCGGCTCGATCCTGCATTTCGACGGTGCGCGCATGCGCGTGGGTCCGGATTCCGCGGGCGCCGATCCCGGCCCCGCCTGCTACCGCCGCGGCGGCCCGCTGACAGTGACGGATGCGAACGTCCTGCTCGGCAAGCTGCAACCGAGGCATTTCCCCGCGATCTTCGGCGAGGCCGGCGACGCCCCGCTCGACGCGGATATCGTTGCCGGGAAATTCGCGGCCCTGGCCGCCGGCATAGCCAAGGCCACGGGCACCGCGCCCGATCCGCGCGACGTCGCCGAGGGCTTCCTGCGCATCGCCGTCGCCAACATGGCCAACGCCATCAAACAGGTTTCGGTGCAGAAGGGGTACGACGCCACCCGCTTTGCGCTCGCCTGCTTCGGCGGTGCCGGCGGTCAGCACGCATGCCTGGTCGCCGACGCGCTCGGCATGACCAGCGTCTTCATCCACCCCTTCGCCGGCGTTCTTTCCGCCTACGGCATGGGCCTCGCCGACCAGAGCGCGCTGCGTGAGCAGGCGATGGAACTGCCGCTCGCCGCGCCCAGCGTGCCGGCGCTCGCCGAGGCCGCGGCAAGGCTGGAGGCGGCGGCGCGCGAGGCGCTGCTCGCCCAGGGCGCGCGGCCCGCGACGCTGCGCGCCGAGCGGTCCCTGCACCTGCGTTATCAGGGCACCGAGGCGACCCTCGCGGTGCCCTTCGCCCCGCCCGAGGAAGCGGCGCGCACGTTCACCGATTTGCACCGCGCCCGCTTCGGCTTCGCCACACCGGAACGCCCACTCATTGTCGAGGCGGTCGCCGTGGAGGTCACCTCGCCGGGTGAGGCCGTCGAGGAAACGCCGATTGCCCGCCGTTTCGACGGCGCACCGACCCCGATCGACGAGGTCTCGATGTGGTCTGGTGGCGCCGAACACCGCGTCCCCGTCTTCGACCGCCTGGAACTGCTTGGCGGCGACCGCATCGCGGGCCCGGCCCTGATCCGCGAGGCCAACGCCACCACCGTCGTCGAGCCCGGCTGGGAGGCCGAGGTCACGCCGCGCGACCACATGGTCCTGCGCCGCGTCGCCGCCGCCGCGCGTCCGGAAGCCGCCGGCACCGACCGGGCCGACCCCGTGCTGCTCGAACTCTTCAACAACCTGTTCATGAACGTTGCCGAGCAGACCGGGGCCGTGCTCCAGAACACCTCGCAGAGCGTCAACATCAAGGAGCGGCTGGATTTCTCCTGCGCCATCTTTGACGCCGAGGGCAACCTCGTCGCCAACGCGCCGCACATCCCTGTCCATCTCGGCGCCATGGGCGAGAGCGTGCGTACCGTCCTCGCCCGCCGCCGCGGTACGCTGCGCCCGGGGGATGTCGTTGCCCTCAACAACCCCTACAACGGCGGCACGCACCTGCCGGACGTGACCGTCATCACGCCGGTGTTCGACCCCACGGGAACGTCGATCCGCTTCTTCGTCGGCTCGCGCGGCCATCACGCCGATATCGGCGGCATCACCCCGGGTTCAACGCCGCCGGCCTCCCATACGCTGGAGGAGGAGGGGGTGGTGCTCGACGATTTCCTGCTGGTGGAGCGAGGCCATTTCCGCGAGGCGGAGCTGCGCGCCCTCCTTGCGGGCGCCCGTTACCCGGCGCGCAGCCCGGATGTGAACGTCGCCGACATCAAGGCCCAGGTCGCCGCCAACAACAAAGGCGTGCAGCAACTCGGCAAGGTCGAGGCGGAGTTCGGCTGGGACGTCGTCGCTGCCTACATGCGCCACGTCATGGACAACGCGGAGGAGAGCGTGCGCCGCGTCGTCGCCCGCCTCTCCGATGGCGGCTTCGACTACCGCATGGACGACGGTGCGCTGCTGCGCGTCAAGGTCACGGTGGACCGCGCCGCGCGCAAGGCCCGCATCGACTTCACCGGTACGGATAGGCAACGTCCCGACAATTTCAACGCGCCTCCCGCGGTCACCCGCGCCGCCGTGCTCTACGTCTTCCGCTGCCTGGTGGGCGAGGAGATTCCGCTCAACGAGGGCTGCCTCAAGCCGCTCGACATCGTCATCCCGCAAGGCACGTTCCTTGCACCAAACCCGGGTGCCGCCGTGGTCGCCGGCAACACGGAGGTAAGCCAGGCCACCTGCAACGCTCTGTTCGGCGCGCTCGGGGCCATCGCCTGCAGCCAGGCGACGATGAACAACTTCCTCTTCGGCGACGCCACGCGCCAATATTACGAAACGATCTGCGGCGGCACCGGCGCCGGCCCCGGCTTCGACGGCACCTCCGCGATCCAGACCCACATGACCAACACCCGCATGACCGACCCCGAGGTGCTGGAACTGCGCTATCCCGTCCGCCTCGAGGAGTTCTCCATCCGCCGTGGCTCCGGCGGGGGCGGAAAATTCCGCGGCGGCGACGGCTCGCGCCGGCGCATCCGCTTCCTTGAGCCAATGACCGCGGTGATCGTCTCGTCGCGGCGCGAGGTCGCCCCGTTCGGCCTCGCCGGTGGAGCCGACGGCGCGCCCGGGCGCCAATGGGTGGAGCGCGCCGACGGCACGCGCGAACGCCTGGGTGGGCGCGCCAGCGCCGAACTGCGCCCCGGCGATTGCTTCGTCATCGAGACTCCCGGTGGCGGCGGCTATGGCACACCATAGGCCGTTCCGCCGCGCGTAACGCATTGCCAGCCGGCGCCCGATGGCCAAAAATGCCTGCGTATCGTGGAGGGAAGCATGGCCATCGGGTTCCGAATTGTGCCGGTCACGAGGCGCGTCGCGCCGTCGATCGTCGACGCGTTCCGCTCGCTGCCGGTCGCTAACGTGAGCGACTCCATGTCGCGCATGACCGCCGGCGGCGCGCGCCTGCGCCCTTATTACAACGGCGGCACCATGTCGGGCCCCGCCTTCACGGTGAAGACGCGCCCGGGCGACAACCTCATGGTGCACAAGGCGCTGGACATCGCGCAGCCCGGCGACATCGTGGTGGTGGATGCCGGCGGCGACCTCACCAACGCCCTCATCGGCGAGCTGATGCAGGCGCACGCACGCACCCGAAAGCTTGGCGGCCTGGTCATCAACGGCGCCATCCGCGACGTCGCCGCCCTGCGCGAGAGCGACTTCCCCGTCTTCGCCGCCGGTGTCACGCATCGCGGCCCCTATAAGGACGGCCCCGGCGAGATCGGCGTCGCGATCGGGATCGACGGCATGGTGATCGAGCCGGGCGACCTCATCATCGGTGACGAGGACGGCGTCCTCTGCGTCCCCATCGCCGAGGCCGAGGCGGTGCTCAAGGCGACCCAGGCCAAGCACGCGGCCGAGGACAAGCAGATGGAGGCCACTCTCGCCGGCACCAGCGATCGCGCCTGGGTGGACGCGACGCTCAAGCGCCTCGGCGTGATCTAGCCGCCGGTCACGCCCCGGCCGTCATACGGCAGGCGGCGGCGCATCCTCGAGGACCCGCAGCGCCAGCCGCAGCAGCGTGCCGGCCGGCCGCTTGAGCCCGGCGCGCGCGGCTTCCTCGGCAAGGGTCAGCAGATGGTCGCTGAGCATTAGCGGCGACGGCGGGGCAGGGGCGGGCATGTCGTTCGCGAGCATCGGGTTCTTCCTGGTTTGCCCCGTGGCTGGTTTGCCCCGTGGCTGGT
>JAJZUI010000093.1:12394-14647 GCA_021847175.1 Pseudomonadota bacterium
TGGCATCCGGCCGTTTGAGCCGGTAAGGCAATGATGCCGCCTGCAGGAGTTGAGGAATGATGAAGGACGACGCCACCGCCTTGTTCCGTGAGTGCCCGGTTCACGCCGTGACACCACTGCTGGATCTCCCCGCGCTCGCCAAGGCGCTGGGCGTCGGCCGTGTGCTGCTCAAGGACGAGGGCGCTCGCCCGCTCGGCAGTTTCAAGGCCCTCGGCGGCGTCTACGCCGGGCTCAGGGCGCTCGCCCGCGCCGCCGGCGTCGCCGTTTCCGCCCTGATCGCGGAGGCCGGAAAACGCGCGCTGCCGGAACTCGTCTGCGCCAGCGACGGCAACCACGGTCTCGCCGTCTCGGCCGCGGCCCGCCTTGCCGGCACCCGCGCGCGCGTCTTCCTCCCCGAAGCCGTCACCGCGGCGCGCATCGAGCGCATCCGCGCCAAGGGCGGCGAGCCCGTCATCGTGCACGGAACCTACGAGGACGCGGTTGCCGCCGCCGCACGTCACGCGCGCGAGACCGGCGCCATCCTCGTCGCCGACACCTCCGCCGACCCCGCCGATCCGGTCGTCGCCGACGTCATGGCGGGCTACGGCATCATTGCCGGGGAAATCCGCGAGCAGGTCCCCGCCATCCCCACGCACCTCTTCCTGCAGGCCGGCGTCGGCGGCCTCGCCGCCGCAATCGCCGATCGGCTGGACGGGCGCGTGGTCGTTGTAGAACCGGAAAAAGCCGCCTGCGTCGCCGCCGCCCTCGCCGCCGGGCGCATCGTCACCGTCCCCGGCGACCTCGCAACCTCGGCCGAGATGCTCTCCTGCGGCGAAGCCTCGGCACCGGCGATGGACGTGCTGCGCCGGCGTAACGCGAGCGCAATCGCCGTTTCGGAAGCAGAACTCGCCGAGGCGCCCGAATACCTGCGCGCCCATGACGGCCCGTCGACGACCCCTTCCGGCGCCTGCGGCCTCGCCGGCCTGCGCCATGCGATGGCAAACCCCGCCTCGGCGCGCGCGCTCCACCTCGACGCCGAGAGCATCGTCCTGCTGATCGCGACGGAACGCGGCTAGAAGCGCGCCTTCAGCGCCGCCACCCGCAGCGTCGAGGCCAGCGGCTGCTCTGGGTCGCGCGCGGCATCCAGGGCCGCCACCAGCGCGGCGAGGCTTTTGTCCGCCTTCCGCGCCATCGTTTCGAGTTCGGTCCAGAACTCCGGCTCCAGCGCCACCGAGGTCCGGTGCCCCGCGAGCGAGAAGCTGCGCTTCGCCAGGTGCTTCACCCGAGCCTCGCCACCGCCCACGCGCCTGCTTCCGCCACCACGGGATCGGGATCGCCCGCGAGATGCGCCGCCGCCGCGCGCAAGCCGGCATCGCCCGAGTTCCCGATCGCGATCGCCACGTTGCGCGCAAAGCGGTTTCGCCCGATGCGCTTGATGGGCGAAGCGGAAAACAATGCCCGGAACCCCGCATCGTCCAGCATCGCCAGTTCCGTGAGCCTCGGTGAGGCCAGCGCCTGCCGCTCCGCGAACGCGATATGCCGGCTCTCGCGCGCGAATCGGTTCCACGGGCACACCGCAAGGCAGTCGTCGCAGCCCGCGACGCGGTTGCCCATCGCCGGCCGCAGCGCCTCGGGGATCGGTCCCGCATGCTCCAGCGTAAGGTACGAGATGCACCGTGTCGCGTCGAGCCGGTAGGGCGAGGGAAACGCCGCCGTCGGGCAGGCATCGAGGCACCGCCGGCAGCTTCCGCACCGATCCCGATGCGGCGCATCCGGCGGTAAATCCAGCGTGGTGAAGACCTCGCCCAGAAACAGCCATGACCCGTGCGACTGCGAAACGAGATTGGTATGCTTGCCCTGCCAGCCCAAGCCCGCGCGCTGCGCCGCCGGCTTCTCCAGCACCGGCGCCGTATCGACGAACACCTTCACCTCGCCGCCATGCCGCGCCGCGATGTGCTGCGCGAGATGCTTCAGCTTCCCCTTCAGCAGGCCGTGATAGTCGCGCCCGCGCGCATAGACGCTGATTGTCCCCCGCTCGCGTCGCGCAAGATTCTCGAGCGCATCGCCTTCCGGCGCATAGGAAAGCCCGACGCAGATCACGCTCCTCGCCGCCGGCCATAGCGCGCCTGGGTTCGCCCGCTCCACCTCGCGGTCGGCCAGCCACGTCATCGTCCCTTGGTATCCGGCCGCGAGAAACTCCCGCAACCGCGCCGCGTCATGCGGTCCAGGTTCGGCGCTCGCGATGCCGACGGCATCGAACCCGAGCGCCCCCGC
>JAJZUI010000094.1 GCA_021847175.1 Pseudomonadota bacterium
GCCGAGCCGATAGCTCGCGGCGACCCCGGTGGCGATGCGCCGCATCTCCCCCTCGATCGCTTCGCTCACCTCGGGCCGAAAGCTCCGCGCGTCGCCACGGATACGCGCGGTCCCCGGCAGCACGTTGCGCGTGCCGTCGGTGAGCAATTCGGTCACGGAGACGACGGCCGCCTCGCCCGGCGCCACGCACCGCGAGGCATGCCCGCCCACGCCGTTCAGAACGATCTCAAAATTATCCTCGGCCGACATCACGGCGCCGTCCCTGGCACGTTATGCAGCCGTAGATCTCGTCGAAGGGAAACCGTTCCAGGAGCTCATCCGCCAGCATTGCCAGCGCGCCCTTGCCCCACTCTTCGGCGATACTCATCGCGCCCCTCCCACGCGCCTCGGGCCCGCGGTCCTCGGCCGTGGCCAGCTACGCCTGCTTCTCGCCGGATTTGAGCACGAGGTCAGGCATCGCGAGAGCGACGGCAAGACCCACCGCGGCCAGCACCGCGCAGGCGCCGAACGACCAAAGGAACCCGCTCGAGAGTGCCGCGCTGGCCCCCGCGCGCATTGCCGGCGCCAGGCCCGCGAGCCCGCCACGGTCGCGCAGCGTGCCGAGATCGAGCGGCGGCAGCCCGGCGGCGGCGAGGGTCGAGGCGAAGCGCCCGGTCAGCAGCGCGCCGACCAGCGTCGAGCCGAAAGCGCCACCCATGGCGCGCAGGAACAGCATCGCCCCGGTCGCCGCCCCTACGTCGCGCCGTGCCGCCGCGCTCTGCACCGTAACCAGGCTCGCCGGCATGCACACGCCGATGGTGAGCCCCACCAGCGACATGTAGAGGACCAGCAGGCCCAGCGACGTGTCGGGCCCGGCGGTCGCGAGCAGCACGAAACCCAGAACCGACGGCGCCAGGCCCCCCAGCATGATGCCGCGCGTCTTGCCGTAGCGCCGGCAGAGCTGGCCGGAGATGATGGCGCCGAGCGTGTTGGTCCCGAGGAACGGCACGATCATGGTGCCGGAAACCGCCGCATTGGCCCCGCGCGCGAGCTGGAAGAACAGCGGCAGCAGGAATGTTGTGCCGAATATCACCGCTGAGCAGGCGGCGGCGACGGCGATGCCACCGGTGATGCCGCCGTTGGCGAACAGGCGCGGCGGCAGCAGTGGGTCCGGCGCCAGGCGCTCGCGTACTACCAGCAGCACCAGCAGCACGAGCATCGCCACCGCGAGCGCGAGCATCGGCGGCGCGGTCCAGGCATAGAGCGTTCCGCCCCAGCTCATCAGCAGCAGGAACGCGGTGATGACGGCCGTCAGCAGCGCGGCGCCCGCGTAGTCGATGCGCAGGTTGCCGCCACGCGGCTTGAGCAGCTTGAGCGCGCGGTTGGAAAGGATCACTGCGAGGACGCCGATCGGCAGGTTGATCCAGAAGATCCAGCGCCAGGAGAGCGCGACGGTGATCCAGCCGCCGAGGATCGGGCCGAAAACGCTCGCCACTCCCCATGTGCCGGCCATGTAGCCCTGGTAGCGCCCGCGCTCGCGCGGTGCCACGACGTCCGCGATCGCCGACTGCGCCATGGTCATCAGCCCGGCGCCGCCAATTCCCTGCAGTGCACGCGCGGCGATAAGCTGCATCAGCGACTGCGACAGGGCGCAGAAGCAGGAGGCGCCGACGAACACGATGATGGCTGGGATCAGCAACGCCCGGCGGCCATAGACATCCGAAAGCTTGCCATAGATCGGCGTCGCCGCGGTCGAGGTCAGCAGATACGCGGAGACGATCCAGGCCAGGTGGTCGAACCCGCCGAGATCCGCGGCGATCGCCGGCACCGCGGGGACCACGACGGTCTGGTCGATCGCCGCCATCAGCATGCAGAGCAAGATGCCAAAAATGACGCGCTTGATCTCCGCGTGGGAGAAGTGGGGCACGTCGTAATCGGCATCGGCGATGGAAGCGGCGAGGTCTTCGGTCAGGTTCGGGACGGGCGCGTCCATCGCGGCCTTCGCAGGTGCGGCATCAGGCTATCTAACGTGGACCCGCGCGGTCGCGCCATGCCGGTTCTGCACAGGTGCCGTCACGCCGCTTGAGGAGCAAGACCTTAAGACGAGTGCGCCCGCCGGGGCCATGGTCCCCGGCGGGCGCCGTAGCGGGAAGTCGCCACCCGAAACGACCGCCCGCTGTAAGCAGCGGCGGTCACCCGTTTGGCGAAAACAAAAACCTCGCCATTGACGCCAGCCTTGCTTTGCCGGCGACGAGAGCACCCCTCCACCCCGCCGACATGCGCAAGATGCATGGCTGGCCGCCGGGGGTCCAGAAAACAAACGTTGTCTGATTTTAAGTTTGGTCGCCTAGCTTGCTCGCCCCTTGCGCCGGCATGAATCCCATGGCCACGCCGTTCATGCAGTAGCGCAGGCCCGTGGGCTTCGGTCCGTCCGGAAAGACATGGCCGAGATGCCCGCCGCAGCGCGCGCAATGCACCTCGGTTCGGGCCATGAGGAAGGAGCGGTCGCTGGCGGTGTCGACCGCCCCCTCGATCGGCGCCCAGAAGCTCGGCCAGCCGCTGCAGCTCTCGTATTTCGTCGCGGCCTCGAACAACTCGGCGCCACAGCCGGCGCAGGTGAAAACGCCGGGGCGTTTCTCGTGGTTGAGGTCCGAGGTTCCGGCCCGCTCCGTGCCGTGCTGGCGCAGCACGCGGAACTGCTCCGGAGTCAGCTTCCGGCGCCATTCCTCCTCGGTCATGGGCTGCGTCGTGTTCTCGGCCATGCGTCACCTCCTGAGCTCGATGTGGTTGCCGATGGGCAAAGCGTCAACGCACCGCGAGCCGATTCGTTGCAGGCCTCAGAATCCTCGGAATTCCGCGAACGAAGCCGCCGGCACGCGCTCGGTCCGCAGCGCGTTGGCCGGAGCCGAACTGTCCTCGTGCCCGATCGCCATGCCGCAGACGACGCGGTCCTGCTCGCTGACCCCGAGCAGGCGGCGGATGGCGCGCGGGTGCTCGGCGAAAACCGCCATGGGGCACGTCCCGAGCCCGCGCGCCCGCGCCGCGATGGCGAGGCTTTGCAGGAACATGCCGAGATCGAGCCAACTGCCGATCTCGAGCCTGCGGTCGGCGAGCAGCAGCAGCCCGACCGGCGCGCCGAAGAAACCCAGGTTGCGCTCGACATGCGCCCGCGCCTTGTCGCGCTCGCCGCGGGCAATGCCGAGCAGCCCGTAGAGGTCCCAGCCGATCCTGCGCCTGCGCCCGATATAGGGCTCGAACAGCGGCGACGGGTAATACTCGCGCTCCGGCCCGTCCGGCTCGCCTCGCCCCGCCAGATTGTCTTGCCACGCCGCGATCAGGCCCGCGGTGAAATCGGTCAGCGTCTCGCCTGCCAGCACGAGTACACGCCACGGTTGCATGTTGGTGCCGGAAGGCGCGCGGGCCGCGATGTCCAGCAAATGCTCGACCACGTCGCGCGGCACCGGGTCCGGCAGGAAGCCACGGATCGAGCGGCGGGAGAGGATCGCCGACTCGGTCTCGTTCTCCGGTCTTACAGGCATGCGGCGATGCGCTCGCGCCCGGCCTCGTCGACCACGAGGCCGAGCTTGCTGCGCCGCCACAGCACGTCGTCGAGCTCTCGCGCCCATTCGCTGCGGACCAGGTGGCGCAGCTCCGCGCGCGAGAGGTCGGCGGCGAGCATGTCCCCCGCCCCCTCGTCCTCGAGGATGCCGGCTGCCTCGGTGCCGTAGGCTCGCGCCAGGCGGCGGGTCGTGGCGGCGCTGAGCGCCGGGCGCAGCTCGCGCAGCTTGGTGGCGAGCGCCACGACGCCGTCGCGCGGGAAATCGCCTCCGGGCAGCGGTGCCGTCGCCGTCCAGCCGGGGGCGAGGCCCGTGGCCGGCGGAAGATGCGGCGCGAGCTTTTCCAGCGCCGCCAGTGCCAGGCGCCGATAGGTGGTGATCTTGCCGCCGAACACGTGCAGTGCCGCCGCGCCCTCGCCGGACTCGAGGTCGAGCACGTAGTCGCGCGTCGCTTCCTGCGCGGCGGAGGCGCCGTCATCGTAGAGCGAGCGCACGCCGGAATAGGTCCAGACGATGTTCTCCGGCTTCACCGGCTCGCGGAAATATTCGCTGGCGGCGGCGCAGAGATAGGCGATCTCCCCCTCGTCGATGCGCACCGCGCCGGGGTCGCCCGTGTAGTCGCGATCGGTGGTGCCGATCAGGGTGAAATGCTCCTGATACGGGATCGCGAAGATGATGCGCCGGTCGGCGTTCTGGAAGATGTAGCAGCGGTCGTGCGCGAAGAGGCGCGGCACCACGATGTGGCTCCCTTTGACCAGACGCACCTTCGCCCGTGCGTTGTCGCGCACCACCCTGCCCAGTACCTCGCCCACCCAGGGACCAGCGGCGTTGACCAGCGCGCGCGCCGTCACCTCGCGCGTGCCCCCGCCATCCTCCAGCGAGAGGTGCCACAGCCCCTCCGCCCGCCGCGCCGAGACGCAGCGCGTGCGCGTGAGGATTTCGGCGCCCCGCGCCGCGGCGTCGCGGGCGTTGAGCACGACGAGGCGTGAATCCTCCACCCAGCAATCGGAATACTCGAAGCCGCGGTGGAAGCCCGGCTTCAGCGGCAGGCCCGCCTCGTCGCGGTCGAGCAGCAGCGTTCGCGTGGGCGGCAGCAGCTTGCGACCACCGAGATGGTCGTAGAGGAACAGCCCGGCGCGCAGCATCCAGGCCGGCCGCAGCCCTGCCTGGTACGGCAGCACGAAGCGCAGCGGCCAGACGATGTGCGGCGCGATGCCCCACAGCACCTCCCGCTCGGTCAGCGCCTCGCGCACCAGGCGGAACTCGTAATATTCGAGGTAGCGCAGCCCGCCATGGATCAGCTTGGTCGAGGCGGACGAGGTACCGGAGGCGAGGTCCGCCTGTTCCGCCAGCAGCACGCGCCAGCCGCGCCCGGCGGCGTCGCGGGCGATTCCGGCGCCGTTGACGCCGCCACCGATGATCGCGAGGTCGAACGGGGTCGTTGCGGAACTCATGCGACCCGCATAGGAGCGCCGGCCCCGGCCGGCAAGAGCGTGGCGCCGCATGCCCGCCTGCTCCTATGCTGGTGGCAAGAAGCGACGGAGGAAACGGATGCAGGGCCTGATGCAGGACCAAGGGCTGCTGATCAGCGGCATCATCACGCACGCCGCGCGCAACCACCGCGCGAGCGGCATCGTGGCCCGGACCTCGGATGGCGGCACGGTGCGCGAGACCTATCCTGAGGCGGAGCTGCGCGCCCGCCGCCTCGCGCGCGCGCTTGCCCGCCTCGGCGTGAAGCCGGAGGATCGGGTCGCGACCCTGGCATGGAACGACCACCGCCACGTCGAGCTCTACTACGCGATCTCCGGCACCGGGGCGATCTGCCACACCGTCAACCCGCGGCTGTCGGCGGACGACATCGCCTACATCCTCAACCATGCCGGCGACGTGCTGCTGTTCGCCGACCCGATGTTCGCCCCGCTCGTCGCGTCCGTCGCCCCGCGCGTGCCCGCGCTTCGCCACGTCGTCTTCATGGCCCCGCGCGAGGCGATGCCCGCGGAGCCTGTCGCCCTCTGCTACGAGGACCTGCTCGAGGAGCCTATCGATTCCTGGCCGGTGTTCGACGAACGCAGCGCCGCCTCGCTCTGCTACACCTCCGGCACGACGGGGCGGCCCAAGGGCGTGCTCTACAGCCACCGCTCGACGCTGCTGCACGCCTTCGCCGTCGCGGTGCCGGACGTCATGGGTCTCGGCGCCACCGACCGCTGCCTGCCCGTGGTGCCGATGTTCCATGTGAACGCCTGGGGCACGCCCTATGCCTGCCCGATGGTCGGCGCCTCGCTCGTGATGCCCGGCCGTTTCCTCGACGGCGCCTCGCTGTCCCGGCAGATGAACGAGGAAGGCGTTACGTGCACCTCTGGCGTGCCGACGGTCTGGCTCGGCCTGCTGCAGCACCTGCGCGCAAGCGGCGAGCGGCTCGCGACGCTCAAGCGGATGCTGGTCGGCGGGTCCGCCTGCCCGCGCATGCTCATCGAGGGCTTCGCCGAGTACGGCGTCCGGGTCGACCAGGGCTGGGGCATGACGGAGATGTCGCCCGTCGGCACCTATAACGGACCGAATGCGGCGACGGCGGGGTTGGACGCGGCGGCCGCGATGCGCCTGCGCGAGAAGCAGGGGCGCGCGCTGTTCAACGTCGAGATGCGCATCGTGGACGAGCAGGGCGCCGAGCTGCCGTGGGATGGCGCGCATAGTGGACACCTGCAGGTGCGCGGCCCCTTCGTCGCCAGCGCCTATTACGGCGACAAGCCCGGCTCCGCGCTGGACGCCGAAGGCTGGTTCGCGACCGGCGATGTCGCCAGCATCGATCCCGATGGCTACATGGAGATCACCGATCGCTCCAAGGACGTCATCAAGTCCGGTGGCGAGTGGATCAGCTCCGTCCAGCTGGAGAACCTCGCGGTCGCACACCCCGCGGTCGCGGAGGCCGCGGTGATCGCGGCGCGCCACACCAAATGGGACGAGCGTCCGCTGTTGCTGGTGGTCACCAAGCCCGGCGAGAGCGTCTCGCGCGAGGCGATGCTCGCTTTCCTGGAAGGCAAGGTCGCGAAATGGTGGCTGCCCGACGACGTGATCACCGTCGACGCCCTGCCGCACACGGCGACGGGCAAGATTTCAAAGCTGACACTGCGGGAGAAATTCCGTGACCACCTGCTGCGCGAGGCCGCCGGTTGACGCGCTGGTAACCATCCGGGCGCAGCGTGGGCGCTCCACAACGGAGAACCGCGACGTGACCAGCATCGGCCCGATCAGCCCCGCAAGCTTCCTCAACCCGGTCAACGCCGCCCAGTCCGCCGGCACGCAGGGCGCGCGCCACCACCAGGCCACCGCCTCCGACCCGGACGGCGACGGCATCCCCGACCGGCCGTCATCAAGCGCCAGCACCGCGTCCCCAGCGTCCGCGTTGTCCTCGGCACTCAATACGACGGCGTAACTACCTGCCGCCGCCGATCGGCAGCACCGCGCCGGTGATGTAGGAGCTTTCCTCGGAGAGCAGGAACAGGATCGCGCGCGCGACCTCGTCCACCGTGCCCGCACGACCCATCGGCACCACCGCGGCGAGCTGCGCGAGCCGGTCCCCGACCCCGGCCTTGGCGTGGATCTCGGTCTCGATCGGGCCAGGGGCGACCGCGTTGACGCGGATGCCGCGCGGCGCAAGCTCCCGCGCGGCGCCGATGGTCGCACTATCCACCGCGCCCTTGCTCGCGGCGTAATGCACCCAGGTGCCGCCGCCACCGATCTCGGCCGCGCGCGAGGAGACGTTGACGATCACGCCGCCTTTGCCGCCGCGATCTTTCGCCATGCGCTTGATCGCCTCGCGCGTGGCGAGGAACGTGCCGGTGATGTTGATCGCGAACAGCTCCGTCAGCATTGCGCCTGTCACATCGTCGATGCGGTGCGCCGGGCCGGTGATGCCCGCGTTGTTCACCAGCCCGTCGAGCGACCCGAGCTCGGCATCCACGCGCGCGAAGAATGCGACGGTCTCGGCCTCGTTGGCGGCATCCGCGCGCATGGCCAAAGCACGTCGCCCGGCCGCGCGAACCCCCGCCGCGACTTTCTCCGCCCCCGCCGCGTTCGCCTTGTAGGAGATCGCGACATCCCAGCCGCGCTCCGCCGCGAGCAGCGCCGTCGCGGCGCCGATGCCTGCGCTGGCGCCGGTGACGACAAGGACGCTCATGCCGCAACTCCGCGCATATCCATCCCTACCGGACGCACGCCGCGGATCGTCGTGCGGTGCAGCGTGCGCGCCATCTCCGGCGGGCAGCCGGTGGCGAGATGGATCACCGCCCGGTTGTCCCACATCACCATGTCGCCGTCGCGCCAGGCATGGCGGTACTGGATTGCGGGGTCACGCGAGGCGGCAAAAAGCTGCTCCAGGATCTCCGCGCTCTCGGCTTCCGGGACGTCGAGGATGCGGGTGGTGAAACCCTCGTTGACAAACAGCGCGGGCCGCCCCGTCGCCTCGTGCCTTCGCACCACGGGGTGGATTACCGGCGGCACGGCGGCGCGCTGCTCGGGCGTGAGCGGCGGGCGTTGGCCGGCGGCCGCGCGCTTGTCCGCCTGCGCCGCGTAAGAGTGTTCGGCGGAGAGCCGGACGATACGCTGCTTCAATGAAGCGGGCAGCCGGTCATAGGCGGCGTGCATGGAGGCGAACAACGTGTCCCCGCCCTCCGCCGGGCGCACCCGCGAGAGCAGGAAGGAACCGAGGCTCGGCTCGGCCAGGTAGGAAAGGTCAGAATGCCAATAACGCCCGGCATCGGCGAGCCCGATCGGCTGACCGTTCCGCTTCTCGTTGGAGACGAGCAGGATCTCCGGGTGCTCGGGGTGCAGGAACTGGCGCATCACGTGTATCTCGAGTGGGCCGAAGCGGCGGCTGAACGCGACCTGGGCGGCCGGCGAGAGACGCTCCAGGCCGCGCACGACCAGGACGGAATGGCGCTCGAACGCATCCCTGGCCGCGGCGAACGTCGCCTCGTCCGGCGGTGTCTCGAGGTCGAGCCCGATCGCCTCGGCGGCGAACAGCGGATGCAGGGGGCGGATCTCCATCGCTTCACTCCCGGAACAGCAAGGTGGCGCCAAAGGCTTCCTCGGGGCCGATGCGCTCGCGCCCGCCCAGCACCGCGCGCGTGGCGGCGAGGTCCGCGACGCGGAAAACCAGTGCGGCCATCGCCTCGTCCCGCTCGTCATTGAAGCCGCCGATGCGCGCGGCCGTCGCCGCGTGGTCGAGCACCAGGATGTCGGCGAGCCCGGCCTTGAGCCGGACGCCGCCGGCCACGTTGCCGACCGCCCGTTCGCCGAACATCCGCGCAAACAGCGCTCCGAGCCGGGCCGGCTCGCGCGCCGCGAGCACCACCTCGGCGACGGCAATCGCGCCGTTGGGGTGGTTGCGCCAGGCATCGTTCCACACCAGCTCCCGCGTGTGATGCTGGCAGAAATAGAGCCGGCCCGCCGTCGTGGTGTCGTTGCGAAGCCGAACCGTGGTGAAGCGCGCGTCGCGCGGCCCCTGCGGTGTGGCCACCGGGCGGGAGAAGGTGCCCGGCTGCTCGTGCCCCACGCCCGCGTCGGTGAGCGCCTGTTCCGTCGCCGCGGCGTTCTCGGAGGCGAAGACGATACCGTTCACCCCCTGCGGCCAGTCGAGAATGTCCAATCTCCGGGCGTCGTGCGGCGCCCCGATCAGTTCCAGATAGTCGGTGCCCAGCATCGCGAGATGGTTGATCGAGCCCAACGTGTGATGCCCGCGCGGCGTGAGCGCGAAGCCGAGCGCGCGGAACCGCGCCTCCGCGGCATCCATCGCGTCGCGGACATTGATCACCACATGGTCGATCGTCGGTGTGAGCGTCATGGTCAGGGCTGCACTGCCCAGTCCGCGGTCTCGGCACCGGGGACGTAGTTGCGGTTGTTGATGTCGGGATTCCGGTTGACCAGCACGCGCGCGAACATCGGGTGGCGCATGGAGCGCACCTCGTGCTCGATGCGCAGCAGCGCGCGCCCGTCCGAGGGATCGACGATGTCGAGGAACCGGTACTGGCTCTCGTCGCTCTCCTCGGTGATCAGCCCGCGCTCCAGCAGGCGCCGGTAGGGGCCGGAGAAATCCGCGAGCGTCACCTGGATGTGGTTGCCGTCGTATGGCGCCTGTTCGGCCTCCGTCTCGACAAAGCGCAGCTCCTCGGCGAGCCCCACCGGGATGCGCACCGCCGCGCCCTCCAGATGCGCCGGCGTGCCCATGATCTCGCGGTAGAAACGCGCGATCCCCGCGGCCGTGCCCGGCTGGCAGGCAAGCTCCACATACGGCATGCCGAGCGCGGTGTCGCGGAAGCGCGCGGGGTCGGGCGCGTGGATGCGCATGCGGTTGCCCCATGGGCTGGTCGCCTCGACGGCGTCGCCGGCCCGCGAGAAGTCGAATTGCGTGCCGGCCAGCTGCGTGCGCACCCGCGTCAGCCGCCGTTCGAGCGCGTCGAGGTCCGGCATCACCAGCCCCACCACGCCGCGCACCACCTGTGCCGCTCCGCTCGGCAGGTGGAACTGGCAGCGCCCCACGTTGATCCACATGTTGTCGGTGGATGTCATGAGAAACGGGTCGCGCGTAAGCCCGAGCCCGGTCACGTAGAACAGGGTCGCGAGCCGCTGGTCCGGCACGCGCGTGTTGACGTGGCCGAACTCGACCAGGTTGCCGACATCCTGCGTCGCACGGTCGTAGGTGTGATGCGGCGTGTCCATGCGCGCCTCCTAGCTCTTGGGCCGGTTGATGAAGGCGTCGATGGCGGCGGCGGTTTCCGGCGCCATCATGTTCTCCACCATCGCCTCGGCGGCGATCGCGTAGGCGCGCTCCAGCGGCGCCTCGACCTGTCGGTAGAAGGTACGCTTGCCGATCTCGATGGCCGCTCGTTCCTTGCCCGCGATTTTCTCCGCGAGCTTCATCGTCTCGGCCTCGAGCTCCGCCGCGGGCACGACGCGGCTGATGAGGCCCATCGCCAGCGCCTCCGAGGCCGGAATGAAGTCGCCGGTGAGCAGCATCGCGAGCGCCGCCTTGCGCGGCACCACACGCGCGAGCGCCACGCCGGGCGTGGAACAGAACAGCCCGAGATTGACGCCGGAGGTCGCGAACCGCGCATCCTCCGCGGCGACGGCCAGGTCGCAGGCGGCGACGAGCTGACAGCCGCCGGCCGTCGCGATACCGTGCACGCTGGCGATCACCGGCGCCGGGTGATTCACGATCGCCTGCATCATGCGCGAGCATTGGGCGAACAGCGCCGCCTGGAACTCCGCCGAGGGGTTGGCGCGCATCTCCCGCAGATCGTGCCCGCCGCAGAACCCCGGCCCGTTCCCCGCGATCACCACCACGCGCGCGTCCCGTGCCGCCTCCAGCGCCGCCTCGATCGCGCTCATCATCTCGACCGAGAGCGCGTTGCGCGCCCGAGGCCGGTCCAGCGTGATCCAGGCGATGGCGCCCCGCCGCTCGGTGAGCAGAAAATCCGCGGCAGCGATGTCCATGGCATGTCCTCCGTTCGCGACGCCGCCGCCCGTTTGACGGCAACGGGCGCCCGGGGCGAGCATGCCATGACAAGGAGCCCGCGCCCATGCCCCCCAAAACGAGCGAGAGAGTGGTCATCGTCGGCGGCGCCATCGTCGGCAGCGCCACCGCCTGGTTCCTGCGCGAGCTCGGCTTCGCGGGCGAGGTGATCGTGATCGAGCGCGACCTCAGCTACCGCTATTCCTCGACGGCTCTCTCCGCCGCCTCCATCCGCACCCAGTTCGGCTGCGCGGTGAACGTCCACATGAGCCTGTTCGGTGCCGCCTTCCTGCGCGACGTTCGCCGCCACCTCGGCGCCGACGCCGATATCGGCCTCGTCGAGCGCGGCTACCTGGTGCTCGGCGACAAAGGCTCGGTCGCGGCCAGGCGCGAATGCGCGGCGATGCAGGTCGCCGAGGGCGCGGCCATCGAGACCATGACTCCGGCCGAGGCCGCCGCGCGGTATTCTTGGCTCAACACCGCCGATCTCGGCATCGCCACCACCGCCACGGGCAACGAAGGCTGGTTCGATGCCTGGGCGCTGCTCTCCGCCTTCCGCCGCGCCGCGCGGGCGAGGGGCGTGACGTATGTCGAGGCGCGGGCAACCGGCTTCATCGTCCAGGGGGGCCGCGCCACCGGAGTGATGCTGGAAGGCGATACGCCCGTGGCCGCCGACTGGTGCGTGAACGCGGCCGGCCCCGCCTCGGGCGCGCTCATGCGCCCGCTGGGCATCGATCTTCCCGTGAGCCCGCGCAAGCGCACCGTCTTCGTCATCCGTGCTCCGCTCGCCAACGCGGGCTTCCCCATGGTGTTCGACACCTCCGGCGCCTGGATCCGCCCGGAAGGCGAGGGGTTCATCTGCGGCATCGTGCCCGACTCGGCGAACGACCCCGACGCGACCGGCGATTTCGAGCCGGATTACGCGCTGATGGAGGCGGTGCTCTGGCCTGCGCTCGCGCATCGTATCCCGGCACTGGAGCAGTTGCGCGTGGAGCGCGCCTGGGCTGGGCACTACGAGGTCAACGCGCTCGACCATAACGGTGTCATCGGGCCGCACGACGAGATCGCGAACCTCATCATCGCCACCGGCTTCTCCGGCCACGGGCTGCAGCACGCGCCGGCGACCGGGCGCGGCGTCGCGGAACTGATCACAAGGGGGCGCTTCGAGGCGATCGACCTTTCGCCCCTCGGCTATGGTCGCATTCGCTCCCGCACGCCGATCGTGGAGAGCATCGTTTACTAGCGACCCCCGGGCGAAACGCGGCGGCGCTGGCCGCGGGCTTGCATGGCCGCGCGTGGAAGGGGACGATGCGGCATGAGCAACGCATACGACATCCTGGTGGTCGGCGCCGGCATCGCGGGCGCCACCGCGGCGGCACACCTGGCGCCGACGCATCGCGTCGGCCTGATCGAGGCGGAGGAGGCGGCCGGCTACCACTCCACCGGCCGTTCCGCGGCGATCTGGATCCAGAACTACGGCCCGCCCGATGTGCAGGCACTGACGGGGTTGTCCCGCCGCTTCTTCGAGCAGCCGCCCGAAGGCTTTGCCGATGCGCCAATCATGGCGCAGCGCCCCGTGGTCTTCCTCGCCCCCAGGGAGCAGGAGCCGCTCCTCGACCAGATGCTGGCCGAAGGCACGGGGCTGCGCGATATGGCGCTGCCGGCGCTGCGCCAGATGGTGCCGGCACTGCGCGAGGGCTACGCGACCCGCGCCGCGATCGAGGAAGACGCATTCGACATGGACGTCGCCACCCTGCACCAGGGCTTCCTCAAGCTGCTGCGCCACCACGGCGGCACGCTGGCACTGCGCAGCCGCACCGGGCGCATCGAGCGCATCGGCGGAATCTGGGAGGTGGACATCGTCGGCGGTGGGCATTTCTCCGCGCCGATCCTGGTCGACGCCGCCGGCGCCTGGGGCGATGAGGTCGCGAAGCAGGCGGGTGTCAAGCCGCTGGGGCTGCAGCCGAAACGGCGTACCGGCGCCATCGTCGACCCGCAGCCATGGGACGCGCGGGACTGGCCGCTGCTGAACGATTGCGACCATACCTGGTACTGCCGGCCGGAGGCGCGCACCCGCCTGATGGTCTCGCCCGCGGACGAGACCGACGTGGAGCCGCAGGACATCCAGCCTGACGAGCTCGACATCGCCATCGGCATCGACCGCATGCAGCAGGCCCTGCGGATCGACGTAAAGCGCGTGGAACATTCCTGGGCCGGGCTGCGCACCTTCACGCCGGACCGCAGCCTGGCCTTCGGCTGGGACGAGGCGGCGGAGGGCTTCTTCTGGTTCGTGGGCCAGGGCGGCTACGGCATCCAGACCTCGCCCGCCGCCGGTAAGCTCGCCGCCGACCTCATCCTCGGTCGCGATCCCGGCGAGGCGACCTCCGTTGTGGCGCTGGTCGATCCGCGTCGTTTCAGATGATCAACCGATGAGGCGCCTTGCCTGATGTCCATCCACGCGGCGCTGACGCACCGGACGAGCTATCGCTATGATCGCCCGGTCGCGCTGGGGCCGCAGACCATACGCCTGCGCCCCGCGCCGCATGCGCGCACGCCCATCCTCGCCTACACGCTCAAGGTCGAGCCCGAGCCGCATTTCCTCAACTGGCAACAGGACCCGCAGGGCAATTTCCTCGCCCGTGTCGTCTTCCCCGAGCGCGTCACTCATTTCGACGTCACCGTCGACCTCGTCGCCGACATGGCGACCATCAACCCGTTCGACTTCTTCCTCGAACCCGACGCCGAAACGTTCCCCTTCGCATACGATCCGCTGCTCGCCGAGGAACTGGCTCCGTTCCGCCAATGCGCGCCCGCCGGGCCGTTGCTCGCCCGCCTGATCGCCGAGGCCCGCGGAATGGCCACAGGCGACCGCCGCACCATCGACCTGCTGGTCGGGCTCAACCGCGCGGTGCAGGCGCGCACCGCCTACATCGTGCGCATGGAACCCGGCGTCTGGGAGCCGGAACGCACGCTCGCCGAGGCGCGCGGTTCCTGCCGCGACTCCGCCTGGCTGCTCGTGCAGCTGCTGCGCCATCTCGGCTTCGCCGCGCGGTTCTGCTCCGGGTACCTGATCCAGCTCGTCGCCGACATAAAGCCGCTGGAAGGACCCGCGGGCCCGGGCGCGGACTTCACGGACCTGCACGCCTGGGTAGAGGTCTACCTGCCGGGCGCCGGCTGGATCGGCTTCGACGCGACCTCCGGCCTGCTCGCAGGAGAGGGCCACATCCCGCTCGCCGTCACTCCAGCACCGCAATCGGCCGCGCCGATCTCGGGCCTGGTCGAGCAGGCGGAAGCGCAATTCGAATTCGATATGACCGTCCGCCGCATCGCGGAGACGCCGCGGGTGACCAAGCCGGTGTCTGACCGCGCCTGGCAGGACATCCTCGCCGCCGGGCGCCGCGTCGATCGAGCGCTCGAGGCCGGTGGCGTGCGACTCACCATGGG
>JAJZUI010000095.1 GCA_021847175.1 Pseudomonadota bacterium
GGGCAGGGCGTCCGGGTGAATGCGATATCCGCCGGGCCAATCCGTACCCTCGCTTCCTCGGGGATCGGGGACTTTCACTACATTCTCCGCTGGAATCAGCTGAACACACCGCTGCGCCGCAACGTCACCATCGGCGATGTCGGAGGAGCGGCGCTGTATCTGCTCTCCGAACTCGGGTCTGGCGTGACAGGGGAAGTGCACCACGTGGACGCCGGCTACCATGTCGTGGGAATGAAGAACCCGGACGCGCCGGATATCGCGGTCGTCGGGTGAGCGCCGACCGTGTCGCACAACAGTTTCGGCCATCTGTTCCGCGTGACGACCTGGGGCGAGAGCCACGGGCCCGCAATCGGCGCTGTGGTGGACGGCTGCCCGCCGCGGATCCCGCTTACCGAGGCCGATATCCAGCCCTTCCTCGACCGACGCCGGCCGGGATCGTCAAAATTCACGACGCAACGGCAGGAAGCCGACGCCGTTCGCATTGTTTCCGGCGCCTTCGAGGGGATGACGACGGGAACACCGATCTCTCTCGTCATCGAGAACACGGACCAGCGCTCGCGCGACTACGCGGAGATCGCCGCCAGGTTCCGCCCTGGGCATGCGGACATTACCTACTTCGCGAAATACGGAATCCGCGATTATCGCGGCGGTGGAAGATCATCGGCGCGCGAAACGGCGGTGCGCGTGGCAGCTGGTGCGATAGCACGGAAGATTCTCGTCGGCACGACTATCCGCGGGGCGCTGGTCCAGATGGGCCCACACAGGATCGACCGCTCGCGCTGGGACTGGACGGAAGTCGATAGTAACCCGTTCTTTTGTCCGGATAAGAAGGCTGCGGAAGCCTGGGAATCCTACCTGACAGGCGTTCGAAAATCTGGATCCTCCTGCGGTGCCGTGATCGAGGTGGTTGCGGAGGGTGTTCCGCCGGGGCTGGGCGCGCCGGTTTATGGCAAGCTCGATGCGGACATCGCCGCCGCGCTGATGAGCATCAACGCGGTCAAGGGGGTAGAGATCGGCGACGGGTTCGCGGCAGCCGAACTCTCGGGCGAGGAGAACGCGGACGAGATGCGGATGGAGGGCGGGGAGGTCCGCTTCCTCGCCAATCACGCGGGCGGCATCCTGGGCGGCATCGCCACCGGGCAGCCGATCGTCGCGCGCTTCGCGGTGAAGCCGACCAGTTCCATCCTCTCGCCGCGGCGGACCGTCGATGTCGAGGGACGCGAGACCGAGATCGTGACCAAGGGCCGGCACGACCCCTGCGTCGGCATCCGCGCCGTGCCGGTGGGCGAAGCGATGCTGGCCTGCGTGCTCGCCGACCACCTGCTGCGTCACCGCGCGCAGAACCCCGACGCGCCAAGCACGCTGCGCCTGCCGCGAAACTGATCACGGCGCGAGGATAGCGGCCGTATCGCCCCGGGCGCCCTGCCCGCGCGGCGCTCCTTACCTTTTCACGTAGCGCCGCTCGCCCGTCGCCTCGTTGAACCAGACGTCAACGACCTTGCCGTCCGGCTCGCGGAAGCGCTCGCCGGTACGCTCCCAGCCGGGACCGGGCCGTTCGTTGTCCGTACGCCCCCGGTGCTCGAACACCGTGCCGAGCAAGACCGCCGAACCCGCGATGATCGGGCCGATCCCCGCCAGGCCCGCGCCGGCGAAGACCGCGACGACCCCGCCGGCCAGCAGCAGCAGGCCGATGATGAAAACCACGTCGCGCAGGGTCACGCCGGCTCCAGCACCACGGCGGTGCCGTAGGCCACGATCTCGCTCATCGTCTGGCCGATCTCCGAGGAGTCGAAGCGCATCATCAGCACCGCGTTGGCGCCCATTTCCGTCGCGTTGGCGACCATCCGGTCCAGCGCATGGCGGCGTGCCTGCTCCAGCATGTCGGTATATTCCGTAATTTCTCCGCCCACGATCGAGCGCAGCCCCGCCGCGATGTTGCCGCCGAGGCCGCGGCTGCGCACCACCACGCCGAAGCACTGGCCCAGCGTCTCGCGCACGCGATGGCCGGCCACGTTTTCCGTCGTCACCACGATCATCTTGTTTCCTTACGGCTGGGGGTTCGCGCCTGGCGGGCGAGGCCGAGCAGGCGCTGGCGGGCGAGGGTCTCGGCAGGGGCGCCGGTGCGCTTGATCTCGCGCTCGGTCTCCCACAACGCGGTGCAGGCGGCTTCCAGCGCCGGGGCCGACCAGCGCTCCAGCGCGCGGACGAGCTGGCGTTCCCGCTTGAAGAAGACGGGCGGGCGGATCGCACGAACCGCCTCCGCGGCACCCTGCCCCATCTCGCGCATCCCAAGCGCGGCGCGGGCCAGGCGCTGAAACAGCGGCAGCGCCGCGCGGACCACCTGAACCGGGTTCGCCCCCTCGGCCATGGCGCGGGCGAGCGCGCGGTCGGCGGTCTCGGCATCGCCCTCCGCGGCGGCGTGAATGGCGTCGTCGAGCGACAGGCCGGAGGCTTCGCCGATCACGGCCTCGGCGTCGGCCAGCGTCACCCGGCCGGAATCCCCCGCGTAGAGCGCCAGTTTCTCCACCTCGGTGCGGGTGACGGCGCGGTCGGCCCCCAGCTGGACGGCGAGGAAGGCGAGCGCATCGGGTGCCGCGGTCACACGATGCGCGCCGAGGATGGCGCCGATCGTGCCCTCCAGCGCCCTGCCCTCCTCCGCGTAGCAGCCGAGCACCGCGGCGTCGGCTGCCTTGGTAAGCTGGGTGACCAGTTTCGAGCGGCCGGTGAGTCCGGGGCCCTCCAGGATCAGCAATGCCTCGCCCGGTCCCGCGAGCGCCGCGGCAACAGATCCCGCGACGCCGTCCCCCGCCTCGCGCAGACGCACCACCCGGCGTCCGCCGGTGAGCGAAAGCGCGGTCATTTCCTCGGGGAGGCGTGCCGCTTCCTCTCGCGCGAGCTCGACATAACGGAACGGGTCATCGAGGGAGCCGAGGATCCTTCGTGCCAGCGCCGCCGCGCGCTCGCGGATCAGGCCCTCGTCCTCACCGTGCAGCAGCACCGCCCGGATCGCGCCGGGGTCGCGCAGGAAGCGTTCCGCCTGGCGCGGCTCGATCTTCATCGCGTTCGGTGCGTCATGAGGAGGACTGCATTATGTCGGCGGGGGAGGGTGTTTCTCGAAATAGAGCGCGAGCTGCAGGGCGATCTGGCTGGCCAGCGCCTTCGCGATGCGCCGCTGCACCGCCTCGTTCGCCAAGTCAGCCGCGAAGTACTGCTGGTCGATGACGTCGTAGCCGTCGACATCGCGCGCCGTGCCGTGGGCGAGCGTGGCGCCCGTCGGGCCCTCCGACGAAAGCGTCCAGCTCGCGGTGCCGATCAGGCGCACATGGGTCGGCACGGAGTCCGGCCGCACGCCAATCGCGTCGGTGGCGAGGCCGAGATTGGTGACCAGGCGGAACCGGTGGATCGTGCCCGCGCCGTCCGGCTCCAGCCGCGCCTGCAACGCCTCGCGGGTGAGCTGGCCGAAGCGCTCCGGGATCAGGGCGACGTCGATCTGCGAGAGGCCGGCGACCGCGGGGGCAGTGGCGCCGCGCGTTGCATAGACGGGATGAAAGCCACAGCCGGCAAGGGCAAGCAGGGCCAGGACGGGGAGCGCGCGCTTCACGCGCGGAGTGTAGCGACCCGCGCGCCGTGGCGGAACCGGGCACACGCGCCGCGCGCCGCCGGCATTCAGCCGGCGACGATCAGGTTCACGATGCGCCCGGGCACGTGGATGCGCTTGACGATGCGCTTGCCCGCGATGGTGCGCGCCACGTTCGGCTCCGCCTCCGCTGCCGCGAGCACCGCCTCCTCCGGCGCGTCCGGCGCCACCGCAATCGTGCCGCGCAGCTTGCCGCCGACCTGCACCGCGATGGTCACGCTCTCCGGTGCGGCGAGTGCCGCGTCGTGCACCGGCCAGGCCATCTCCGCGACCAGCGTCCCGCTCGCGGGCGAGCGGCGCTCGTGCAGCGCCTCCGCCACGTGCGGCATCATCGGCGCGATCAGGCGGATCAGCACATCCGCCGCCTCGGCGCGGGCATAGTCCATGCCCTCGCCTTCCGCCGGCGCATCCGCCAGCGCATTGGCGAGTTCGTGGATGCGCGCGACGGCGACGTTGAAGCCGAACACCTCGATCGCGGAGGTCACCGCCTCGATCGTCGCATGCGTGGCGCGGCGGAGCGCGCGGGCCTCGGGACCGAACGAAGCCGGCGCGGCGCCGGGCTCGGAAATGCCCTCGAGCGTGCGCCACAGCCGCTGGATGAAGCGCGCGGCACCGGCGACCCCGGCCTCCGTCCACTCCATGTCGCGCTCGGGCGGGTTGTCGGCGAGCACGAACCAGCGCGCGGTGTCCGCGCCGTAGCGATCGATGATGGCGTCCGGCGAGACGGTGTTGCGCTTGGACTTGCTCATCTTCTCGATGCGCCCGATCTCCGCGGCGGCGCCGGTCGCGAGCACCGTCGCGCTGCCGTCGGCGTTCAGCCGCACCTCGTCGGGCGAGAGCCAGGCGCCATCTGGCGCCCTATAGCTCGCGTGCGTCACCATGCCCTGAGTGAACAGGCCCGCGAACGGTTCCTTCGCCGCGAGCATGCCGAGGTCGGCCATCGCGCGGGTGAAGAAGCGCGCGTAGAGCAGGTGCAGGATCGCGTGCTCGATCCCGCCGACATACTGGTCGACCGGCAGCCAGTGGTCCGCCGCCTCCCGGTCCAGCGGCGTGGGCGCCTCGGGCGAGCAGAAGCGCGCGAAATACCAGGACGAGTCGACGAAGGTGTCGCAGGTGTCGGTCTCGCGCAGGGACGGCTTGCCGCAGGACGGGCAGGCGACGTGCTTCCATGTCGGATGGGAATCGAGCGGGTTGCCGCGCACCTTGAAGTCGAGGTCGTCCGGCAACAGCACCGGCAGGTCCTTTTCCGGCACCGGCACGATGCCGCAGGACTCGCAATGGATCATCGGGATCGGGCAGCCCCACGGCCGCTGGCGGGAGATGCCCCAGTCGCGCAGGCGCCAGGTGGTCTTGCCGGTGCCGCTGCCGCGCCGTTCCAGTTCCGCGATGGCGGCGCGCTTGGCCTCGTCCGGTGCCGCGAGACCGTCGAGGAACCCGGAGTTGACGATGCGCCCCGTCCCGGTCCACGCCTCGTTGCCGATGGCGAAGCCTGCCGCGTCCTTGCCCTCCGGCAGCACCACCGGCGGCACCGGCAGGCGATACTTGCGCGCGAAGTCGAGGTCGCGCTGGTCGTGCGCGGGGCAGCCGAAGATGGCGCCGGTGCCGTATTCCATCAGCACGAAATTGGCGATCCAGACCGGATAGGTCTCGCCGGTGAACGGGTGGCGGACGCGAAGCCCGGTGTCCCTGCCCTTCTTCTCGGCCGTCTCGATCTCCACCTCGGAGGTGCCGCCGGCGCGGCATTCCGCGACGAAATCGGCGACCGCCTTGTCCTTCGCCGCCAGCGCCGCCGCGATCGGGTGCTCGGGCGCGATCGCGAGGAAGCTCATGCCGAACAGCGTGTCCGGCCGCGTGGTGAAGACGGTAACGGAATCCTGGCCCGCGACGGGCGTCTCGAGGTCGAACCGCACCTCCGCGCCATCGCTGCGGCCGATCCAGTTGGCCTGCATCAGCCGCACGCGCTCCGGCCAGCGGTCCATCGTGGCCAGCGCGTCGAGCAGTTCCGGCGCGTAGCGGGTGATGCGCAGGCACCACTGCCAGAGCCGGCGCTTCTCCACCACGGCGCCGGAGCGCCAGCCGCGCCCGTCGATCACCTGTTCGTTGGCGAGCACCGTCTCGTCCACCGGGTCCCAGTTGACCAGCGAGGACTGGCGGTCGAGCAGGCCCGCGCGATGAAAGGCGAGCAGCAGGCGCTGCTGCTGGCCGTAATACTCGGGATCGCAGGTGGCAAACTCGCGCGACCAGTCGAGCGATAGGCCCATGCGCTTCATCCCCGCCTTCATCGCGGCGATGTTGGCGTAGGTCCAATCCCTGGGGCTCACGCCGCGCTCGCGCGCCGCGTTGTCCGCCGGCAGGCCGAACGCGTCCCAGCCCATCGGGTGCATCACGTCGCAGCCCCCGGCGCGGCGGAAGCGCGCCACCAGGTCACCCTGGGTGTAGTTCCTCACATGCCCCATGTGGATCTGGCCCGAGGGGTAGGGGAACATTTCGAGGACGTAGTATTTGCGCCGGCCGGAGCGCGGCTTGTCCTCGGCGCGAAAAAGCTTGCGCTCCGCCCAGGCGGCCTGCCAGCGCGGCTCGTGGGCACGGAAATCGTAGCGCGCGGCCTGCTCGGCCGCGTTCGTGTTCGGGCTGTCCATGACGGGTTTCTAGAACCCGCGCCGCATCGCGTCCACGCCGGCCGCGCGTCGTGGCGGCCGGCGGCGAGACGGTCTCAGCTCTGCCCGGTGGACGCCACGCGCAGCTGCCGGGCGCGGTCCAGCACCCGGTTCTCGAGTGCGGTCTGCACCGCGGGGTCCACCTGGGCGTCCACCCAATGGCCGCCCTCAAGCACCTGGCGATAGAGCACGATGCGCAGCGCGCCGGCGCTCAGCTGCTGGCCCAGAATATAGGCCGTCGCCTTGAAGCGCTCGTTGGACGAGCCCGGCGGGTGGTACCAGTCGGTGATGATCACGCCGCCGAACGGGTCGGCCGAGGCCAGCGGCATGAAGGAAAGCGTGTCGAGCGCGCCGCGCCACAGATAGGCGTTGACGCCGATCGCCGATCCCTGGCTCGCGGCGTTGCCGCCACCGAGGTTGAAGCTCAGGCCCTGGCCGCCGAAAATGCTGCCACTGCCCGCGCCCGGACCTGTGTAGCGAGGATCGTTGTAGGCGGTGTCGGGCTGCATCTTGGCACCGCTGCAGCCAGCAAGCACCAGCGGCAGCAGCAGGAGGGACGCAGTCAGCAGGCGTGATGGCATCGATACTCCTTGGGGCATTCCCTGGGCTCGGCCCGCGCGTTCTAGAGCACGGCGCCGGCGATTTCCAGGCTCGGCAGCCGCAGGATCACGCGCAAAAGAAAGGGGCGGCAGGTTGCCCTGCCGCCCCCGTTAGCTTCGTTCAGGCTGGCGATTACCAGTTGAACGTGTTGCCGATCAGCATACCCATCGCCCGGGTGTTGTTCTGGTCGAGGCCAGTAGAGGCGGTGTTGAAATCATACCCAATCTGGTGGCGGTGCTCGTAGATGAACGACACGAACGAGGCCACGCCCGGCGCCCACGCATAGGTACCACCAGCCGCGATCGCCATCTGGTGGCGCGTGGTGTTGGCGCCACCGGCGCCGGTGCCATACGCGCCCTGCATCGTCTCGTCGAGATAGGACGCGCCGACGATGAACGGCCCGAAGGCATAGGACGTGCCCACGATGAACGCCGTCTCGCGCTTGCCGCCCTTCTCCAGCGGGGTCACGGCCGAGTAGCCGGTACCGTTGGTGTTGCCGGTGATGACGTCACCACCGACCGCGAGGCCACCCATGCTGATGACGGTGCCGAACTGCACCGTCGTCGGGTTAGACGCCGGCGCGGACGTGTTGTTCACATGGCCGGCCGTGATCACGCCCACCATCGCGGCGACGCCCACCGGGCCAAGCTTGCCCTGGTAGCGACCGGTGATGTCGAACGTGTTGCGGCGGAACTGGCCACCGCCCGGAATGGTCGAGGCCCGGTTGCACGACGAGCCCGAAACGGCCGCCGATGTGCCGCACCCGCCGGCGTCGCCGTTACCGGAGAAGTTCGGCTCGTAGCTGACGCCGAAGTCGAAGCCCGAGAAGCTCGGCGACAGGTAGACGACCTTGCCGGTCGTGTACATGCCGGAGTTTTCCGGGAACGGCCAGTCAACCTGGGCGTTGCCGCTGAACAGGGCCGGCAGGTCGCCGTTGGCGCCGCCGTCATCGAAGTTTTCGAAGTTGCCGGTCTGGAACAGGCCCGAGTTGCTGTCCGTCTGGCCGAAGCGGATCTGGCCCCAGTTACCCTTGAAGTAACCGACTTCGCGGCGGAAGATCAGGGTGTTGCCGCCGGTCGAGGACCCGAGGCCGCCACCGTTCTGCCGCACCTCGAGGAAGGCGCCGAACTGCATGCCGTTCGCCGCCGTGCCCTCGAAGCCCGAGTAGAGACGGGCATACTCGCCGAAGAAAATGTTACCAGACTTGGTCCCCTTGCCGTGGTCGATGCTGTCACCACCGACCATCATGTCGAAGTGCATACGGCCGCGGAAGTAGAACTGGATCTGGCCGGGAAGGCCCGTCGGACCCGGATAGGACGTCGTCGGCCCGAAGATCGTGCCGTCGCCGCCCAAGCCCGATTGCATGCCGGACGCGGGAGCGGCGTGGGCGGCAACAGCCAGACCCATCGCGCCAACCACCGCCGTCGCGGTCATAAGGAGCTTGCGCATATAATCCTCCTCGTTATGCCGGACTCGCCGGCGGAGAGACGAACCCCGCTCCGTTGTTGGTGCGACCAACGCGAAGAACCCCCCGAAGTAAGGGCGCACCTGGAGCGGCCGGGTTCCGAGTCCGAAGTATTGGAGGAACGATAACCCACCCGCAATGCTCGATAGGGACCGTGCGTGACGTTGGCGGAACACTGTGGCGCAAACGCCACAACTTCCGTAAGGTCTCAGCCGCGCCAGCTTAACCGTTGATCGGGTTGGCTTACCAACTCAAGGCTTGGCTTACCAATTGAAACTGTTGCCGATCAGCACGCCCATCGCCGACGTGTTGTTCGAGGCCTCGCCAGGAGCGCCGGTCGCGAAATTGTAGCCGACCTGGTGGCGCTGGCCATAGAGAAACGACAGGTAGACGGCGGTACCGGGTGCCCAGGCGTAGGTGCCGCCGACGGCGACGCCCAGCTCGTGCCGTCCGCCGATGCCGGGACCCATCGCGCCCTGGTAGTCGGTGCCGTTGAACGCGGCGCCGACGATGAACGGACCGGCGGCATAGGAGGTGCCCGCGATCCAGGCGGTTTCATGCCGGCCGCCCTCGGGCAAGGGCACGAAGCTGCCGTTGATGTTGCCGGTCAGGAAGTTGCCGCCGACCGCGAGGCCGCCATAGCTGAGGACCAGGCCAGTCTGGACCACCGTGGGGTCGGAGGCGGGCGCCATGGTGTTGTTGACGTGCCCGGCGGTCAGCACGCCGAGGGTTGCCGTGACACCGACCGGTCCCAGCGCGCCGGTGTAGCGGCCCACGGCATCAAGCATGTTGCGCCGATATTGCGCGGCGGCCGGCCCGGCGATGGTGGAAGCACGCGGGCACTCCGCGCCGCCGAGGGCAGCGCTGGCGCAGTTCACCTCGCCGGAGCCGGTGGCGCTGGGCTCATAGGCGAGGCCGAAATCGAAGCCGCCGAAGCGCGGCGACAGGTAGACGACCTTGGAGGTGCCGTAATAGGCGCTGGTGTCCTCGAACGGCCAGACGATGACGGCGTTGCCGCTGAACAGGTTCGGCAGGTCGGTGCTGTTCCATCCGCCGTCGTCGAAATTCTCGAACGTGCCGGTGAGGAAGAGGCCGGAGGCACCGTCCGTCTGGCCGAAACGCAGCTCGCCCAAGTCGCCCTTCAGGTAGCCGGTTTCGCGGCGAAAGATCAGAGTGTTGCCTGCGGTCGAGGACCCCAGGCCGCCACCGTTCTGGCGGATTTCGAGATAGGCGCCAAACTGCAGGCCGTTCGCCGCCGTGCCCTCGAAGCCGGTGTAGAGGCGGGCATACTCGCCGAAATAGACTTTGCCGGACTTGGTTCCCTTGCCGTGGTCGAGGCTGTCGCCGCCGACCATCATGTCGAAGTGCAGGCGGCCGCGGAAATAGAACTCGATCTGGCCGGAGAGGTTGGTCGGGCCGGGATAGGAGGTCGTCGGCCCGAAGATCGTCGGGTCCCCGCCCAGGCCCGACTGGAGACCGGAGGCGGGCGTCTGGGCGGCGACGGGAAGGGCGATGGCAACCGCGGCGAGCGCGGTCGCGGCACTGAGGAAACGACGCATGGCGATGCTCCGGGTAATGTCGCTCCTGTCGGGTTCGCCCCCTGCAATGTGGCCGATGGCAATCCGCGAACGCGGCCGGGCGCCGATGGGCAAAATAAAAGCAGGACGGCGCGCCCGCCTTGATAGAGATCAATCAGATGTGACGAAGTGATACGTTGTCACGCGGGTGAGTCGCGCACCCGGTACCAGCGGCATTTTGTGCGGCGGCGTGCTTTTATGCTCGAATTTGTTTTCGGTATCACAAATGGCCGGGTCGCCCGAGATTTCCCGCGGCGGACGTCAGCGCGGGGAAAGGGCGCCGATCGCGCCGGCGGCAACGGCGCGCGGCAGAAGGCGGATCGTCCGGCCCGTGATGCCACCCAACGCCGCGATCCCCCGGATGTCCGCGCCCCGGATGGCGACACCCCGGGCAGCGACGCCGTCGGTCCTGGCCGCTCCGCACCCCGCGAGCCGGGACCAGCGCAGCGGGCCAAGCGCCGGGGCCCCCGGGTGGCTCGCGGTGGGAAAGGCGGGAGAGAGGAACACCAGCGCCCCGGCGGCGCGGGCGCGGCGCAGGCTCGCGGCGCCGTGCGCGGAACTGGTCAGCAGCCGCCAGCCACGCGGCGCGTGTGGCGGCTTGCGTCCGTCGCGCAGGTGCAGGCCGGCGCCTGCCGCCCGAGCCAGGCGCCAGTCGCCCGCGATGGTCAGCGCGAGGCCGCGCTCGCGGCAGACTTCCGCGATGGCCTGCGCGAGCTGTGCGCGCGCCGGGTCCGCATCGTGGCGCAGAACGATGCCGCAGAGGCCGCGCGGCGCCAGGCGGGCGAATTGCAGCGGGTCCGGGCCACGCGGATCGGTGAACAGCCAGAGGACCGGGTGGCGGAGGCGTTTGCGGCGCTTGACCGCCTTCGCCCAGGAGATGAGCTTGCCGTCCATGGAACCATCCGTATCCACGCCGACCATCGCGGACCGGCTCGCCGCCGTCCAGGCCCGCGTCCGCGCCGCCGCCTCCAGGGCCGGCCGCGATCCCGGCACGGTGACGCTTGTCGCGGTGTCGAAGACCCATCCCGCCGAGGCGGTGCTCGCCGCGATCGCCGCCGGGCAGCGCCATTTCGGCGAGAACCGGGTGCAGGAGGCGGTGGCGAAATGGGCGGCGCTCGGGCCGGCGGCGGCGGGGACGGAGCTTGCCATCATCGGCGGCCTGCAGACCAACAAGGCGCGCGACGCGGTGCGGGTGGCGCAGGTGATCGAGAGCCTGGACCGGCCGCACCTCGCGGACGCCATCGAGAAGGCGGCGCAGCACGAGGGTCGCGGCCCGCGACTCTATATACAAGTGAATGTCGGCGACGAACCGCAGAAGGGTGGCGTCGCGACGGCGGAGGCCGATGCCTTCATCGAGGCGTGCCGCAAGCGCTTCGGCGCCTTGCTGGAGGGGCTCATGTGCATCCCGCCGGCCGAGGCCGACCCGGCGCCGCATTTCTCGTGGCTCGCCGCCTGTGCCGCGCGGCACGGGCTCGCCGGGCTCTCCATGGGGATGAGCGGGGACTTCGAGACCGCCATCGCGCATGGCGCCACACGCGTGCGCGTCGGAACAGCCATCTTCGGCGCGCGGTAGCGGTATCTTGCACCGCAGCATGAAGCGGGCGTAATCAGCGCGGGCGTGAGCACGTCCCTGGCCTCGGCCTCATCCCGCAAGGCGATCCCCGCGGCAGCCCTGCTCGGCGTGCTGGGGGTCGTGTATGGCGATATCGGCACGTCGCCGCTCTACGCGTTTCAGACCAGCCTCGAGCATTTCACCAAGGCCGGCTTCCACCGCTGGGAAGTGCTCGGGATCCTGTCGCTCATATTCTGGTCGCTGGTCCTCATCGTTACCGTTAAATATGTGCTGCTGGTGATGCGCGCCGACAACCGCGGCGAGGGCGGCATCCTGGCGCTGATGGCGCTGGCCCAACGCGTGGCGAAGGGCGAGCGGACGCGCGCGATGCTGGCGCTGCTCGGCATCGCCGGCGCCTGCCTCCTGTTCGGCGACGGCGTGATCACGCCCGCGATCTCCGTGCTTTCGGCGGTGGAGGGGCTTGAGGTGGTCGCCCCGAGCCTGAAGGCGGTGGTGCTGCCGATCTCGGTCGCCATCATCATCGGCCTGTTCCTCATCCAGTCCCGCGGCACCGGCACGGTCGGGCGGCTGTTCGGGCCTGTCATGGTGGTCTGGTTCCTGGTTATCGGCGTGCTCGGGCTTGCGCAGATCATCACCCACCCGTTCGTCGCCATGGCGCTGTCGCCGAGCTACGGGATCGAACTCCTGATCATCCACCGGGGCCTGGCCTTCCTCGCGCTCGGCTCCGTCGTGCTGGCGGTGACGGGGGCGGAGGCGCTCTATGCCGACATGGGGCATTTCGGCCGGGCGCCGATCCGCCGCGCCTGGCTTACCTTCGTGCTGCCGGCGCTGGTGCTGAATTATTTTGGCCAGGGCGCGCTGGTGCTGGACCACCCGAAGGCGGCAGTGAACCCGTTCTACCTGCTCGCGCCGGGCTGGCTGCAGCTGCCGATGGTGATCCTGGCGACGATGGCCACCGTGATCGCGAGCCAGGCGCTGATCTCCGGCGCCTTCTCCATGGCGCGGCAAAGCATGCAGCTCGGCCTGCTGCCGCGCATGGCAGTGCTGCACACCTCCGCCGAGGAGGAGGGGCAGATCTACGTGCCGCAGATCAACACCATGCTGATGGTGGGCGTGCTGGTGCTGGTGCTGTCGTTCAAGAGCTCGAACGCGCTGGCCTCGGCCTATGGCATCGCGGTGACCGGGACGTTCATCTGCACCGGCATGCTGGCGATCGTGGTGTTCCGGCGGCAGTTCCACTGGTCGCGGCCGGCGGCGATCGGCGCGTTCGGCGGGCTGTTCATCCTCGACCTTCTGTTCTTCATCGCCAACCTGCTGAAATTCTTCGAGGGCGGCTGGGTGCCGCTGGCCATCGCCGTCGTGCTGATGGCGATGATCACCTCCTGGCGGCGCGGGCGCGAGCTGCTGCTGGCACGCTGGAAATCCGACAGCCTGCCGCTCGCCTCGTTCGTGGCACGGCTGCCGAGCTCGCGCACGATGCGGGTGCCGGGGATGGCCATCTTCCTCACCGGCAACCAGGACTATGTGCCGACGGCGCTCCTGCACAACCTCAAGCACAACAAGGTGCTGCACGAGCACGTTCTGTTCGTGACCGTGCTCAACGAGGACGTCCCCGAGGTGCCGGCGGAGGAGCGCAGCACCGTCGCGCAGCTGGGCCCGGGCATCCACCGCGTCATCGTGCGCTACGGGTTCATGGAAAGCCCCAACCTGCCGCGCGACCTCGCGGCCCTCGGCGACTACGGGATCGACTACGACCCGATGCAGGCCAGCTACTTCCTCAACCGCGAGACGCTGGTCGCGGCTGCGGCGCCGAAGATGCCGGCCTGGCGCCTTTGGCTGTTCCTGCTGATGGCGCGCAACGCGGTGCCGGCGACAGAGTTCTTCCGCATCCCCTCCGATCGGGTGATCGAAATGGGGGTGCGGGTCGCGATATAGGCCGGAGAGATGTCCGCGACCATCGAGGAGTTATTACCGCCGCCCTTCGGCCTCGCGCTGGCCCTGCGCGGGGAGGCCGACGAAGCGACCATCGCCGCGGCGGACGCGCGGGCGCGGCACTGGCAGGCCGACGCGCCCTTCGCCATCGGCAGCGACGCCCACCGCGATGCCTGCTGGGCGATGTTCCGGGACACGTTCAACCCCTACAAGCCCTCGATCATCGACTGGCCGAAGCTCGACGCACAGGCGCGCGAGCGCCTGATCAACCTGCCGATCTGGGACATCGCGGTGCAGACCGAGGGGAAGGCGCGGCTGCGCATGCTCTCCTACGCGCGCGCCTCGGCCGACCGCGTCTGGGGCAAGGCGGTGGAGCTCAACGGCTGGGAGGAGGGGCGGCACAAGGTGGTGCTCTCGCACCTCGTGGCGGCCTACGGCATCGCGCTCGAAAAAGAGCCGCCCTATATCGAGCCGCGCGACACCGAGTGGGCCTACCTCGTCACCGGCTTCAGCGAGTGCATCGACAGCTTCTTCGCGTTCGGCCTGTTCGAGCTGGCGCGGCGCAGCGCCTTCTTCCCGCCGGAGCTGGTCGAGACGTTCGAGCCGGTGATCCAGGAAGAGGCGCGCCACATCCTGCTCTTCGCCAACTGGCTCGCCTGGCACCGCCGCCATATCCCCTGGTGGCGGCGGCCATGGTTCGAGCTTCGCGTGCTCGGGGTATGGGCGTTCCTCGCGTGGGAGCGGATGGGGATCGCGCGCGGCATGGACGGGGGCAAACCGAAACCCCGCGCGCAGGACAATAATTTCACCATCACCGGCAGCAGGGCGGTGAGCGACGTCGATGTCAGCGCCGCGGAGCTGATGGCGATCTGCCTCGCCGAGAACGACCGGCGCTTTGCCGGCTACGACCGGCGGCTGCTGCGCCCGACGACCACGCCCACGCTGGCGCGCCTGATGCTGCCCTTGCTGCGCTGGGTTAAGAAATAGGAACCGG
>JAJZUI010000096.1 GCA_021847175.1 Pseudomonadota bacterium
ACCGCACCCCCGCCGCCGGCGTGAACAGATTGAACGCGTTCTGCGCCGCATACCCCGCGAGCCCCACCGCGGCCGCACTCGCCAGGAACCACCCCGCCAGCGCCAGCAACCCGAAATTCGCCAGCACCGTCACCAGCCCCAGCGCCACCCCACCCGCCATCCACCACCGGTACGGCGCATGCAAAAGCAGCAGCCGGTACAGGATCGGCAGCCGCCGCAAATCACGCATCGCCCCCTCCCGCGTATGCGCCTCCCGAATACGCTCCCACCATCCGCGCATAGATCCCGCCCGAGCCTGCGAGCGCCGCATGCGTCCCAGCCTCGGCGATGCGCCCGTCCGCGAGCACCAGGATCCGGTCCGCCCGCCGCGTCGTCGCGAGCCGGTGCGCGATCACCAGCGCCGTCCGCCCGGCCGCCAGCCGCGCCGTCGCCGCGACGACCTCCGCCTCGGTCTCGAGGTCGAGCCCCGACGTCGCCTCGTCGAGTATCAGCACCGGCGCATCCTTCAGAAACGCCCGCGCCAGCGCCAGCCGCTGTGCCTGCCCGCCGGAAAGCCCCGCGCCGGCCTCGCCGATCGCGGTCTCGAAACCCCTGGGCAGCGCCTCGATGAACTTCAGCGCCCCCGCAAGCTCTGCCGCCTCCCGCAGCGCCGCTGCATCCGCCCCTGGCCTCGCGAGCCGCAGATTGCCCGCGATCGTCCCCGCGAACAGCCGCGGCGCCTGCGCCACATAGGCCACGCGCCGCCACCAATCTTCCGCCGCGATCCCCGCGAGCGGCTCGCCGTTCACCAGCACCTCGCCGGCGGACGGCTGCACGAACCCCAGCACCGCCGCCGCCAGCGTGCTCTTCCCGGCACCGCTCGCCCCCACCAGCGCCGTCATCCTCCCGGCCGGAATCTCGCAGTCGATCCCACGCAGCGCCTCCCGCCCCGTTGCGTATCCGACATGAAGACCGCGGCACGAAATCCCGATCGCCCCCTCCGGCACCGCCCGCGTCCCGCGCGGGCGGGGCAGGGGCGTCTCCAGCACCTGGAAGATCCGCTCGGCCGCTGCCAGCGCGCTCATCCGCGCGTGGTAGTGGGTCGCAAGCCCCCTGAGCGGCATGAAGAACTCCGGCACCAGCAGCAGCACCATCAGCGCCGGCAAGAACGCCGCATGCCCGTGCATCAGCCGCGCCCCGAACAGCACCGCGACCAGCGCGATCGAGAGGCTGGCGAAGAACTCCAGCACCGCGGACGTCAGAAACGCGACCCGCAGGCTCGCCATCGTCGTCCGCCGGTATTCCTCCGCCATCCGCCCCACCAGCGCGATCTCCGCCCGCGCCCGCCCGAACAGCTTGAGCGTGGTGAGCCCCTGCACCGCGTCGAGGAAATGCGCCCCCATCAGCAGCAGCTGCCGCCACTGCCGCCGGTTGATCGCCTCCGCCTGCGAGCCCACCAGCACCATGAACACCGGGATCAGCGGCCCGCTCACCACCAGCACCGCCCCGCTGCGCCAATCCACCGGCGCCACCACGGCCAGGATCGCGAGCGGCAGCAATGCGACGATCGCCAACTGCGGCAGATAGCGCGAGACATACGCCTCCAGCGCCTCCACGCTCTCCAGCACCGTCCCCGCCAGTTCCCCGCTGCGCTCCCCCACGGCATGCACCGGCCCCAGCGCGAAAAGATGCGCCAGCAGCCGCCGCCGCAGCTCCGCCTTCACCCGCGCCGCCGCGCGAAATCCGGCGAGCTCGGCGCCCCAGGAAAGCCCCGCGCGCAGCACGAACAACCCCGCCAGCGCCTCCATCCACGGCGCCACGGCGGCCAGTCCCGCGCCATGCAGCGCCGCGGCGTCGACGATGCGCGCCAGCAGCATCGCCTGGAGGATGACCGCGCCGCCCGCCGCCAGCGCCAGCGCGATCGCGGCGGCCAGCGCCCCGCGCGCGACACGCGCTTCCGCCCGCAGGCTCCGCTCGGTCCCTCCCGCCATGCCTCAGTCCGCCAGCCCCAGCCGAAGCATGCCGGCGGGAACGGCCATCAGGGCCCTTTCCGCCGCCAGCGCAGCGACATGCAGGAAAGCCCCGCGTCGATCTTCTCGACCTCGGACGTCTCCAGCGCGACGACGTTGTAGCCGAGCTTGTCGAGCATCCCGATGGTGCGCGGATACCCCGCGCTCACCATCACCACGTCGTTCACCCTGAGCGCGTTCGCCGCCGCCTCCTCGCCCTCCGGCACCAGCACCTGCCGCAGCCCCGCGAACACGCCGGAGCGCGCCAGGCCCGCCGTCACCAGTACGCTCTCCGCGTCGAGCAGCGAGCAGGCGGACTTGAAATGCAGCACGTCCGCGGGCGTCGCGAAGATCTCGGCCTTGCGCCCGAGCTTGCCCAGGCAGGCCGCGAGCCCTTCCGCCCCGGCCCGGTCGGTCCGCGCCGAAAGCCCGATCATCACGCTCTTCGCCGTTGTCAGCACATCCCCGCCATCGGCGAAGCCCGGCGCCGGAAGTTCCAGGACCGTACCGAACATCCGCCGCAGCGCCGGCGCCAGTTCAGCGGCCTCGCCGGCGCGGCTCGGCGCCCCCGGGCGCAGCAGAATGGCGCCTTCGCCGAACACCAGCGCCGGGTCCTCGACGAAGACGGAATCGGCAAACGCCTCCAGCGCCGGCAACACCGTCACCTCGACGCCCGCCGCGCGCAGCGCCGCGACATACGCCGCGTGCTGCGCCTTCACGCCCTCGAAATCCGGATCGCCCCGGTCGTTCGCCCGCAATCCCCTGACCACGGCCGCCGACGGCTCGCGGACAATCGCGGCGTCGAACGCATAGACCTCGCCGGCTAGCGGCATCGCTCATCCCTCCCGTCGTGCGCCCCGCGTATCGCCCGCGCCGCCACATCCGGCAAACGCAGGCGCGCGGAACCCTAGGGGAAACGCTTGCGCGTGTAGAGATAGGCGAGGAGGTACAGCACCAGGTAGATGAAGGGGATGAAGAAGATGAAGCCTTCCAGCCCGCCCAGCATCGCCGCGTCCTCCTAGTATTCGCCGTCGCCGCGCCCGGGGCCGACCTGCGTCTCCATCAGCACCGCTCCCGCCGCCGCGATCAGCACGATCATCGTCGTGCCCACCAGCCACGCGAAGTACCAGGGTCCGTCGTCGCCCGCGATCACCGCGATGAACAACGCCAGCGCCAGAACCCCCGCCAGCGCCACGAATTTGATGAAGGACCGCATCGTCGTCGCTCCCTTCAGTAGGAATGGTCGTCGTGCGTCATCGCGTCGGTCTTCACCGTGCCGCGCATCACGCGGAACGCCCAGCCGGTATAGGCGATCACCGCCGGTGTGAAGATCAGCGCGAACACCAGCATCCATGTCAGGTTGTACTGGCTGCCGGAGGCGTTCCACACCGTCAGGCTCTCCGACGGCGCCGTGGTTGACGGCATCAGGAACGGAAACATCGCCGCCCCGACGGTGAAGATCGTGCCCACCCACGCCAGCGCCCCGAGCCACCAGCCGATCGCCGGCCTCCCCGCGCGCAACGCCACCGGCCCCAGGATCATCCCCAGCAACCCGATCGCCGGAAACGCCCATGCCTCCGGATAGGCGTGGAAATTCGCAAGCCACGCCCCCGCCTGCCGCGCGACCGCGGGCCCGTGCAGCGGCGTCGCCGCCATGCCGGGATCGACCGGCGCCGTGAACGCATAGCCCTGCATCCGCGCCACCCAAACGCCGCCGATCGCGAACAGCAACGCCGCGACCCAGCCGGCCACGGAGCCGATCCGCTTCGCACGCGTCGCCATCGGGTCCTCGGTGCGCAGCATCACCATCGCCCCACCCTGGTGCAGCGAAAGTGCCACCGACATCGCCCCGCACAGGATCGCGAACGGATTGAGCACGTACCAGATGAACGACCCGTCCTGGAAATACTGCCCGTCCCACGCGAAGTGGAACGCGACCCCCTCGAGCACGTTGCCGAACGCCGCCCCGAACACGAACATCGGGATCGCACCGGAGATCAGGAACGCCCAGTCCCACGTCTCCCGCCACCGCCACGCCGGCACCTTGGAGCGGTACTCGAACGCAAGCGGCCGCACGATCATGCTGAACAGCAGCAGGATCATCACCACGTAGAACACCGAGAACGACGTCGCGTAGAGCGTGGGAAACGCCGCGAACACCGCGCCGCCGCCGAGGATGAACCACACCTGGTTGCCGTCCCAGTGCGGCCCGATCGCGTTCAGCATCGCGCGCCGCTCGTCATCGGTGCGCCCGACGAAGCGCAGCAGCGTGCCGACGCCCATGTCCATGCCCACCATCACCCCGAGCCCGGTGAGCAGCACGCCCAGCAGCACCGCCCAGATCAGCTTCAGCGCAACATAGAGTTCCATGGCCAGGTTCCCTGATCCTCGCGCCTACTGCCAGATCTTCTCGGCGAGCCCCGGCGCCCCCGCGAGCCCAGCCCCCGCGAGCCCAGCGCCCGCGGGCCGCGGCGCCGGCCCGCCCGGCCCGATCCGCGCCACGCGGAACATCAGGTACAGCTCCGCCGCGATGAAGCTGCTGTAGAGCAGCACGAACCCCACCAGCGAGAAGATCATGTAGCCCACCGAATGCGTGGAGACGGACTGGAACGTCGGCAGCCAGCCGAACACCGTCCACGGCTGCCGCCCGTTCTCGGCGACGATCCAACCGAACTCGGAGGCCAGCACCGGCAGCGGGATCGCCCACATCGCGAGGCGCATCACCATGGGGTGCCGCTCCAGCCGGTTGCGCAGGCTGTAATAGGCGCCGAACGCGAACACCGCGAGGAACGCGAAGCCCAGCGCCATCATGACCCGGAACGCCCAGAACTCGACGAACACGTTGGGAGTGGTCGCCCGCGCCGTGCGCTCGACAATTCCGGGCAACTCCGCGGGCGTGATCTTCGCCAGGTCCTGCCCCGGCGCGTAGCGCTGCGCCAGCAGCCCGTAGCCCATATCCTTCTCGTTCTTGCGGAACGCCGCCAGCGCCGCCTCGTCGCCGGTCGTGGCGTAGTCCTTGAGCGCCAGTACCGCCGCGATGCCCTTCGCGACCCTGGGCTTCGCCTTCTGCTCCAACTCCAGGATGCCGGGGATCGGCTGCGTGAGCGTGTGCGTGATCAGCGGCGTCAGCACATAGGGGATGCCGATCGAAAACAGGTCCTTCTGCGTCCGGTCGTTCGGCAACGCCACGATCTTCCACGGCTCGTAGGGCGGCTTGCTGGTGTGCCACAGCCCTTCGATCGCCGCGATCTTGGTCGACTGCAGCAGATAGTCCGCGCGCCCCAGCGCGTCGCCCAGCGTGATCACCGCGAGCGAGGAGATCACGCCGAACAGTGCGGCCATGCGAAACGAGCGCGCCGCGAACTCGCGGTGCCGCCTGCCCAGCAGGTAATACGCACTCACCCCCATCACCAGCATCGCGGCACAGACGAAGCCTGCGATCGAGGTGTGCACGAACTTGGACTGCGCGTCAGGCGAGAAGATCAGGTCGTAGATGCTGGTGAACTGCATCCGCATCGTTACGGGGTCGAACTTCGCCCCCACGGGGTCCTGCATGAACCCGTTGGCGATCAGGATCCACAGCGCCGAGAGGTTCGATCCCAGCGCCACGAGATACGTCACCGCCAGATGCGCCGGGCGGGAAAGCCGGTCCCAGCCGAAGAACATCAGGCCGACGAAGGTCGATTCCATGAAGAAGGCCATCAGTCCCTCGATCGCGAGCGGCGTGCCGAACACGTCGCCCACGAAATGCGAGTACATCGACCAGTTGGTGCCGAACTCGAACTCCATGGTGAGCCCGGTGGCGACGCCGAGGGCGAAATTGATGCCGAACAGCTTGCCCCAGAACAGCACCATTTCCTTGTAGATCGGCTTGCCGGTGATGACGTAGACCGTCTCCATCGACGCCAGCATGACCGAGAGCCCGAGCGTGAGCGGCACGAACAGGAAGTGATACAGTGCCGTCAGCGCGAATTGCAGACGGGACAGGTCCACGACGCTCATGGCATGAGCCCTCGGTTACGGAACGAACGGCAGGCTTGGCGCAGACGGTGGCCGGCTACTCGAAAGCGCAACCCGCCTTGAGCCCGAGCGCCTTGAAGATCATCGCCGCCGGGCAGAAGCGGGTATAGCTCGCCTGAATCATATTGAGCCCGACGAAGGCGGTGAGCAACAGAAACCAGGGGCTCACCAGCCAGACCAGGACGGCGCTCAGCAGCGTCATGAACCCGGCGAAGCGCAGAACCGCTTGATCGATACTCATAATCCCATACTCCTCTTGCTTGGGTTTGCGTGGATGTCGTCGTCAAACCGGGCCATCCCGCCCGGATCCATTAACCTAGGTGATTATGCTTGCGGATGCCCGGCGAGCGCATCCTGCGTCCAGCGCACGATCGCCTCCGCGCCCCGCGCCCCCTCGGCGCGGGCGAGAACCTTGCCGCCCTGGAACAGGAACATCGCCGGAATGCCGCGCACGCCGAGCCTGGCACAGGTCTCCTGCGCCGCGTCGGCATCGAGCTTCAACAGCCGCACCCCGGGCTCCAGCGCCGAGGCCGCTCGCTCGAAATGCGGCGCCATCGCCCGGCACGGCCCGCACCAGCCGGCCCAGACATCGACCAGCACGGGGATGTCGTTGCGCGACAGATGCCGCTCGAACCCGGCCTCGTCCACCGCAACGGGGTGCGCGTCGAACAGCGGCTTGTGGCAGGTGCCGCACTTCGCCGCGGCCAGCCTCTCCCGCGGCGCGCGGTTGATCGCGCCGCAGGCGGGGCAGACAACATGAACCTTCTCGTCCGTCATCGGTCCACCTGCGTCGACTTCAGCTTCTGGATATCGAGTTGCTTCAGCAGGAAGCTCTCGTAGAAGGGCTCGCTCTTGCCCGCGCGCATCTTGCGCAGGAAGTATTTCTCGAACGCCACCTTCGCAAGGTGCACCCAGGTACCCTTCGCCGACCAGTTGACATTGCGCGGCGGGATCTGCGGCTGTGCCACGAACGCCACGCCGCCATCGCCGAAATCGGCGAGGCAGATCGCGTTCCACGTCGCCCGCGTCTTCGCCTCCTGCCCGCGCAGCAGGGCGCCGATATTGTGCGCCGTCGCCGTCACCATCGATTCGATCATGAAACCCGTCTTCGGCGTGCCCACCGGCACCGGCGTCGGCCCCACCGGCGGGATCGCCACGCACACGCCCACACCGAAAATCTCGGGATGGGTCGGGTTGCGCTGGTACTCGTCGATGATCACGAACCCGCGCGGGTTGACCACCCCCTCCACCCCGCGCAGCGCCGCGATACCGCGGAACCCCGGCAGCATCATCGAGAAGGAGAAGGGCAGGGCCTGCTCGCGCTTCACGGTGCCGTCCTCGCCCACCTCCTCCACCACCATCGTGCCGTCCTCGACGCGCTTCACCTTCGCGTTGGTGATCCAGCCGATATGGCGGTTGCGGAACTCGCTCTCCATCATCGACTTGGTGTCGCCCACGCCGTCGAGGCCGAGATGCCCGATATACGGCTCCGGGGTCACGAACGTCATCTTCACCCGGTCGCGGATGCGCCGCTTCCGCAGTTCCGTATCCAGGATATACGCGAACTCGTAGGCCGGCCCGAAGCAGGACGCGCCCTGCACCGCGCCCACGATCACCGGCCCCGGCCTGGCACAGAACGCCTCGAACGCCGCGCGCGCCCGCTCCGCATGGTCGATGTGGCAGATCGACTGCGTATGCGCATCCGGGCCCAGCCCCTCGATCTCATCGAAGGCGAGATCCGGCCCAGTCGCAATCACCAGAAAATCATAGGAAACGTCGCTGCCGTCGGTCATCTCGATGCGCTTCTCCGCGGCATGCAGCCGCTTCGCGCCCTGCGTCAGGAACCGCACGCCCTTCCGCGCCATCACGGGACCGAGATCGGCCTCGATGTCCTTGCGCTCGCGCCAGCCCACCGCGATCCAGGGGTTGGAAGGGACGAAGTGGTACTTCTTTTCCTGCCCGATCAGCGTCACCCGGTCGCCAGGCCGGATCTGGTCCAGCAGCTCATAGGCCATCAGGGTTCCGCCGAGCCCGGCACCGAGTACCACGATCTCGCTCATATATTCCTCCACCCCGGCATCGCGCCACGAACCCGCAGGCCGGGGGCGTCGCCGCGTTGTTCTCCGCTTGACTGTATATTCGAAAGAACGTAGATACGCAAGCGCGAAACCATGAAGCCTCCCATCCCCTCCACTTCCAGGCTGGACCCGTCCGCGATGCTCACTGCCGCGGATAGGGCGAGCGAGTTGCTGAAATCGCTCGGCAACCGCCACCGCCTGCTCATCCTCTGCCAGCTCGCGCGCGCCGAGCGTTCGGTGGGCGAGCTTGCCGCCTTCCTCGACCTCAGGGATTCCACCGTCTCCCAGCACCTCTCCCTGCTGCGCAAGGACGGGTTGGTCCGCACCCGCCGCGAGGGCCAGACCATCTGGTACGCCATCGCCAGCGAGCCCGCCGGCCGCGTGCTGGAAACGCTGTTCGATGTCTTCTGCAGACCCGACGCCATCTGTGAGCTTCCGGTCCGGGCGGCAAGAACCGTCGCCGCGCCGCGCCGCCGCCGCCGCCGCCGGCCGTGATACCCATGCGAACGACCGTAACCTGCCGCAACGCATCGGGGTGCGCATTGATCCGCGTCAAGGTGCCGGCCGCCTGTTCCGCCATTCTCTGTCGCGCGTCCCGCGGACCCGCGCGACTTCCCGCTTGATCCGCGACAGAAGGAAAAGCGACGCCTATGATTAATGAAATGACGCCGGCCGCCGTGGCCGAGGCCCTGCACAACCACGAGATCGTGCTGATCGACGTGCGCGAGCCCCACGAGTACGGCGCCGAGCGCATCCATGGCGCTCTGCTCTTCCCGCTCTCCGCCTTCGACCCCGCTTCCTTGCCGGTGGACGGCCGCAAGGTCGTGTTCCATTGTGGTTCCGGCATCCGCTCGGCCAAGGCGATCCACCGCTGCCTGGTTGCGGAAATCCCCGTCGACACGCACATGGCGGGCGGCATCCAGGCCTGGAAGCGCGCCGGCCTGCCGGTGGTGCGCCTCAGCCCCGCGACCGGCCACGTCGTCGACCGGCACTGAACCACGGAGCAGCACGATGCGTCTGCGTAACGTCCTCGTCGCCGCCATGGCGCTGCTCGCCGCAGCGGGCCCGGCCGTGGCGCAGACCACCTTCACCGTCCACGAGACCGAGATCACCGACCAGAAGGCGGTGTTCGCCACGGTGGAGAGCCCGAACGTGGTCGCCGCCCGCGCCCGCATCGGCGGCACCATCGAAAGCCTGTCCGTCCGCCAGGGCGACATGGTCAAGGCGGGCCAGGTGATCGCGGTCGTCGCGGACCAGAAGCTGCTGCTGCAGGTGAGGGCGCTCGACGCCCAGATCGCCGGCCTGCAATCCACGCTCGCCCAGGCGAAAATCAACCTCGACCGCGCCCAGACGCTCTACCGCCAGGGTGTCGGCCCGCGTGCCACCGCGGACCAGGCGCAGACCGCGGTCAACGTCGCGGAGGCGACGCTGCGTGCCGCTATCGAGCAGCGCGCCTCCGCCCAGCAGAACCTCAACGAGGGCCAGGTACGCGCGCCGGTGGACGGGCGCGTCCTTACCGTCCCGCTCACCACCGGCTCCGTCGTGCTGAACGGCGACACGGTGGCAACCATCGGCGAGGAACCGTTCCTGCTGCGCCTGCAGATCCCGGAGGAGCACGCGCTCTTCCTGCACGCCGGCGACACGGTGCGCATCGCCGCCAACCAGCTCGGCGCCCCCGGCGGCGCCATGGGCACGATCACTCTGGTCTACCCGCAGATCCAGGCCGGCCGCGTCGTCGCGGACGCGAAGGTGACGGATCTCGGCAACTACTTCGTGGGCGACCGCGTTCTGGTCTGGATCAACGCCGGCACCCGCCCCGGCTTCGTGATCCCGGCAGGCTTCGTCGAGACTCGCTTCGGCCTCGACTATGTGCGCCTACGCGAATCCTCCGGCGCGGTGGTCACCATCCCCGTCCAGCGCGGCGAGCCGCATCCCACTGCCGCCATGCCGGACGGGCTCGAGATCCTCTCCGGCGTGCAGGACGGCGACGTCCTGGTGCATCCCTGAAACGAGCGCATCCTGAAAAACCGCCGGTCATGAAATCGGGCCACGCATGAAACTCGGAATCTCAGGGCGCCTTACCCGCGCGACCATCCGCTCGCCGCTCACGCCCCTCTTCCTGCTCGCCGCGCTCGCCGCCGGCATGGTCGCGCTGATGACCATCCCGCGCGAGGAAGACCCCCAGATCAGCGTGCCGATGGTCGACATCATGGTCACCGCCAACGGCCTGCGCGCGCCGGACGCGGTTGAGCTGGTCACCAAGCCGCTGGAGGCGATCGTCAAGGCGATCCCCGGCGTCGAGCACGTCTACAGCCAGACCCAGGACGATTCCGTCGTCGTCACCGCCCGTTTCGCCGTCGGCACGAACGAGGACAACGCCGTCCTGCGCGTCGACGACAAGATCAACGCCAACCTCAACAAGATCCCGCTCGGCATCCCGAAGCCGTTGGTCGTCGGCCACGGCATCAACGACGTCGCCATCGTCACCCTCACCCTCTCGCCCAAGCCCGCCGCCGCCGCGCGCTGGAACGAACAGAGCCTCTACGACCTCGCCGGCAAGCTGCGCTCGGAGCTGATCAAGGTCGACAACGTCGGCACCACCTACCTCGTCGGCACCGGCCCCGAGCAGATCCGCGTCGAGCCCGACCCCGAGAAGCTGATGCTCTACGGCGTGACCCTGCAGCAGCTCATCGCCAAGGTGCAGGGCGCCAACAACGAATTCGTCGCGGGCAGCGTGCGGGACAACGGCCAGCAGCGTGTGCTCGCCGCCGGCCAGACGCTGTTCGGCGTGCCCGATATCGGCCTGCTCCTCCTCACCACCCGCGACGGCCGCCCGGTCTACGTGCGCGACGTGGCGAAGGTCGTCGTCACCGCCAGCACCGCGGAACGCGGCGTCTGGAGCCTCACGCCGAAGCAGGGCGGCTGGAACCGCGTCCCCGCCGCCACCATCGCGCTCGCCAAGCGCTCCGGCACCAACGCCGTCGTCGTCGCCGACAGCATCCTCAGCCGCGTCAAGCTGCTCGAGGGCAGCCTCATCCCCAAGGACATCAACGTCCAGGTCACGCGCGACTATGGCCACTCCGCCAACGCGAAGGCCAACGAGCTGCTCTTCCACCTCGGCCTCGCGACCGTCTCCATCGTGGTGCTGATCGCCTTCGCGGTCGGCTGGCGTGAGGCGGTGGTGACCCTGGTGGTCATCCCCACCACCATCCTGCTCACCATCTTCGCCTCCAACCTGATGGGCTACACCATCAATCGCGTCAGCCTCTTCGCGCTGATCTTCTCCATCGGCATTCTGGTCGACGACGCCATCGTGGTGGTGGAAAATATCGCGCGCCACTGGCGCATGGGCGACGGCCGCCCGCGCCTGCAGGCTGCCATCGAGGCGGTCGCGGAGGTCGGCAACCCCACCGTCGTCGCCACCCTCACCGTGATCGCGGCGCTGCTGCCGATGCTCTTCGTCTCCGGCATGATGGGCCCCTACATGGCGCCTATCCCGGTCAACGCCTCGGCCGCGATGCTGTTCTCCTTCTTCGTCGCCATGGTCGTCGCGCCCTGGCTGATGTTCAAGCTGCACCCGGAGCACGCGACTCCTTCTGCCGAGGCCCGCGCCGAGGAGGCGGAGTTCCTCGCGGTCACCACGCCCGCGATTGGCCGCGATCTGCACCATCACGGCCACGACCGGCTCGGCCGGATCTACCGCGCCGTGGCGGAACCCGTGCTTCGCACCCGCGCCCGCGCCTGGACCTTCCTGATCCTCGTGGTCGTGGCGATGATCGCCGCCTGCCTGATGTTCTATACGGAGGCGGTGACGGTGAAGCTGTTGCCCTTCGATAACAAATCCCACCTCGCGGTGGAGGTGAACCTGCCCCCCGGCAGCACGCTGGAGAACACGGAGCAGACCCTCTTCGCCGCCGCCAATATCGCCCGCGCCATCCCCGAGGTCCGCGCCATCCAGGCCTATGCCGGCACCGCCTCGCCCTATGACTTCAACGGCCTGGTGCGCCACTACTACATGCGCCAGACGCCGGAACTGGGCGACCTGCAGGTGGAGCTCACCGACAAGGCGCAGCGCAACCGCGACAGCCACGCCATCGCCATCGACCTGCGCCACCGTCTCGACAAGGGCCTGAAGCTGCCCCCCGGCGGCACCATCCAGGTCGTTGAATCCCCGCCCGGCCCGCCGGTGCTCGCCACCCTCCTCGCCGAGATCTACGGCCCCACCGAGAAGGTCCGCCTCGAGGTCGCGCGCGAGGTCGAGAAGATCTTCAAGTCCATCCCCTACATCGTCGACGTGACGAACTCCTGGGGCAAGCCGCGCCCTCGCCTGCAGATCTCGATCAACCAGGACAAGGCGGAATATTTCGGTGTCGAACAGGCCGACATCTACAGCACCATCCAGTCGCTCTATGGCGGCATGCCCGTCGGCTACTCCCACCGCGGCGCCGAGCGCAACCCGATCGAGATCGTCGTCGGCCTGCCCAAGCGCGACCTCACCTGGAACCAGCGCCTGGCCTCCACGCCCGTGCCCGCCAACAGCATCCCCGGCAGCACCCGCGTGGTGGAACTCGGGCAGGTCGTGCACGCGCAGAAGGTGCTCGGCTCGCGCGTGCTGTTCCGCCGCGACGGCCACTACGCCGACATGGTGATGGCCGAGCTCGCCGGCCAGTTCGAGGCGCCGATCTACGGCATGCTCGCCGTGGACAAGGCGATCGCGCAGCACAACTGGGGCAACCTGCCGCGCCCCGAGATCCGCCTGCGCGGCCAGCCACACAACGAGGCGAAGCCCAGCCTGCTGTGGGACGGCGAGTGGGAGATCACCTACGTCACCTTCCGCGACATGGGTGCCGCGTTCATGGTGGCGCTCATCGGCATCTACATCCTCGTCGTCGCCCAGTTCGGCAGTTTCAAGCTGCCGCTGGTGATCCTGACGCCGGTGCCGCTGACGCTCATCGGCATTCTGCCCGGCCACTGGCTGTTCAACGCGCCTTTCACCGCCACCTCGATGATCGGCTTCATCGCGCTCGCCGGCATCATCGTGCGCAACTCGATCCTGCTGGTGGATTTCGTCCGGCACGGCGCCGCCCCCGGCAAGACGCTGCGCGAGGTGCTGCTCGACGCCGGCGCGATCCGCTTCCGCCCGATCCTGCTCACCGCCCTCTCGGCGATGATCGGCGCGGCGACCATCCTCACGGACCCGATCTTCCAGGGCCTCGCCATCTCGCTGCTGTTCGGCCTCGCCTCCTCGACGCTGCTCACGGTGCTCGTCATCCCCGCGATCTACGTCGTCCTGCGCGACCCCGACCAGCGCATGGGCTGATCCGCCGCTACCGCCGGGCGGCGGACTGCCGGTTCCAGGTGAAGGCGAAGACCCGCCCGTCGCCCGCGACGTAGAGCCGTCCGTCCGCCGCCACCGGCGTCACGAAATGGCGCATCCCAGGGAGGGCGGTGTTGCTGGAATAGACCGGCTGGCCGGTATCGCCGCGAAAACCGTGCAAACGCCTGTCGCCCTCCGCGCCCAGGAACCAGATGATCGGGTCCGCCCCAGGCCCCGCCGTGGTCACGATCGGAATCCCGCTGCCATGAACCGGCGCGCACCACACCGGGCGCATGCCGCCATCGCTTACCGCGAGCCCCACCAGCGCCGTCGCCGGGTGCCCCTCGGGACAGATCGCGTCCGGCGCGCGGAACGCCACCATCGTCCGCCCTTCCACGCGATAGACCGCGGGCGCGGTGATGATCGGCCCGTCCGCCACGCGCCGAACCGCGACCGCGCCGCCGATGCCGCCGAGATTGTCGCGATTAAGCAGGTAGGCCTTGCCGTCCTTGCCCAGGGCCATCAGGCGATGCGCCCCGTCGGGCATGGTCAGCGGCACCGGCTCCGTGCCGCCGAGATCGAGGTCGAGATCGTCGAGGTGGGCGAAATCCTGCGGCGCGAAGCTGTCCCTGGGGTCGGTCGTGTGCACCAGCGCCGGCGTCTCGCGGAACACGCTCACCCCGTCATCCCAGCCGATCGCCGTCGGCGCGCGCTCGGTGTTCCCGGTCGCGAAGAACAGGTGCCCGCCCGCCACGCTGATCCCGCCGGGTGCCCAGACCCCGCCCTTCAGCCCCCGCGTCATCCACACGGCCGCGAGCCGTGGCGGCGCGGTGTCGATGCCGAGCACCATGCCGTGGTACCACCCGCAATCGCCCGCGAACCCGCCAAACGCGACGAACACGCGGCTGCCGATCAGCGCCAGTGCCGCGCGCTGCTGCTGGTTGCGCTCGACGAACTCGAGCCCGCGCGCGGCCAGCGCCTTGCGCACGTCGACCGGCCACCCGG
>JAJZUI010000289.1 GCA_021847175.1 Pseudomonadota bacterium
GGCGGCATCGGCCACACGCTGCCGTTCCTGATCCCGAGCTTCATGACGGCGACCCTGGTCGCAATCGTCGTCGTCGTCGTTGAACTCGCCATCATCTCCTGGGTACGCTGGAAATACATGGATACCCCCCCGATCTCGGCGGCGATGCAGGTCGGCTTCGGCGGCGCCCTGGTGTTCGCCACCGGCATCCTCATCGGTAGCGGCTAGGCCTTGCCGCCGGCCGCCGAGCAGCCATCCACCGTCGCCCGGGCGGCCGGGGGGTCGCTGTGGACCGTCGGCTGGCGCTTTGCCTCGCGCGGTCTCGGCATCCTCAGCGTCGCGGTGCTGGCGCGCGTGCTGAAGCCCGCGGATTTCGGCATCATCGCACTGGGCAGCGGCCTCGCGCAGTCGCTCGACCACCTCACCCATCTCGGCACCGAGGAGGCGCTGATCCGCGCCCGTGACCCGGCGTCGCTGTGGGACACGGGCTTCACGCTCTCGCTGCTCCGGGCTTGCGTCATGGCGGCGCTGCTGCTCGCCCTTGCCGTGCCGGCGGCGCACCTCTTCGCGGACCGCCGCCTCATCGTCGTCATGGCGGCGCTCGCCGCGGGCGCGCTGCTCGACGGCGCGGCCAATATCGGCACCGTCGAATGGCGCCGCGCGCTGCGCCTCGATCTCGACGTGCGGCTGCAATTCGCACCCAGGCTCATCGGCGTCGCGGTCAACATCGCCGGGGCGCTGATCCTACGCTCCTACCTGGCGCTCGTCGCGGGGATGCTGGTGCAGCGCGCCCTGCAATGCGCGGCGTCGTGGCATATGCACCCGATGCGTCCGCGCCTCTCCCTTGCCGCCTGGCGGGAACTCGCCCCGGTCTCGCTCTGGTCGTGGCTCACGGCGCTCGCGATGCTCGTGCGCCAGCGCGGCCCGTTGCTGCTGGTGGGCGGCCTCGCCGGCACGGGTGCCGCGGGCCTGTTCAACATCGCCAGCGAGATCGCCTCGATGCCGACCACGGAGCTGCTGGAGCCGATGACCCGCGCCGTCTATCCGGCGCTGGCGGCCGAGCCTGCGACGGGTGCCAGCCACGCCTGGCTGCGCGTCGCGGCCGTCGCCGCCATCGTCACCCTGCCTGGCGGCGTGGGGATCGCGCTGGTGGCGCGGCCGCTGGTGCGGCTCGGCTTCGGTTCCGGATGGGAGGGCGCGGTGCCGGCGCTGCGGATCCTGGCCCTGGCGGGTAGCGCCAGCACGTTCGGCCTGTTCGGCCTCACGCATTTTCTCGCCGAGGGAAAGCTGCGGACCATCCTCGCCGTCACCACCGCCGCCGCGGCGGCGCGGGTGCTGCTGCTCGCGGCGCTGATCCCGGCCGCCGGCATGACCGGCGCGGCGATGGCCGTCGCGGCCTCCGTGGTGCTGGAGGATTCGCTTGCGATCGGCCTCGCCCTCCGCGGCACGGAGAGCGCCGTCCGCAGCCTCGCCGCGGTGCTCTGGCGCCCGGCGCTCGCGACGGCGGCCATGGCGCTCGCCGTGCCACCGGTGCTGGACGCCATCGCCGCGCCGCTGCCCGCGCTGCTCGCCGGCATCGCCGCGGGCATGGCCGCCTATGCCGCGATCCTCACCCTGGCCTGGCTGGCCGCCGGCCGGCCGCTCGCCGCCGAGACCGGCTTCCTTGACCTGTTTCGCGGCACCGCATGACGCCCCTGCTGCTGCACGCCTTCCCCGGCTTCACCACCGGTGGCGCCCAGCGCCGCTTCGCGGCCATCGCCAATCGCTGGGGGCCGGAGTTCCGCCACGCCATCGTCGCCATGGATGGCGTCACGGACGCCCGCCACCTGCTCGACCCCAGGCTCGATGTCACGTTCCCGGCGCTCGCCCTCCGCAAGGGCGACACGCCGGGCACGCTGCGCGCCATGCGCGGCCTGCTGCGGAGGCTGCGGCCCGCGACGCTGGTCACCAGCAACTGGGGCACGATCGAGTGGGCGGTCGCCAACCGCCTGCCGCACGTGCCGCACCTGCACATGGAGGATGGGTTCGGCCCGGAGGAGCGCGACCGCCAGCTTCCCCGCCGGGTGCTGGCCCGCCGCCTGCTGCTGCGCCGCGCACGACTGCTGGTGCCGTCGCGCAACCTCGAACGCATCGCGCGCGAGGAATGGCACCTCGACCCGCTCTACGTCGCGAACGGCGTGGACCTGGCCCGCTTCGCGCCCACGCCGCGCCCACCGGCCATTGATATGCCCGGGCAGCCGGTCGTCGGCACCGTTGCCGGGCTGCGGCCGGAGAAGAACCTCGCCCGCCTGCTGCACGCGAGCGCCATCGCGGCGCGCACGGCACCGCACCGCCTGCTGATCGTCGGCGACGGCCCCGAGCGCGGCGCGCTGCAGGCGCTGGCACGGGACCTCTCGCTCGATGCCGTGTTCGCCGGCCCCATCGCCGACCCCGCGCCGCTCTATGCGCGTATGGACGTCTTCGCGCTGTCCTCGGACACCGAGCAGATGCCGCTCTCGGTGCTGGAGGCGATGGCTTCCGGGCTTCCCGTCGCCGCGACCGAGGTGGGGGATGTCGCCACCATGGTGGCGGAGGCCAACCGCGCCTTCCTCACCCGGCGCGAGCCCGAGGTTCTGGCCGAAGCCC
>JAJZUI010000290.1 GCA_021847175.1 Pseudomonadota bacterium
TGAACGCCGGCGATTTCCGGCCTCCGGCAGCGGTTCGGCGCCGATTCACATGCTCATTTTTGACGTCTCGTTGTTCGGTATCGTGGTATCGCACGCTGCTTGGCGGCTTGATGCGGGCTCGGCCTCAGGCCGCGGCACGAAACGCGGGCGGTGCGCCGTCATGCCGAAGCTGCCGCGCGTTTCCGGTCCAGCGTCACCAGTTCCCTGCCCAACGAGCGGGCGAGCCACAGATGGCTCGCGTCATAGGGGAGCAGGCCTGTCGCCTCGGCCAGGTCCAGCATCGCGGCGCGGTCCACGGCCACGGTCTCTGCTTTCAGCCGATGCGCGAGACGGAAGGCCGCGCGTAGCGACCCGCACTGGCGCGCTCGGCGCCCGGCGGGGCGCGTCACTTCGTGGGGTAGGGCTTGAACCCGTAACGTTCCAGGATCGCCAGCGCCTGCGGCGTGGCCACGAATTTCAGCCAGGCCGTGGCGGCGTCCTGGTGCGCCGCGCCCTTGACCATCGCCGCGGCGTAGATCGCGCGCGTATTCTGCGCCGCGGGGATCGTTACGTGCGCGATCGGATGGCCGGCAAGCTCCTGGAACACGGCCTCCGAGGTCCAGGTCACGCCTGCATCCACCCGCCCCTGCATCAGCCATAGCGGCGTCTGGCGGTGATGGATGTGGGTCAGGACGGTCATCCCGGAGGCGACCTTTTCGCTATAGACGGCCTTGACCAGTGCCGGGCCGCCCGCGGCGGCGAGCGAGGCCTTGATCTGCCGCGCCACACCTTCCCATTGCGGATTCGGCATCGCGATCGGCAGGTCCGCGCGGCCGAGATCCTTGAGGCCCGTGACGTGACCCGGGTTGCCCTTGGGGATCATGATGGCGAGGTCGTTGGTGGCGTAGGCGACGACAGGGGCGACGAGGTGGCCCTGCTTGACCATGGCCTTTTCGACGCGCAGCCCCGCCATGAACACGTCCGGCTTCACCGTCCAGGTCATGTTGCCGACGGTGACGCGGCCACCGGCGGCAAGCTGGCGGCGCAGAAGGCCGGGCGGGAGCGTTTCGAAATAGACGCCGTGGAAGCGCGGATAGGCCTTCTCGAAGGCGCGCACCGTCTCGCCGATGGCGAAATAGTCGTTGCCGGCGATGTAGAGCACAAGGGCCGGATGGTCCGGGCTTCCGTGGAAATCGGTGAGCACGTCGACGGGTGGCACGGTAAACTCGAAGCCGTGCTGCGCGGCGGTGTTGTTCTTCCCCTGCTGCCAGGGTGGAAACACTGCCTCGCCGGCGGCGACGCGGCCGGCGGGGCTGTTCGGGGGCGGGGACGCCAGGGCGGGGACGGCCCAGAGCGTGGTGAGGCCGATGACCCCAGCACGGAGCAAGCGTTTCATTGAAGGCACGCCTTTCATTGGGTGAACGCGAAACCGTTATTGGCGAGCTCGACGATGGTTCCGACCACACCCGGGGTGAGCACCACGAACGGAGCGAGGTGGTTGGTCAGTTCCGCCGCCACGACCTCGACACTGGCATGGTCAGGGTTCACGCCGGCCTTCACGAAATGGTTCGCCTGTTCCCAGATGGCATTGTGGCAGGCGAGAAACACGGCACCGCGCGCGTGCAGCGCCGCGACGCTGTTGTCGTGGGGCGAGGGAGCGCCGGCGTGTGCACCGGCAGTGGCCGCCGGCGGCTTGAGGAAGGTGTTGGAAGGTTCCTTGAGGCCCACCATCCTGGCGAGCCCGTATTTCTCCCAGATCATGTCGTCGTACAACGCGAACTGGGCCGAGGCGCGGGTGGCGGAGACGCAGAGAAAGTCCGCGTGCTTGAACGAAAAGACCTGCGCGTTCATCGAGTTGCGCATGAGGTTCAGCCACGGGCCCTTGATGTTCGTGTTGTCCCAGGACTGGCGCGGCCCGCCACGATAGGCGAGCACGGCATCCAGCGCCGCGGCGTCCCACTCGTCGCGGTTCTGCAGGATCATCGGCACGGTCTTGAAATCGCGCCGGCGCGGCAGTGAAGCGAGCTTGCTGGCCAGCGCGGCGAGATTCTTCGCCGAGCCGGGTTCAAGGCTGGCCGGTGCGGCCTCGGCGGTGACCGCAAACGCGGTCGCCGAGAGGGCGGCGCCGAGGCCGAGAATCGCGCGCCGATCGGTCGATCCAGGAATGGGCATCGGGCAGCTCCGGGAGGGGATCAGGGACGGATGATGGTGTAGCCGCGCTCGTTGAGCGTCATCAGTTGGACGACACCGGCGGGCACGGGGCGCGACATGGGGTTGCGCGGAAATGGCTTGCCGGTCGTGCGCTCGATCGTGTGGATCGTGTTCATGCAGGCGTCGAAGGTTACCCCCTGTCTTTTCAGGCCAGCGATTCTGGGGGTTTCCTTGTTGCCAATTCGTAGCAATTCGATGCCGCCAGAAAAGGCGACGATCTCGATCGCCACCTTGTCGGGCCCGTAATAGGTGAGAACGTTGTAGGCTACGTTGAGCAGTTCCGTCTGGCGTGCCGGCGAGGAAATGCTGATCTGCAGCGCGAGGCGATGTTCGACAAACGGGCCCTCGCCCGGCATGCCGACCTTGGCGGCCACGGGCAGAGCCGACGCCGCCAGGGCTGCGCCGAGCCCCCT
>JAJZUI010000097.1 GCA_021847175.1 Pseudomonadota bacterium
TCGCGCAGCCCGTCGACCACGGTCTTGTAGTAGGGCGCGCGCACCACCAGCACGCGCGGCAGCGCACCGACGACCCTGGGCGCTCGCGGCAGCGCCGCGTCCTTCGTGCTCATCGCCAGAGTCTCACGCCGCCTCGATCGGGCGCTGGTCCACGACCTTGAGGCCGTAGCCCTCGAGCCCCACGATGGTGCGCGGCGTACTGGTGAGGAGCACCATTTCCTTCACCCCGAGATCGAGCAGGATCTGCGCGCCGATGCCGTAGCTGCGCAGGTGCCGCGGCGGGCGCTCGGCGCCGTCGAGCAGGCGCACGCGCTCGGACAGCGCGGCGGGGCTTCCGTCACGCAGGATCACCACCGCTCCCCTGCCCTCCGCCGCGATCATCTTCATCGCCCCCGCGATCTTGGTGTGCATGGAACTGCCGACGAGGTCGCCCACGAGGTCGATCGCGTGCATGCGCACCAGCGCCGGCGCCGGCGCCGCGAGGTCCCCGCGCACGAGCACGAGATGTTCCGCGTGGTCATCGACCGTCGAGGCATAGACGTAGATCCGCCATGTACCGCCGATCTCGTGCTCGAGCTTGCCCTCCTGCACCAGGCGGACCAGCTTTTCGGTGCGGCGGCGATAGGCGATGAGGTCGGCGATGGTGCCGACCTTGAGCCCATGGCGTTGCGCGAAGGCGACGAGGTCCGGCAGCCGCGCCATGCTGCCGTCGTCGTTCATGATCTCGCAGATCACGCCGGCGGGGTTGAGGCCGGCCAGCCGCGCGATGTCCACCGCGGCCTCGGTATGGCCGGCGCGCACGAGCGCACCTCCCTCGCGCGCCATCAGCGGAAAGACGTGGCCCGGGGTCACGATGTCGCCCGGTCCGCACTCCGGGTTGATGGCGACGGCGACGGTATGCGCGCGGTCGTGCGCGGAGATGCCCGTCGTCACCCCCTCGCGCGCCTCGATCGAGACGGTGAAGGCGGTCTGGTGACGCGTGCCGTTCGATGAGCTCATCAGCGGCAGGCGCAACTGCTCCACGCGATGGCGGGAGAGGGCGAGGCAGATCAGCCCGCGCGCGTGCCTCGCCATGAAGTTGATCGCGTCCGGCGTCGCGAACTGCGCGGGGATAACGAGGTCGCCCTCGTTCTCGCGGTCCTCGTCGTCGACGAGGATGAACATGCGGCCCTGCCGCGCCTCCTCGATCAGCTCCTCGGCGGAGGCGAGATAGTCGGAAAGACTGCGCACCAGCGGCGTGTTCATGTCGGCCTCACCGTCCCATCATGCGCGCGACATAGCGCGCCAGCATGTCGATTTCGATATTCACGCGATCGCCCGGTCGCAGCAGGGAAAAGCCGGTGACGGACGCCGTATGCGGAATGATGTTGACGGCGAACGCATCATCGTCCGCCGCGTTGACGGTGAGCGAGACGCCGTCCACCGCGACACTGCCCTTGACTGCGATGAACCGCGCGAGGTCGCGCGGCACCCGGAAGCGCCAGCGCGTGGAGCCCTCGTCTGCCACCGCCTCGACCGCCTCGCCGACGCCGTCCACATGGCCGGACACGATGTGCCCGCCGAGTTCGTCGCCCATCCGCAACGAACGCTCCAGGTTGACGCGCGTGCCGACGCGCCAGGCGCCGAGCGTGGTGCGCGACAGCGTCTCCGCCGAGACCTCCGCCGCGAAGCCCGTCGCGTCGACCGCGACCGCCGTGAGGCAGCAGCCGGAACAGGCGATGGAGGCACCGGGCGGAATGCTCGCGACATCCGCCCACGGTGTGGCGATCTCGACGCGCATGTCATGGCCGCCGCCGATCGGGGTGATGGCGCGCACGGTGCCGAGTGCTGTGATGATGCCGGTGAACATCAGGCGGCACGCCGGAATTCGGTGAGCATGTCGTCTCCGACGGAAAAGGCGCCTTCGCGGACAAAACGGGGCATGGCGGCCAGCAGCTCGGTGCCCAGCGGTGCCGAGGCCGGGAACCCGTCGCCGCCCATCACCGCCGGGGCGTGGAACCATGCCAGCCGGTCAGCGAGTCCCGCGCGCAGCAGCCCCGCAGCGAGCCCCGCGCCGCCCTCGGCCAGCACGCGCGTGACGCCCCGCTCGCCCAGCGCCGCGAGCCCCGCCGCGAGATCGACCCCCGCCTCGTTGCCCGGCACGGAAATCACCATCGCACCCGCCTGCTCCATCCCCCGCCGCCGTCCGGCGTCCGCGTCGTGGCGGGCGAGGAACCAGGTGGGGATGCGTGAGGCGGTCGCCAGCAGGCGCGCCGTGAGCGGCGTGCGCAGATGCGAGTCCACAACCACCCGCACCTTGGCGGGTTCCTCCATGCCAGGCAGGCGGCAGGTGAGGTCCGGGTTGTCCGTCATCGCAGTACCGACGCCGATCATCACCGCGTCGTGCCGGTAGCGTAACAGATGCGCCACCCGCCGCGCCGCCTCGCCGGTGATCCAGCGGCTCTCGCCGGCATGGGTCGCGATGCGACCGTCGAGCGTGCTCGCGAGTTTCAGCGTCACCATCGGCCGGTTGAGCGTCACGGTGGCGAAGAAGCCCTCGTTGAGTGTCGTGGCCTCGGGGCCGAGCAGCCCTTCCTCCACGACGACACCCGCCGCGCGCAGCCGCGCGATGCCCGCGCCGTCGACGCGCGGGTCGGGGTCGCGGGTGGCGACCACCACGCGGGCGATGCCGGCCTCGACCAGTGCCTCCGCGCAGGGCGGCGACTTGCCGTGATGCGCGCAGGGCTCGAGCGTGACATAGGCGGTCGCCCCGCGCGCGGCCGCGCCGGCCATGGCAAGCGCGATCGTCTCCGCGTGCGGCCGCCCGCCAGGCGCGGTCACCCCGCGCGCGACCACGCGGCCCTCGCGCACGATAACGCAGCCGACCGCGGGATTGGGCGCCGTCAGGCCGAGGCCACGCCGCGCCAGCGCCAGCGCCGCGCGCATATGGGCCGCATCACTCATCGCCCGCGGATATGGCGTCCGAGATGCCGCCGATGAAGGCCTCGAAATCCTTGGTCTCGCGGAAATTGCGATAGACGGACGCGAAACGGACATACGCCACCGCGTCCACCGCCCGCAGCGCGTCCATCACCATCTCGCCGATATGCTTGGACGCGATCTCGGACTCACCCGAGGATTCGAGCTGGCGGACGATGCCGTTGACGATGCGCTCGATCCGCTCCTCCGGCACCGGGCGCTTGCGCAGCGCGACGCGGATGGAGCGCATCAGCTTGTCGCGGTCGAACGGCACGCGCCGCCCGTCGGACTTCACCACCGTCAGCTCGCGCAGCTGCACCCGCTCGATGGTGGTGAAGCGCTGGCCGCATCCGGCGCAGGCGCGGCGGCGCCGGATCGCGAGCCCGTCCTCGGTCGGGCGGCTGTCCTTTACCTGGCTGTCATCCTGGCCGCAGAACGGGCAGCGCATGGCCTAGCTCCTTCGCGCCGGGGTGGGATAGATCGGGAAGCGCGCGCACAGCGCCTTCACCCGAGCGGCGACGGCGGCCTCCGCGGTCGCGTTCGTGCCGTCATTGGACTTGCCTAGCCCGTCGAGCACCTCGCCGATCATCAGCCCGACCTCGCGGAACTCCGCCTCCCCGAAGCCGCGCGTCGTGGCCGCGGGCGTGCCGAGGCGGATGCCTGAGGTGATCGCCGGCTTCTCCGGGTCGAACGGGATCGCGTTCTTGTTGGCGGTGATGTGGGCGCGCTCCAGGCTCGCCTCCGCCGCCTTGCCGGTGGTGCGCTTGGGGCGCAGGTCCACCAGCATCAGGTGGCTGTCGGTGCCGCCGGTGACGATGGCGAGCCCCTGCTCGACCAGCGTCGCCGCGAGCGTCTTCGCGTTGGCCGCGACCTGGCGCTGGTAGGCGCGGAACTCCGGCTTCAGGGCCTCGCCGAACGCCGCCGCCTTGCCGGCGATGACGTGCATCAGCGGCCCGCCCTGCAGGCCGGGGAAGACGGCGGAGTTGATCTTCTTGCCCAGCTCCAGGTCGTTCGCGAGGATCATGCCGCCGCGCGGCCCGCGCAGCGTCTTGTGCGTGGTGGTGGTCACCACGTGCGCGTGCGGCAGCGGGGTCGGGAACACGCCCGCCGCGACCAGGCCCGCGAAATGCGCCATGTCCACCATCAGGTAGGCACCCACCGCATCGGCCACGGCGCGGATGCGCGGGAAGTCGATGAAGCGCGGATAGGCGGAACCGCCGGCGATGATCAGCTTCGGCTTCTCGGCGAGCGCCAGCCGTTCCAGCTCCTCGTAGTCGAGGATCCCGTCCTCGCGGCGCACGCCGTACTGCACCGCGCGGAACCACTTGCCCGAGAGGTTGGGAGCCGCCCCGTGCGTCAGGTGCCCGCCGGCCGCGAGCGACATGCCGAGGATGGTGTCGCCGGGCTTGATGAGGGCCAGGAACACCGCCTGGTTCGCCTGGGCACCGGAATGCGGCTGCACGTTGGCGAAGGCACAGCCGAAGAGCTGCTTCGCGCGCTCGATCGCCAGCGTCTCCGCCACGTCCACCTCGGCGCAGCCGCCGTAGTAGCGCCGCCCGGGATAGCCCTCGGCATATTTGTTGGTGAGCACCGAGCCCTGCGCCTCCATCACCGCGGCGGAGACGATGTTTTCGGAAGCGATCAGCTCGATGCCGTCCTGCTGGCGTGTGAGCTCCCGGCCGATGGCGGCGGCAAGCTCGGGATCCGTCTGCGCGAGTGGCGCGCTGAAGAAACCGGGGCCGACGAAGGAAGCGGTGTCGTTCATGGGGGGCTCCATCAGGCCGGCGAGAGCTTGGCGAGGCGGCGGCTGTGCCGCCCGCCGCTGAACGGGATCGCGAGGAAGGTGGCGACGATCTCCCAGGCCAGCTCCTCGCCGAGCAGCCGCCCGCCGAGGGCGAGCACGTTGCCGTCGTTGTGCTCGCGGCCGAGGCGGGCGGTGGTGACGTCGTGCGCCAGCACGCAGCGTATGCCGTGGTGACGGTTGGCGGCGATGGACATGCCGATGCCGGTGCCGCAGACCAGGATACCGCGATCGGCGCGTCCCTCGACCACCGCGCGGCAAACGGCGTGGGCGAAGTCCGGGTAGTCGACCGAGGCCGGGCTGTCCGTGCCTAAATCCTGTACCGCGACGGCGGCTTCCCGCAGCCGGGAGACGAGCGCGTTTTTCATCGCGAGCCCGCCATGGTCGGCGCCGATCGCCAGGGTCGATACAAGGTATTGTGTCTCGGACATGCCGCGCCCTCTATCACGCCGCCGCCCTAAGTTGAAATGCGCAGCGGTGGTGCCCGGCTTGCCGGGACCGCCCCCCGGCTTGCTTGCGCGGCCCCGCGCGTTCAGTTTCCCGCGCTCACGCTTCGGACGGCATTGAAGGGGGTTACGGATGCGGCTTCTGGTTCTCGGCGCCGGCGGTATCGGCGGCTATTTCGGCGCCCGGCTCGCAGCCTCGGGGGCGGACGTGACCTTCCTGGTGCGCCCGCGCCGTGCGGCACAGCTCGCGGCCAACGGGCTGGTGGTGAAGAGCGCGCTCGGCGACCTCGCCGTGCCGGTGAAGACGGTCACGAAGGAGGCGCCTGGCAGCGGCTACGGTGCCGTGCTGCTCTCCTGCAAGGCCTACGACCTCGATGACGCGATCGCCTCCATCACGCCGGCGGCCAGGGGCGCGCTGATCGTGCCGATGCTCAACGGCATGGCGCACCTCGACAGGCTGGATGCGGCGTTCGGCAAGGACCACGTCGCCGGGGGCGTGGCCATCATCGGCGTGACGATGGAGGCGGACGGCACCATCCGCCACCTCAACCGCGCCCAGACGCTGATCCACGGCGCTCGCACCGAGGCGCAGCGCCCGGCCATCGCGGCGTTCCAGGCGGCGATCGCGCCCTCCGGCATCGAGGCCCGCGCCTCGGAGCACATCATGCTGGATATGTGGGAGAAATGGGTTTTCCTCTGCTCCATCGCCGCGATGACCTGCCTGATGCGCTCGCCGGTCGGACCCATCGCCAGCTCCCCCTATGGCGAGGAGCTGATGCTGGCGATGCGCGAGGAATGCACCGCGGTCGCGACCGCCGCCGGCTATCCGCCGCGCGAGGCGCACCGCGAGTTCACACGCAAGCAGCTCACCGACCGCGCCTCCGCCATGGCCGCCTCGATGATGCGCGACATGGACCAGGGGCTGGAGGTGGAGGCCGACCAGATCGTGGGCGACATGCTCGCGCGAGCCCGGAAGGCGGGCCAGGCGGCACCGCTCCTCGCCGCTGCGTACACGCACCTCGACGTCTACCGCCGCCGCCGCGCGGGAGCTAAGCAGGGTTAACGGAGGACCCCGCCATGGCTCTCGGCCGCTACCCCACCACCCGCATGCGGCGCAACCGGCGCGACGCCTGGACGCGCCGGCTGACCGCGGAGAACACGCTCACCGTCTCGGACCTGATCTGGCCGGTCTTCCTCGCCGAGGGCAGCAACACGCTGACCGACATCGCCTCCATGCCAGGCCAGCAGCGCGTGACGCTCGACTTGCTCGCGCGGCACGTGGAGAAGGCGGTGCGGCTCGGCATCCCCGCCATCGCGCTGTTCCCCGCGACCCCGCCGGAACTGAAGGATGAGGAGGGCACGGAGGCCGCCAACCCCGACAACCTCATCTGCCGCGCCGCGCGCCTGCTCAAGAAGGAGTTTCCGGAAACCGGGCTGATCGGCGACGTGGCACTCGACCCCTACACCAGCCACGGCCATGACGGCGTGATCCGCGACGGCTACGTCGCCAACGACGAGAGCATCGCCCAGCTCGTGCGCCAGGCGGTGGTGGAGGCGGAAGCGGGCATCGACATCATCGCCCCTTCCGACATGATGGACGGGCGGGTTGGCGCGATCCGTGCGGCGCTGGACGAGAGCGGCTTCGTCCACACCCGCATCATGTCCTACGCGGCGAAATACGCTTCCGCCTTCTATGGCCCGTTCCGCGAGGCGCTGGGTTCCGGCGGCGCGCTGAAGGGCGACAAGAAGACCTACCAGATGGACCCCGCGAACTCCGACGAGGCGCTGCGCGAGGTGGCGCTCGATCTCGAGGAAGGGGCGGACATGGTGATGGTCAAACCCGGCATGCCGTATCTCGACATCATCTGGCGCGTGCACCGCCGCTTTGGCGTGCCGACCTTCGCCTACCAGGTGTCCGGCGAGTACGCGATGATCGCGGGTGCGATCGAGCGCGGCTGGATGGACCGCGACCGCGCGATCCTGGAGAGCCTGATGGCGTTCAAGCGCGCGGGCTGCGCCGGGGTGCTGACATATTTCGCACCGGCCGCGGCCGAGCTGCTGCGCGGCTGAGCGCGCCCGCCCGCCGCATGCGGATCGCGCAGATCGCGCCGCTGTTCGAGACGGTGCCGCCCAGGCGCTATGGCGGCACCGAGCGCGTGGTCCACTGGCTGACGGAAGAACTGGTGGCGATGGGCCATGAGGTCACCTTGTTCGCCGCCGGCGACAGCCGCACCAGCGCGCGGCTGGTGCCGGCGCGCGAAAAGGCAGCGCGCTTCGTGCCGAATTTCGAGGTCAACGGTGCGCCCTACATGCGCATGCTGGAGCTGGTGCGCCGCGAGGCCGATCAGTTCGACGTGCTGCATTTCCACATCGATTTCTGGCCGCTGCCGCTGTTTTCGCGCCAGTCCACACCGTTCCTGACGACGCTGCACGGGCGCATGGACCAGGACTGGGTGCAGGGCATCTACGGCCTGTTCCCCGGGGCGCATCTCGTCTCCATTTCGGATTCACAACGCTCGCCGGCGCCGGAACTCGGCTGGCTCGCGACGGTGCTGCACGGCATGCCGCGCGACCTGCTGCGCCCCCTGCAACCAGGGGAGATTCCGGCGAGGCCTGGCTACCTCGCCTTCCTCGGCCGCATGTCGCCGGAGAAGGGTGTCGCCGATGCGCTGGACATCGCGCGGGCGGCGGGGATGCCGATCAGGATCGCCGCCAAGATCGGCGAGGAGGACCGCGCCTGGTACGAGGCGGTGGTGGCACCCAGGCTCGCCGAACCCGGCGTCGAATATGTCGGCGAGATCGAGGACGGGCAGAAATCGGAGTTCCTCTCGGGTGCGACGGCGGTGCTGCTGCCCATCGCCTGGCCCGAGCCGTTCGGCCTCGTCATGATCGAGGCGATGGCCTGCGGCTGCCCCACCATTGCCTATCGCCGCGGCTCGGTGCCGGAGGTGCTGGAGGAGGGCGTCACCGGCTGCATCGTGGAGGACGTCGCCGGCGCCGTCGCCGCCCTCCCGCGCGCGATGGCGATCGACCGCGCCGCCATCCGCGCCGAGTTCGAACGCAGCTGGACCGCGCGGCGGATGGCCGACGAGTATCTGGGGCTTTACCGCCGGCTCGCCGGCTGAGGCGGGGCAAAGCCTTTCCCGTCGGATTGTCGCGGGGTGTGTTATGTTATAACATTGCTACTGAAAGCCGGATCACGCCATGCGTCGTCTCGTCGTTGCCGCCTGTGCCGCCTGCCTGCTCGCTCCCCTCCCCGCTCGTGCCGCGAACGGTGCGGTAGCGGGGCGGATCGGCGTGGTGGCGGCGGAGAATTTCTTTGGCGACATCGCACGCCAGATCGGCGGTGACACGGTGGCGGTGACGTCCATCCTCGACAACCCCGCCCAGGACCCACACCTGTTCGAGGCGACCCCGGCGGTCGCGCGCGCGCTCGCCGGGGCGTACATCGCGATCGCGAACGGCGCCGGCTACGACCCGTGGATGACGAAGCTGCTGCGCGCGACGAGGCACAGAGGCCGCGTCGCCATCGTCGTCGCCGATCTCGTCGGGAAGAAGATCGGCGACAACCCGCATATCTGGTACGATCCCCAAACGATGACGGCGCTCGCGCGGCGACTCGCCGCGGTGCTGGCGAACCGCGACCCCGCGCATGCCGCGGATGACCGCAAGCGCCTCGCCGCGTTCCTGGTATCGATGGCGCCGATCGAGGCGCGGATCGCGGCACTCCGCGCCCGCCTCGCCGGCACCAGGGTCGCCGCGACCGAGCCGGTGTTCGGCTACATGTTCCACGCCCTCGGCATGACGGTGCTGGAACGGCGGTTCCAGCTCGCGGTGATGAACGGCACCGAGCCGAGTGCGCGCGACATCGCAACGTTCGAGAACGACCTGCACTCACACCGCGTGAAGCTCCTCGTCTACAACGCCCAGGCCGCCAACCCGACCGCGACGCGCATGCGCCAGGTCGCGCGCAAGGCCGGCGTGCCCGTCATCGGCGTCACCGAGACCGAGCCGCCGGGCCTCACCTGGCAGCAATGGATGCTCTCGGTGCTCGACGAGGTGGCGCGCGCGCTGCCGGCGCCGGCACCGCTATGAGAGCGGCATGATCGTGCTCGCCTTCCGCGACGTGGAGATCGCGCTGGGCGGGCGCACCGTGCTCGAGGGCGTCAACCTCGCGATCGGGCAGGGCGAGTTCATCGGCCTCCTGGGCGGCAACGGCGCCGGCAAGACGACGCTGCTGCGCGCGGCGCTGGGGTTGATCCCGCCGCGCCGCGGCGCCATCGAGGTGCTCGGCAAGGCCGCTTCGCGCGGCAATCCCGCCATCGGCTACATGCCGCAAAGCCGCGCCGTGCCGGCGAACCTGCGCCTCTCCGGCCACGATTTCGTCGCCGGCGTGGTGGACGGCGCGCGCTGGGGCCTGCCGCTGCTCGGAAGCGAGGGGCGCCGCGAGGTCGATCGCGTGCTGGAACTCGTCGCCGCCTCGGCGCTCGCGCATCGCCCGCTCGCGGAACTTTCCGGCGGCGAGCGGCAGCGGCTGCTGCTGGCACAGGTGCTGGTGGGCAGCCCGAAACTGCTGCTGCTCGACGAGCCGCTGATGTCGCTCGACCCCAGCCACCAGGCCGGCGTGGTGGAACTCGTCGCCTCGCTGCAACGCTCGCTCGGACTCACGGTGCTGTTCAGCGCGCATGAGCTGAATCCGCTGCTCGGCGTCATGAACCGCGTGCTCTTTGTCGGCAACCGCCAGGCCGCGCTCGGCACCGTGGACGAGGTGATCACGGAACCCGTGCTCTCGCGCCTCTACGGCACGCGGATCGAAGTCGTGCGGCTCGGCGGGCGCATCTTCGTCATGGCCGGCGCGCAGGACATGGCGCGCGACACCCATGGCTGCGGCGACCATGGACATGCCCACGGGCAAGAGCACTCCCACGAACACTCCCATGGGGACCACGCCGCCGATGCTTGACTACGGTTTCATGCGCAACGCCTTCGCCGCGGCCGCGATCGTCGCACTGGTCGCGGGGCCGGTGGGCTATTTCCTGGTGCTGCGCGGCCAGACCTTTGCCGGCCACGCGCTCGCGCATATCGGCTTCACCGGCGCCACCGGCGCGTTCCTCATCGGCATCTCGCCGCTCTGGGGGCTGCTCGGGATGACGGTCGCGGGCGGGGTCGCCATCGGGCTGATGGGCGAGCGGCTGGCGCAACGCGACGTCGCGATCGGGCTGGTGCTGGCGCTGGCGCTGGGCTTCGGCCTGCTGTTCCTGCATTTCGTCACCAGCTACGCGACCCAGGCGACCGCGTTGCTGTTCGGCAACGTGCTGGCGGTGGACCAGGCGACCGTGTGGTCGCTGCTCGCGCTCGGCGTCGTGGCGCTGGCAGCGCTCGGCGTCATTGCCCGGCCGCTGCTGTTCGCGAGCCTGCAGCCGGAACTCGCGGAGGCCAAGGGCGTGTCACTGCGGCTGATGGCGGTGCTGTTCCTCGCCATCGTCGCCTTCGCCACCGCCGAGGCGGCGCAGATCGTGGGCGTGCTGCTGGTGTTCACGCTGATGGTGGGTCCCGCCGCCGCCTCGCTGCGGCTGACGCGCCGCGTCGGGCCTGGCGTGCTGCTCGCGGCGGCGTTCGCACTCGCCGAGGCCTGGGGCGGGCTGGCGCTGGCCTACGAAACGAACTGGCCCACCAGCTTCTGGATCACGGCGCTGAGCGGGCTGGTCTACGGAGCCTCGCTGCTGCCGGCGGTGCTGCTCGAAACGGCGTCAGCTAGACCGAAAGCCGCGCCATGATGTGGTCGTCCACGAAGGCGCCGTTGACCAGCATCGACTGCCGCTTCGTCCCCTCGATCCGGTAGCCGAACCGCTCGTAGAGGGCGATGGCGCGCGTGTTCTCGGCATCGACGTCGAGTTGCAGCCGCGTGATGCCCTGCGCCGCCGCCCATTCGTGCGCCGCCGTGAGCAGCGCCGAGCCGATGCCCTTGCCGGAGGCGTGGGCGCGCACGCCGATGACGATGGTGGCGAGGTGGTGCACGCGGCGAAAGCTGCCGCGCTCCGCCTGCACGTATCCGACGAGCTCGCCGTCTTCCTCGGCGACGAACACCCCGTCACGCTCGATCTCGCGCTGCTCGGGCCCGATGTCCGGCGAGCGCTCGCCGGGCTCCAGCATCATGAAATGCGTCTCCTCGTCGAGCGCCCATTTCAGCGCGTGCAGCGCGGCGGCGTCCGCGGGAATGGCGCGACGGATGCGGGTCACACCACCCCCTCTTCGCGCAGCCGCGCGACCTCGGCGCCGGACATGCCGAGCAGCTCGCCCAGCACTTCCTCGGTGTGCTGGCCGAGCAAGGGCGGCGGCAGGCGGTAGTCCGGCGGCGTCGCGGACAGCTTCACCGGGTTCGCCACCACCTCGATCCCCTCGGGCGCCTTCGGGTGCGGCATCGTCACCACCATGCCGCGTGCCTGCACCTGCTCGTCGGCGAAGACCTGGGAGAGGCGGTTGATCGGCCCGCCGCCGATCTTGAGCGATTCCAGCTTCTCCACCCACCACGCGGTCGGGTGCGCCCGCATCACCGGCGTCAGCGTGTCCGTCACCAGCTTGCGGTTGGAGACGCGCGCGGCGTTGGTGGCGAAGCGCTCGTCCGCCAGCAGGTGCTCGATCCCCATCGCCTCGCAGAAGCGCTTGAAGGTCGGGTCGTTGCCGACCGAGAGCACCACGTGCCCGTCCGCCGTGGGGAACACCTGATACGGCACGATGTTCGGGTGCTGGTTGCCGAGGCGCGGCGGGTCTTCCCTGGTGGCCAGGTAGTTCATTGCCTGGTTGGCGAGCCAGGCGACATGCGTGTCAAGCATGCCGATGTCGATCTGCTGGCCCTCCCCGGTGCGCTCGCGGTGGCGCAGGGCGGCGAGGATGCCGATGCAGCCATAGAGCCCGGCGAAGACGTCGGCGACCGGCACGCCCACCTTCTGCGGCATTCCGTCCGGCTCGCCGGTGAGGCTCATCACCCCGCCCATTGCCTGGATCAGCGAGTCATAGCCGGGCCGCGGCGCATAGGGCCCGGTCTGCCCGAACCCGGTGATGGAGCAGTAGATCAGGCCCGGGAACTCGTCCCTGAGGTTCTCGTAGCCGAGGCCGTATTTCGCCAGCGCGCCGACCTTGAAGTTTTCCACCAGGATCGCGCAGCCGCCGAGCAGGCGGCGCACGATCGCCTGGCCTTCGGGCTTCGCGATGTCGAGCGAGAGCGAGCGCTTGTTGCGGTTGACGCCGAGGAAATAGGCGCTCTCCCCGGTTGGCGCCATCACCGGCGGCGCGAAGCCGCGGGTGTCGTCGCCGGAACCCGGCTTCTCGATCTTGATCACCTCCGCGCCGAGGTCGCCCAGCATCTGCGTGCAGGTCGGCCCCGCCAGCACCCGCGTGAGGTCCAGCACCCGCAGTCCCGCGAGCGGCCCGCTCGGCTTGGTCTCGTCCATTCGCTCTCGTTCCCGATCTCTTGTTAGCCTGGGCGCGCGGGTCCATACCGCCGCCCATACTCGATCACGCTTCTTGGCATGCCGTCCGGCGGACGCAAACCCGCCAGGCTCATCAGCGGAGGAAAACCAGAATGAACGACCGTCCCGACATCGCTCCGGCCCTCCCCTCGGCGCCGACGCTGGACCAGGCCGCCCTCGCCCGTGCGCTTTCCGGCCGCCACCTCATCGGGGCCAAGCTCGTCCCCGCCGTCTCCGGCAAGACTTTCGACGTGATCAACCCCGCGACCGGCGAGCCGATCGGCAACGCCGCCCTCGGCGAGGCGGCGGACGTGGACGCGGCGGTGAAGAACGCCGCCGAGGCACAGAAATCCTGGGCGCGCATCCCGGCGCGCAAGCGCGGCGCCATGGTCGCCTCCTGCGCCGCGCTGCTGCGCGAGCACGTGGAGGAACTGGCCCGCCTGATCGCGCTGGAAACGGGCAAGGCGCTGCGCACCGAGAGCCGGGTGGAGGCGAACACGGTCGCCGACATCCTGGAGTTCTTCGGCGGTCTCGGCAGCGAGCTGAAGGGCGAGAGCGTGCCCTTCGCGCCGGACGTGCTCAGCGTGACGGTGCGCGAGCCGCTCGGCGTGGTCGGCGCCATCATCCCGTGGAACGTGCCGCTGCTGCTGATGGCGCTCAAGATCGCGCCCGCCCTCGTTGCCGGCAACACGGTGGTGGTGAAGTCGGCGGAGGAAGCGCCGCTCACGGTGCTGCGCATCTGCGAACTGATGAACCGCATCCTGCCGCCGGGCTGCTTCAACATCCTCTCCGGCTACGGGCCGGAATGCGGCGCGCCGCTGGTGGAACATCCGCTGGTGCGCAAGGTGACGTTCACCGGCAGCGTCGAGGTCGGGCGCATCGTCGCGCGCGCGGCATCCTCCAAGCTCATCCCGGTGACGCTGGAACTCGGCGGCAAGTCGCCGATGATCGTGTTCAGCGACTGCGACTTCGAGAAGACGGTGGCGGGGGCGATCACCTCCATGCGCTTCACCCGCCAGGGTCAGAGCTGCACCGCGGCCAGCCGCATCTATGTCGAGCGTTCCATCCACGACAGGTTCGTCGACGCGCTGGCAGCGAAGGTGGACGCGATGGTGATGGGCGACCCCTTGGACGAGAAGACGGATATCGGAACGATCATCTCGCCCGAGCAGTTCGCCAAGGTGCAGGCCTATATCGATGAGGGCACGAAGACGGCCGGCGCCCACGCGCGGGCGTGCTCGGCGATGCCGAAGGACGCGGGGCTGAAGAAGGGGCTCTACATCCGCCCGCACATCTTCACCGGCCTCACCAAGGCGTCGCGCCTGGTCAAGGAAGAGATCTTCGGGCCCGTCACTTGCGTCTTTCCCTTCGACGACGCGGAAGCCGTGCTGGCGGAGGCGAACGACAGCGACTACGGCCTCGCCGCCTCGGTCTGGACCAACAACCTCAAGGTCGCGATGAGCTTCGCGCACCGATTGGAGG
>JAJZUI010000098.1 GCA_021847175.1 Pseudomonadota bacterium
AACGCATCGCCGACCATCCCGTGAACCGCGTCGCCGAACTCCTGCCCTGGAAACTGCCAGACATCCGCCCCAGGCTCGATCAGCGCCTCGCAGCTTGACCCGCCGCGTCAACCATCTCCACCGCGGCACTCACCGGACGCTTACGAATCACCTGCGCGCCGAGCTGGTGCTCGCCGCGCTGGAGATGGCGATCGGGCAGCGCCGTCCGGACAGCGTGATCCATCACAGCGACCAGAGCAGCCAAGGCGGATTCAAGCGGTCGTCGCAACACGACCGCGGCCGTCAGGGCAGCCAGCGCCAGCCGCGCGTCGATGGACCGACCGATGGCGTAGCCGACGACGCGACGCGACCAGGCGTCCAGGATCACCGCGACGTAAGCAAAACCGCCCGGGATCACGACGTAGGTCAGGTCAGCCACCCAGAGCTGGTCGCGGCCGTTCAGCGTGAGGTCTTTTGCGCGGTCAGGGAAGATCGGGCCGTCGTGATCGCTGTCCGTCGTGGCGACGAAGCGCCGCCGTCGCTGCGGTTGCAGTCCATGCTCGCGCATCAGTCGTCGGATACGCTTATGGTTCGCGATCACTCCCTGCTGGCGCAGGGCGGCGCGGACGCGACGCCAACCATAGGCTTCGAACTCGTCGCAGATGGCGGTGATCGCGGCGAGCAGCGCGATATCATCGAGCGTCGCTGTCGGCGCGGCGTAATAGATCGAGCGTGCGATTCCCATCAGCGTGCACCCCCGCGCGATGAAGATGCCGCAGGGCCGACGATCACGGACGTAGGCGCGCTTCTCGGCAACCGTCCGGAGCGTTGCGCCCCCTTTAGAAACTCGAGTTCCAGCGCCTGCTTGCCGACAAGCCGCTCCAGTGCGGCGATCCGTGCCTCGTAGCCGTCCACGAGGTCGGCCGTCACAGCATCCTCGTCGAATGCTCCGGCCTCATACCTCTCAACCCAGATCCGGATCAGGTTGCGTGACAGGTCGTGTCGCTTCGCCAGCCCGTGCAGGGTCTCGCCGCTCAGAAACTCCTGGGCGACCTGCCGCTTGAACGCGACGCTGTGGGATCGGTGCTTCGCCACGGCCTTCCATCCTTCCGAAAGCCCGGCACCCCGGTCAATCCAGATCCGCCATCCTGTCCGGCCCCAGGGGCCCACTCCATGGCTGGGGCAAGATCGATCTGCTTGAGGTTCGTGTCGTCGGCCCCCTCGACGCCTGACCCCATGAAAAGTGCGTCCGAGCCCTTTTTGGATGCCGATTGACAGCCAGTCGATGCACCTCACCCGAGCGGTAGTGGCGAGACCCCGATTACCAGCGGGTGTATTGCCACCAGCAGCAGCCAAAGCCCGACCCCGAGCGCCAACCGTATGCCATCGCGCGGCCCGGGACGTGGCCGCCAGCGCCCGGCAATCAGCGCCGCGAGCGGCACATTGGAGGTGTGGGCCGCCATCCGCCGCCACGCCGCCTCCCCCATCGTCCGCCGCCGCCGCCAGTCCACGATCCGCATCCCCAGGACGGCGAACAGCAGGAACCCACCGAACAGCAGCAGATGCGCGAGATCTCCGTTGGCCAGCGCGTGTACGAACGCCCAGATCGCCAGGGCCGCCAGCAGCGGATGCCGCACCGCGCCCGCTACCCCTGGCCGCATCGGGTCGAACCTCCCGGCACGTCCGCCGACTGACAGCGGGTTCGACGCCCCGATCGCGAATGCCGCCAGCACGCACGCGGCCAGCATTGCCACGTCGGCGAGCCACACATGCCACGCGGCATAGGGCCACAGGGCAACATATGGCGCCTGTCCCGCGGCCACGATGAGCCAGGCGAGAATCAAGACCGCGACGATGCCATAACCGGCGAGATAGCCCCTCTCGCCCAGCGTCGCGACCAGGCGCGCGCGCACCGCGGGGCGCGCCGGCACCATATGTGAGATCAGGAAAGCGGCATAGGCCACGACGAACGTGCCCCAGCCGCCCGTCGCCAAGCTGGTCAAGTCATCCCGCCCGGCAGGAAGCAGTGCACATCGAGCAGATCTCCCTCCCGCAACTCGCCAAGCGATGCCGTGAGCATCGCGAGCCCGTGGGCGTGCAGCATGGGTGCGAGCCTCCCCGAGCCCTCAGGTCCCGCGCGCGAAGCCCATAGCACTCCGGCACGCTCGGTGAGGCGAACCGGAATGAACTCGGTCCGCCCCGGCTTGCGCGACAAGCGGAAATCCGCCCGCGCCCGTAACGGTGCCGGCGGTGCCGTGTCGCAAAGCCGTGCCAGCAACGGACGGAGGAAGCCCACGGCGCCCGCCAGTGCCGCCTGCGGATTGCCCGGCAGGCCAAGGAAGACCGCGCGCCCCAGTCGCCCGGCTGCCAGCGGCTTGCCCGGCTTCACCGCTAGCCGCAGCACCGCGAGCGTGCCGCCAAGCGCGTGCACCGCATCGCGCACATGGTCCTCGTCGCCCACGGAAATCCCCGCCGTCGTCACCACGGCATCGGAGTCCGCCGCGCCACCCAGCGCCGCCTGCATCGCCTGCGTACTGTCCGCCGCCACTGGCAACGCACGTACATCCGCGCCCCAGGCGGCGAGCAGCGCGGCCAACATCGGCAGGTTGGAATCGTGGATCTGACCCTCCGCGAGCTCCTCACCGGCCCCTCGCAGCTCACGCCCGCTGGAGAGCAACGCCACACGTGGCCGTCCCCGAACCCGGACCGCGTCGATCCCTTGCGCGGCGAGCACCGCGACATGTCGCCAGTCCAGCACGGTACCCTCGGCGACCAGCGCCTGGCCGGCGCGCATGTCCTCGCCGCGTCGGCGCAGATTCGTCCCCGGCGGCGGCGCCACGGCGAACATCACGGCCTCGCCCTCAAGATGCGCCCGCTCCTGCGTGATCACCGCATCGGCCCCGAGGGGCAACGGCGCGCCGGTGAGGATGCGATGCGCCCCGCCCGTCGCCAGGATCCCTGGCTTCTCGCCCGCCGCGGTGCGGCCCGTGACCGGCAGCCGCGCCCCGGGCACCACCTCCGCCGCGCGCACCGCATACCCATCCATCGCTGATTGATCGAAGCGAGGCAGATCGAGCATCCCAAGCACGGGTTCTGCCAGCACACGCCCTGCACACACACCGACGGCCACGCTCTCCGCCGGCATTGGCGCAGCGACCAGCGCCAGCACCCGCCTCCGCGCCTCCTCGAAGGAAAGGCCCGCCGAACGACAGCCGGGTTCCAGCGCGATCGCATTCACGGCATGGCCCTCGTTCCCGTCATCCCTCGCCGCGCCGCCGGGGCGCGGCAAGCAGTCGTGCGACAAGCACCACGAACAGCAGGAACGCACCGGACCAGGCCGTGCCCGAGAGGTCCAGCATGAGCGCATAATCCCCTGGCACGATCGGCGCCAAAACCCGCAGCACCGCGGCGATGCTCACGAGCACGAACACCGTCGTGCAGCCGGCACCGGCAGTGAGTGCCTGGCCCGTGTGCCCGAGCGAGGCGCGCGCCATCACCGCCAGTGTCATCGTGCCGATCGCCCCCACCGTCACCGCATGCAGCGCGGCACTTGGCGGCAGCACTCCCCACCCGCTGGCGCCGAGCAGAACCATCCCTACGGCCACCCAGGCATAGCCCAGGTGCAGCACCGCGAGCAGCGGCTCCGGCAGTGTCGCGAGGCCACGCCACCGCGCGAGACGGAGCAGATGCCCCACCCCCGCCGCCACCAGCAACGCCGAGGCCGCGTCGCTGGCCGGCGCCACGACCCAGAGCATCAGCGCCGCGAAGCTCGTTGTGAGAACAACACGATCTACCCGGCCGAACGGCGCCGGCAGGGCGTTGTGGTCGCGCCGCAGCAGCCAGTTCCTCGAAAAGCTCGGGATGATACGCCCACCTACCAGCGTGATGAGGCCGACCAGCGTCGCGACGCCGAGCCGCAGTCCCGCCATCGCGAGTGCCAGATCCCTTGCCGCCCCGATCTGGGTCAGCGCGTCCGCGAGCAGCAGCAGGCCCAACGCGTCCAGCACAGGCAGGTTGCGCCAGTTCCGTCCAGCGAGGATCTCCCGCCCGATCGCCGCTGTCAGCACCGCGGGAAAGGCAAGCACCGGCACCGCCCTGGCATAGAGCAGCAGCCCGCCGGCGAGCAGCATCGCCGCCCGCCCCACCAACCACAGCAGCACCAACACCGCGAGCGGCGCGCCTTGCAGCGGCATCCGTCCGGTCCAGTTTGGCACCGCGGTGAACAGAAACCCGGCCACGGTCGCCAGCCCGAAGCCGAAGATCATTTCGTGACCGTGCCAGAGCACCGGCGGCATCGCGATCGGCAGCACCGCCTCGCCACGCAGAAGCAGCAGCCAGAACGGCACCGCGACGGCCGCCCACAGTGCCGATAGCAGAAAGAACGGCCGGAACCCGGCGGACAGGATCGCCGGCGCGCGGGTCGCGCGGTAGCGGGGAATCGCCGTCATCGAACCCTGCCCTCGCCTGCGCGAGTGACGCCCACGCGCGCCGTGTCCGGAAAGCTCCATGCCAGAATGCGATCGAGCGCCGCCGCGGCCGGTCGCGCCGTGTTGGCCATGGTCCCAACGAGGTCGAGCCAGAACTCTTCGCCGCCACGGTCGAGGAGATGCCGCGCGCGCGCCGCAACCAGCGCTACCGGCTCCACCCCCTCCGCGGCGGCGGCAGCCGCCACACGCGCCTGCATGGCGGGCGAGGCCACGACCGCAAGCACCTCGGCCGCGCACTCGGGATTCGCGAGCCCGTTCAGGATGTCGCCGAGCACGGCTTCTACTGCACCAGCGGCGAGGTCGCGCCCGCCATGTCGCAGCCGGTAATCCGCGCTTGGCCCGCGAGCAGCGCCACGTACTGCGCGACGGCACGCCGCCAGGCGCTTTCCTCCAGATACGCGGCGATGCGCGGATGCACCTGCTCGAAGGGCAACGCTGCGCCCTCCACCTTGCGCTCCAGACGGATGATGTGCACGCCATAGCGTGTTTGCACTGGTTCGGCGCAGGTCTCGCCTGGCCGCAGCCGCGACAGCGCAGCCTCGAACTCTGGTGTGGTGTCGCCGCTTGCCACTTGGCCGAGCCGCCCGCCGTCGCGTCCCGACGAACAGTCGGAGAGCGCGCGGGCTAGCGCGCCAAATCGTTCCGGTGATGCGCGGAGTTCCACGAGCGCCGCTTCGGCGCGGGCAAGCGCCGCGGCATAGCCACCGGCGTCGCCACGGTCAGCCTGGAACAGGATGTGCAGCGGCTCAAACAGGTCAGACGTACGGAAGCGACCAGGATGGGCGTCGTAATACCGCCGGCAGATCGCCCCGTCCGCAGTGGGCGTGCGGATCTCCGCCTCGAGCAGGCTGCGAATCAGCGCGTCCTCCTCGGTTTCGCGCAGTCCCTCTTCCGTGCGTGGCTCGGGCTCGAGGCCGAGTGCGCGAGCGCGTTGCACCAAAAGCTCGCGGATCACCAGCGCACGCGCGGCTTCCTCCCACGCGGCTTTCGGCGAAGGGCCGGGATGGTTCTGGACCTCCCGCGCGATCTCGACGGCGGGAATCAGGACCGCGTTGACGATGACGGGCGGCGGTAGCTCGGCGGTGTGATGAATGACGGTGCGCATGCCGGTCATCCTCGCATGCTGGTTCCCGAGGGACGGGCAGGCCGTGCAGTGCGGACAATCTGGTAGCCCGACCGGCCCAAATACCACACCGGCGCGCTCCAGATATGCACGAGCCGGGTGAAGGGAAACACAAGAAAGATCGTCATCCCGAGGAACAGGTGCAGCTTGAAGACCGGGTTCACGTCCGCCACCAGCGCCGCGGCAGAGGGATGCAGGGTGAGGATTCCCTGTGCCCAGGCCATGAACTTCACCATCTCGCTGCCGTCGAGATGCTGTGTCGAGATCGGAATAGTGAGCAGGCCGAGCGTGAGCTGCACCCAGAGCAGCAGCAGGATCGCGATGTCGCCGAAACTCGACGTGGCTCGGATCCGTGGATCGAACAGACGCCGGTGGGCAAGCATCGCAATTCCGATCCAGCAGGCGACGCCCGCGACGCCGCCAAGGCTCATCGCCAGCACCTGCTTGAAGGTGTGGCTGATGCCCAGCGCACCAAAGACCGCGATTGGCGTCAGCAGGCCGACGAAATGGCCCGCGAAGATCACCAGGATGCCGACATGGAACAGGTTGGAACCCCACAGCATCTGCCGTCGCCGCAAGAGCTGGCTGGAGCCGGAGCGCCACGTGTACTGCGAATGGTCGAAACGCAGCACGCTGCCGATCAGGAACACCGTGAGCGCGACATACGGGTACCAGCCGTAGAGCGCGTTGGTCAGCCAGGTGCTCATCACCGTCCCTCCTCAGGCAGTTGTCGCGTCGCGCTGCGTCGCACGCAGGCGCGTGCGCAGCCGGTCCGTACCGCAGCCATCGATGCTCTCGCCGGGTCCGAAACGAACCGCCGCCTCCTCCCACGCCGCGTCCAGCGCCGCGAGATCATCGGGGTCGTCGTCGGGGATGGCGGACGCACCGGCTCGCGGCGCCTGCGCCAACGCGGCGACGGCCTGCATGACAGCGGCGTAGCCTCCATCACGTCGCGCCAGCCGTTCCGTCAGCACAGCGAGGATCGCGGCAGGCTCCGCGAGCAGCGCCCGCGCCTCCGCTGCCGGCAGCAGCGACAGGAACTCAAGAAACAGCGGCAGGAAATCCGGCAACTCGCCTCCCGCGACCTCGAGCCCGTGCTCCGCATAGAGCGCCAGCAGGTCGACCATCGCCTGGCCGCGGTCGCGGCTTTCGCCGTGCACGTGCTCGAACAGATGCAGCGAGACGGCCCGCCCCCGATCGAATAGGGCGACGTAGCGCTCCTGCAGATCGTAGAGATCCGCGGCCTCGACCTCGCGGAGGAAGCCGGCGACCGCCGCGTGCGATGTGGCGGGGAGCAGCGCCTCCTCCTTGAGGATGGCGGCGATCTCAGCAGTGGCCGTCAGCAGTTCCGCCGTGGGATATGACAGAAGGGCGGCGAGCGCGCGATAGGTGCGAGCCATCACTCCATCTCCATCGGCGTCTTGCGTCCCGATTTCTGGCCGAACAGGTCGAACCCAGTGCGCCCCGAGCACCCCTCACCAAAGGAGAAGCCGCACGCGCCACGCAGTTGGTACGCGTCATCCCCGGTCTCTCGGTGCACCGTCGGGATAACGAAACGGTCCTCATAATTCGCGATCGCCATCAACCGGTACATCGCCTCGATGTCCGCGCCGCTGAGGCCGACGCTTCCGGCCATGGTCTCGTCGATCACGCCATCGACAGTCTTCGCCCGCATATAGGCGCGCATGGCGAGCATCCGCCGGAGCGCGGTCTCAATGGGCGCGGTGCGCCCGGCGGTAAGCAGGTTCGAAAGATAGCGCACTGGGATGCGCAGCGAGGCGACGTCCGGCAATCCCCCCGCCTCTCCGAGATCGCCCTTCGCCGCGGCCGACTGGATCGGCGAGAGTGGCGGCACGTACCAGACCATCGGCAGCGTCCGATACTCCGGGTGCAGCGGGAAGGCGATGCGCCAGTCCATCGCCATCCGCCAAACCGGCGAGTGGCGCGCCGCCTCCAGCCACGCCTCAGAGATCCCGTCGGCCCGCGCCTGTGCCTGCACCGCCTGGTCGAACGGGTCCAGAAACACCTTGAGCTGCGCCTCGTAGAGATCGCCCTCGTCCGGAACCGAGGCGGCCTCCTTGATCCGGTCGGCGTCATACAGCACGACACCAAGATAGCGAATGCGCCCCACGCAGGTTTCCGAGCAAACCGTCGGCTGCCCCGCCTCGATGCGCGGGTAGCAGAAGATGCACTTCTCCGATTTGCCCGACGACCAGTTGTAATAGATCTTCTTGTACGGGCAGCCCGAGACGCACATGCGCCAGCCGCGGCATTTGTCCTGGTCGATGAGGACGATCCCGTCCTCCTCACGCTTGTAGATCGCGCCGGAGGGGCAGGCGGCGGCGCAGGCCGGGTTGAGACAATGCTCGCACAACCTCGGCAGATACATCATGAACGTGTTCTCGAAGGCACCGTAGATGTCCTTCTGCACGCCATCGAAATTCACGTCGCGCGAGCGCTTGGCGAACTCCCCGCCGAGGATCTCCTCCCAGTTCGGGCCCCACTCTATCTTCTCCATGCGCTCCCCGGAGACAAGGGAGCGAGGGCGCGCCGTGGGCATCGCCTTGCCTTCCGGCGCCGCCTGCAGATGCTCGTAGTCGAAGGTAAACGGCTCGTAGTAGTCGTCGATCTCCGGCAGGTCGGGGTTGGCGAAGATCTTGGCGAGCACACGCCACTTGGCGCCAATGCGCGGCTCGATATTTCCGTTTTGTTTGCGTACCCACCCGCCGTTCCAGCGCTTCTGGTTCTCCCACTCCTTGGGATAGCCGATGCCGGGCTTGGTCTCGACATTGTTGAACCACGCGTATTCCACACCCTCACGGCTGGTCCACACGTTCTTGCAGGTGACGGAGCAGGTGTGGCAGCCGATGCACTTGTCGAGGTTCAGCACCATCGCGATCTGCGCGCGAACCTTCATCACACGGTCTCCTTCGCGGCCGGTTCGTCGTCAAGCCAGTCGACCTTGCTCATGCGCCGGACGATGATGAACTCGTCGCGGTTGGAGCCGACTGTGCCGTAGTAGTTGAACCCGTAGGCCTGCTGCGCGTAGCCACCGATCATGTGCGTGGGCTTCAGCACCGCCCGCGTAACGGAATTGTGGATGCCGCCGCGCTGGCCGGTGACCTCGCTGCCCGGCACATTCACAATCTTCTCCTGCGCGTGGTACATCAGCGTCATGCCGGGATTGACCCGCTGCGAGACGACGGCACGGGCGACCAGCGCGCCGTTCGCGTTGTAGGCCTCCACCCAGTCATTGTCCGCAATGCCGGCCTCGCGCGCGTCATCCTCGCTGATCCAGATCACCGGCCCGCCGCGGTTCAGCGTCAGCATCAGCAGGTTGTCGGTGTAGGTGCTGTGGATGCCCCATTTCTGGTGCGGCGTGATGAAGTTCAGCACGATCTCCTTGTGTCCGTTTCCGTGCTTCCCGCGCACCGGCGCGATCGCCTTGGTATCGACCGGCGGGCGCCAGGTGACGAACGCCTCGCCGAAGGCGCGCATCCATGCATGGTCCTGATAGAGCTGCTGGCGGCCGGTGAGCGTGCGCCACGGGATCAGCTCGTGCACGTTGGTGTAGCCGGCGTTGTAGCAGACCTTCTCGCTCTCGATGCCCGACCAGGTGGGCGAAGAGATGATCTTGCGCGGCTGCGCCTGCAGGTCGCGGTAGCGGATCTTCTCGTCTTCCTTCGGCCGCGCGAGATGTGCGTGCTCGCGCCCGGTGATCTTGCCGAGCGCCTCCCACGCCTTGACCGCAACCTCGCCGTTGGTCTCGGGCGCCAGACTCAGCACCACCTCGATCGCATCGATATCCGTCTCCATTATCGGCTGGCCGTTGGCGGCTCGGCCGTTGAGCTCACGCAGGAACGCCATCTCGTGCTGCGTGTTCCAGCCGATGCCCTTGCCGCCGTTGCCAAGCTTCTCCATCAGCGGCCCCACCGAGGTGAAGCGCTCGTGGATCGCCGCGTAGTCTCGTTCCACGACCGTCACGGACGGCATGGTGCGGCCGGGGATGGGCGCCGCGGTGCCGCGCTTCCAGTCGCCCACGTCATAGGGCTGCGCCAGCTCGCCTGCGGTGTCATGCAGGATCGGGCTCAGCACGACATCGGTTTCCTTCCCGAGCACTTCCGGGGCAACGCGCGAGAATGTCTTGGCGATGCCCTTATAGATGTCCCAGTCTGTGCGTGACTCCCACGCCGGGTCCACCGCCGCCGAGAGCGGGTGGATGAACGGGTGCATGTCGGAGGTGTTGAGATCGGCCTTTTCATACCAGGTGGCCGTCGGCAGCACGATGTCGGAATAGACGCAGGTCGTGCTCATGCGGAAGTCGAGCGTCACCAGCAGGTCGAGCTTGCCCTCCGGCGCCTGCTCGTGCCAAGCGACCTCGTGCGGCTTCTCGCGGCCCTCGGCGCCAAGGTCCTTGCCCAGCACGCCGTTCGATGTGCCCAGCAGATGCCTGAGGAAATACTCGTGCCCCTTGCCGGAAGAGCCCAGGAGATTGGACCGCCAGACGAACATGTTGCGCGGCCAGTTCGCGGGGTCGTCGGGGTCGTTGCAGGATAGTTCCAACGCGCCGGACGCGAGGGCCTTGGCGACATATTCCCGAGGCTCCAGCCCCGCGGCCTTGGCGCGCGCGGCGATGGTGAGCGGGTTTTGCTTCAGCTGCGGTGCGGAGGGCAGCCAGCCCATGCGCTCCGCCCGCACATTGTAGTCGATGAGACTGCCGGACCAGTCGCCCGAAGGCGCCGTCGGCGAGAGGATCTCTGAGGTCGCGAGCGTCTCGTAACGCCACTGGTCCGTGTGCGCGTAGAAGAAGGAGGTGCTGTTCTGCTGGCGCGGCGGACGGCTCCAGTCGAGCGCGAAGGCGACCGGCAGCCAGCCGGTCTGCGGGCGCAGCTTCTCCTGGCCCACGTAATGCGACCAGCCGCCGCCCGACTGGCCGACGCAGCCGCAGAATACCAGGAGATTGATGATCCCCCGGTAACTCATGTCCATGTGGTACCAGTGGTTGAGCCCGGCGCCGAGGATCACCATCGACCGGCCGTTGGTCTTCTCCGCGTTCGTTGCGAATTCGCGCGCCACATGGACGATGTGGTGGCGCGGCACACCGGTGACACTCTCCGCCCAGGCGGGCGTGAACGGCTGATCCTCGTCGTAGGATCGGGCGACATTGCCGCCCCCGAAGCCGCGGTCGAGGCCGTAATTGGCGCAGAGCAGATCGAACACGGTCGCCACCGGCGTCTCGCCGTCCGCGAGTGCGAGGTGGCGCACCGGCACGTTGCGCGGCAGCACGTCCGCATGCTCGGTCGCCGTGAAGCCATTGGTGGCACTGCCTCCGAAATAGGGGAACGCAACAGAGGCCACGTCGTGGCCTACGAGCGTGAGCGACAGCTTCACCTCCCGCCCCCCGGCATCGCGCGCCTCGAGATTCCACTTGCCCTGCTCGCCCCAGCGGAAGCCGATGGAGCCGCGCGGCACCACCGGCGTGCCTTCCTCGTCGAAGGCGACGGTCTTCCAGGCGGGATTGTTCGTCTCGCCGAGCGCCTCGGTAAAATCCTCGGCGCGCAGCAGGCGGTCCGGCACGTAATGCTCTCCCTGGCGCACCAGACGTACCAGCATCGGCATGTCGCTGTACCGGCGCGCGTAGTCCTCGAAATACGCCACCTGCCGGTCGAGATAGAACTCGCGCAGGATCACATTGCCCATCGCCATGGCCAGCGCTGCGTCCGTCCCCTGCTTCGGATGCAGCCAAAGGTCGGCGAATTTCGTCGCCTCGGCGTAATCTGGAGAGACGACGACGCTCTTCGCCCCCCGGTAGCGCGCCTCGGTGTAGAAATGCGCGTCCGGCGTGCGCGTCTGCGGCACGTTGGAGCCCCAGAGGATGAGGTAGCCGGCGTTGTACCAGTCGGCACTCTCGGGCACGTCCGTCTGCTCGCCCCAGGTCATCGGGCTCGCCGGCGGCAGGTCGCAGTACCAGTCGTAGAAGCTCATGCACACGCCACCGAGCAGCGAGAGGTAGCGCGAGCCCGCAGCGTAGGAGAGCATCGACATCGCGGGTATCGGCGAGAAACCGATGATGCGGTCCGGCCCATAGGTCTTCGCCGTATAGGCGTTGGCAGCGGCGATGATCTCGTTCACCTCGTCCCAGCCCGCGCGCACGAAGCCGCCGAGGCCGCGCCGGCGCACATAGCTCACGCGCTTCTCCGCGTCCTCGACGATCGAGGACCAGGCGGCGACGGGTGTGCGGATCGCCCGCGCCTCCCGCCACAGACGCAGCAGGCGGCTGCGCACCAGCGGGTATTTCACCCGGTTCCCGGAATAGAGGTACCAGGAATAGCTGGCGCCGCGCGAGCAGCCGCGCGGCTCGTGGTTCGGCATGTCCGGACGCGTGCGCGGATAGTCGGTCTGCTGCGTCTCCCAGGTGACGATGCCGCCCTTGACGTAAACTTTCCATGAGCAGGAGCCGGTGCAGTTCACGCCGTGGGTAGAGCGGACGATCTTGTCGTGCTGCCAGCGCTTGCGATAGGCATCCTCCCAGGTACGCGGCTCATCGGTGGTCACGCCGTGCCCGCCGGCGAAGGGTTGGTTACGATATCGGAAGAACGTCAGGCGGTCGAGAAAGAGGCTCATCGCTCCGCCCTCATTCCGCTGTCACGCGGTGGCGGGTGCGGATGAAGCCGATCGCGACCAGCATCGCGGCGACCGCGAGCACCACGTAGACGAAGAAGCCGCCGGCATAGCCCGCGGCACCCAGCGCGCCCGCGAAAAGGCCCAGCAACGGCGGGATGACGAAGCCACCGAGCGCCCCGAAGCCACCGACCAGGCCGGAAGCACCGCCCACCGCGTGCGGTACGTATTTCGGCACCATCTTGAACACCGCGGCGTTGCCGAGCCCCATGCCAAGCCCGATAGCTAGCTCGCCGGCGACGTTGATGTTGAAGGCGGTCACGAAGGTCAGCAACGCCGCGCCGACCAGCACGATAGCGAAGGAGACCAGCGCCATAATTTCGCCCCCCAAGCTTTCCGCGAGCGAGCCACCGCCGACCCGCGCTACCGCCGCCAGCAGCGAGAAGCCGATGCCGCCGAGCATGCCGGCCTGCGTCGCGGTCAGGTGATGCAGGTTTATCCAGTAGGTCGGGAACCAGACCGTCAGCGCCAGGAAGCCACCGAAGGAGACGAAGTAGAGAAAGGTGAGGCCCCAGGTGCGGGTCTCGTCGGCGGCCATGATCAGCGCCCCCCACACGGATTCACGCGGGAACAGCTCCTGCCCGTGGCTCGCGGCAATGCTGCGCGCCTCCTCGGCCGGCACGTCGCGGGCACGCAGCTGGAAGAAATAGGCATCCCTCGCGAGCCAACCGTAGATGCCGGTGCCGATCAGCAGGAAGGCGAGCCAGGCGAGGTAGGAGCCGGCAAGGCCCAGCGAGCTGATCGCGAACGGCAGCAGCAGCGTGAACAGGCCCGGCGCCAGGTTGCCGACGCCGCCATAGATCCCGAGAGCGGTGCCCTGCCTGTTGCGCGGATACCAGTACGAGACCTGAGGAATGCCGACCGAGAACGAGGCGACACCGCACCCGCTCATGAAGCCGAACAGCAGCACCACGGGGTAGAGTGCCGCGGTGATGTGCGGCACGGTGACCAGGATAAACACCAGTCCCCACATGCCGACGATGGAGATGCCGAACAGCACCAGCATGGGCAGCCGGCCGCCAACCTTGTCCACCCACGCGCCGAACGGGATGCGCAGCAGCGAGCCCGTAAGCTGCGGCGCTGCGACCAGCAGCCCCACCAGCAGCGGCGAGAGCTGCATCGTCTGCTGGAACGCGTGCGCGGCCGGCCCGTACAGCGAGACCGCGGCAAAGCCGATGAAGAAGCCCCACGTGCCCATGACCAGGCCCAGGCGTGGGGTGCCCTGCAGCCCTCTGTCCGCCGGTCTCATGGCCCCTGGAGCGGCTGATGCGCGGTTCGTCTCGTTCACTGCGGACACTCCTTGCTGCGCGCCTTGACCGCCGCCGTGCTGGCGCGACACCAGGGGGCAGCGTGTCGCGGCCCGACGCCGCGATCCTAAATAAAACCTTGCAGCAAGCTTACTGAGCCGACCTTGATATGGATCAAACCGAAACGAGACCTCAGGCGCTACTCAATGTGATTCTTATCACATGACGAGGGCTAGCGGAGGGACGAAGGATCACGGGTGACCAACCGATGAATGTCGCGAGCTCGCCACCAGCGGACGGCCCGGCGGATGGCATGGGTCAGGCCGGGAAACACGCGGTGGGACTGCCCGCCGCCGAGGCGCTGGGCCGCATCCCGTGGCTGCGCCATGTGCCCCGAGCCACCATCGCGGCCCTGGCGCGGCGAGCCGTGCTGCACCGCGTGCCGGCGGGCAGCATCCTGTTCGAGCAATCGGAATTGCCGACCTTCGCGCAATGGCTGCTGGGCGGCGCGGTGGAGCTGGTCGGCGTCGTGGGCAGCACCGAGGTGTCGCTCGAGACGGTGC
>JAJZUI010000099.1 GCA_021847175.1 Pseudomonadota bacterium
CAGGCCGTCATAGCGGCCGCCGCCCATCACCGTGCCCTGGGCGCCGAGCGCGGAGGTCACGAACTCGAAGGCGGTGTGGCTGTAGTAGTCCAGCCCGCGCACGATGCGGCGGTTCTCGACGAAGGGGATGGAGAAATGCGCGAGGTGGCGGCGCACGCCGTCGTAGAAGTGCGCGGCCTCCGGCGTGAGGTAGGGGTCGATCACCGGGGCGCCCGCGACGACGCGACGGTCGCCCTCGTCCTTGGAATCCAGGATGCGCAGGGGGTTGCGCTCCAGCCGCGTCAGGCTGTCCTCGCTGAGCCTGTCCCTGTGCGCGGCGAAATACTCGACGAGCGCCGCGCGGTAGGCGTCGCGCGAGGCCTTGTCGCCGAGCGTGTTGAGCTCCAGCGTCACGTCCTTCGCCACGCCCAGCGCCTGCAGGATGGTCCAGCCGCAGGCGATGACCTCGGCGTCCGCGAGCGGCTCGGCACTGCCCAGCACCTCGACGTCGATCTGGTGGAACTGGCGGTAGCGGCCCTTCTGCGGCCGCTCGTAGCGGAACATCGGGCCGGTGTAGAAGACCTTCTGCGGCAGGGTCTGCGTCAGGCCGTTGGAGACCAGGGCGCGGCAGATGCCGGCGGTCGCCTCCGGGCGCAGGGTGATGCTGTCGCCGCCGCGGTCGGCGAAGGTGTACATTTCCTTCATCACCACGTCGGATGTATCGCCGAGGCCGCGCGCGAAGACGCGGGTGTCCTCGAACACCGGCGTCGCCCACTCGTCGAAGCCCCACACGGCGGCGATGCGCCGCGCGGTCTCGATCACGTGGAAATGCCGGCGGGCGTCACCGCCGATGAGGTCGCGCGTTCCCCGCGCCGGCTGAAGTGCGCTCATGACCGGGGTGCAGGGGAGGACTCTCCCCTGCCGGGCGCGGGCAGAGGCCGCATTATTCTGCTGCTACCTTGGCCGGCGCGGCCAGCTCGGCGGCGCGCTTCTCGACCAGCTCCACGATGTGCTCGATCATGTCCCCGGCGGCGATCGTGTGGTCCGTCTTGCCGGCCGAATAGACCATGTGCCGCCCGGCGCCGCCGCCGGTGAGGCCGAGGTCGGTCATCAGCGCCTCGCCGGGGCCGTTCACCACGCAGCCGATGATGGAGAGCGTCAGCGGCGTCTCGATGTGGGCGAGCCGTTCCTCCAGCTTCTGCACCGTATCGATGACGTTGAAGCCCTGCCGCGCGCAGGAGGGGCAGGAGATGATCCGCACGCCGCGGTGGCGCAGGCCGAGCGACTTCAGCAGTTCCCAGCCGACCAGCACCTCCTCCTCCGGCTCGGCGGAGAGGGAGACGCGCAGCGTGTCACCGATGCCGGCCCAGAGCAGGTTGCCGAGCCCGATCGCGCTCTTCACGGTGCCGGTGCGCCTGCCGCCGGCCTCGGTGATGCCGATATGCAGCGGGTGGTCGCAGACCTCGGCGAGCTGCTGATAGGCGGCCACGGCGAGGAAGACGTCGGATGCCTTCACGCTGATCTTGAACTCGTGGAAATCGTGGTCCTGCAGGATTTTCGCGTGTTCCAGCGCGGATTCCACCAGCGCGTCCGGGTTGGGCTCGCCGTATTTCTCCAGCAGGTGCTTTTCCAGCGAGCCGGCGTTGACGCCGATGCGCATGGAGCAGCCGTGGTCGCGGGCGGCCTTGATGACCTCCCGCACGCGTTCGGGCGAGCCGATGTTGCCGGGGTTGATGCGCAGGCAGGCGGCGCCGCTCTCCGCCGCCTCGATGGCGCGTCGGTAGTGGAAATGGATGTCGGCCACGATCGGGACGTGCACCTGGCGGACGATGTCCTTGAGCGCGAGCGCGCTTTCCTGGTCCGGGCAGGAGACGCGCACGATATCCACGCCTGCGCGCTCGGCGCGCAGGACCTGGGCGACCGTCGCCGCGACGTCGGTTGTCGGCGTGTTGGTCATGGTCTGCACCGTGATCGGGGCGTCGCCGCCGACGGGCACGGGCCCGACATGGATCTGGCGCGAACGGCGGCGCTCGATGTGCTGGTAGGCGCGGTAGCTGGTCATGACCGGCTCGATCGTGTTGTGGCTACAGGATGGGGGCGGGCGGGCGGCACGCCAAGCCCGAGCCCCCGGGGGCCGTGGTCGCGAGTCTGGTTCTTGGTCTCTAATTCGTCGTGGGCGCGCCCTGATTAGGCCCCTGATTAGGCGGGGCGGCGTTGGCTGCCAAGCCGCCGGCGCGGATCAGGGCGGGATCGAGCGGCAGGTTGCGCCGCACCGCGCCGTTGCCGCCGAGCGAGGGGATAACCAGGGTGCCGACCGTGATCGTGGTGCCGCCGGCGTTGCCGGTGGTCAGGACCAGGCCCTTCTGGTCCGGCACGGTCCAGGTATCGCCCTTGTGCAGTACCCGGTTGAGCAGGACGTTGCCCACGGGGTCGCGGACCTCGAGCCAGGCGTCGGCGGTGGCGCCGAGCACGATGGTATTGGCCTTCGCCTGCGCGGCCGCGGCTGCGGCGGAAGTGCCAAGCGTCGAGGCGAGGGCGGAGGCGGGGGAGGCGTCGGCGGGAGGCTGGGTCGGACTCGCCGTGGCGGTCTGCGTCACGGGGGTGGCCTGCGCGCCCTTGGCGGCCTGGGTGGTGTCGGAAGCCTGGGCGCTGGCGATGGCCGGCGTGCCGGTGGTCGCCGGGGTTACGGCGGGGGGCTGGGCACTGGCGACACTCTGGCCCTGGCCCGAGCCGTCGGTCGCCGCCGGGCTCGGCGCGCTGGTGGCGGATTGCGTGCCGGGCGTCGCCGTGGCGGTGGTGCCTGGAGTCGCGGCGCCGGTGGCGTCCTGGGCCGGGGCGGCGGTGGCGGTCGTGCTCGTGGCGCCGGTGGCGCCCGGCGCGAAGGCGGGCGGGATCCCGCCGGCGGACTTGGACGGCTGGGCGATAGCGGCCAGGTGCGCGGGGACGGAAGCCACCCGCGGCGCTGGGGCGGGCGCGCCGCCGCCATGCCACCAGACCGCATAGCCGCCGATGGCGATGACCAGGCCGACCACGACGATGGCGCCCGCGGGGATGCCGCGTTCCGGCAGCGGCGCGGGGAATTCCAGCTCCGTGCGCTCGTTCACCTCCGCGGCCTCGCGCCGGAAACGCCGGACGATCTCCTCCGGGTCGAGGCCCAGGATCTTGGCGTAGGAGCGCATGAAGGCGACAGCATAGGCGTTGCCGGGCAGGAGGCCGATGCGGCCCTCTTCCAGCGCCTCGAGATAGGCAAGGCGGATGCGCAGGGCCGCGGCGACCTGCGGCAGCGTCCAGCCAGCCTGCTCGCGCGCGGCGCGCAGGTCGGCGCCCACGCCGGCCGCGATAGGCGGCACGGTGTCCGCCTCCGACATGTTGAGGCCACGCTGCGAATGGGGAGGGCGGCGATGATGCAGCAACGCAAAACTCGCAGGCTGGTGGAACGATCTTTTACCGTGATGACGTGTCTTGCGCCGGCGGCACGTCGCGCATGAGCGGGTTCTACTCGTGGCGTGTGACGATGCCAAATTCAGGCTGCCATGCGCGAGATGAATTTTGCGTTGGGTCGTTTCTGTAAGGCGATTTGACGCCGCGATGACGCGCCCGCGCGCGGAAGCCGCCGTTAGAAGCTGATGTTTTCCTGCGCCCAGGCCTCGAGCGGCTCGCGCAGGCTCGCGGCACCGTCGTCGGCGCCCAGCAGCGCATCGAGAAATGTGCGCAGCTTACCGAGGTCGGCGGAGGCCAGCGCCGCCTTCACCTCGAGCAGGCTCGCCGCCTGCATCGACAGGGTCTCGATGCCAAGGGCGGCCATCACCACGGCCTCCAGCGGCCGCCCGGCATGCTCGCCGCAGACCGAGAGCGGCACGCCGGCGGCGCGCGCCCGCTCGACGAGCTGCGCGAACAGGGTGAGCACCGGCGGCGACAGCATGTCGTAGCGGGTGGCCAGCGCCGGCGTGGAGCGGTCCGCGGCGAACAGGAACTGCAGCAGGTCATTGGTGCCGATGGACAGGAAATCCACCTCGTGCAGCAGCGGGCCGAGCTGCCAGAGCAGCGAGGGGACTTCCAGCATGGCGCCGATGGCGAGGCTGGTGGGCGCGGGGCGCACGCGCGCGGCCTCGGCCAGCACCAGGGCGCGGGCGGCGCGGAATTCCGCGACATTTGCGACCATCGGGAACATGATGCCGAGCCTGCGCCCGCCGGCGCCGAGCAGCAGCGCGCGGGCCTGGCGGCGCAGCAGGGCCGGCCGGTCGAGCCCGAGGCGCAGCGAGCGCCAGCCCATGGCGGGGTTGTCCTCCGGCGGATGCGCGAGGCCAGGCAGCGCCTTGTCGGCGCCGAGGTCCAGCGTTCGGAACACCACCGGGCGGTCGCCGGCCGCGTCCAGCACGCGCGCGTAGAACGTCGCCTGCTCCGGCACGTCGGTGACGGTGCCGCGCGCGAGCATGGCGATCTCGGTGCGGAACAGGCCGATGCCGTCCGCTCCCACGGCGTCCAGCCGATCCAGCTCCAGCGCGAGCCCGACATTGAGCATGAGCGAGAGGCGCTTGCCGTCGGCCGTGAGCGCCGGGCGGTCGCGCAGCGCCTCATGGGCGGCGAGGCGGGAGCGGCGGGCCTCCAGTGCGCGGGCGAAGGCGTGGCGCAGCTCCGCCTCGGGCCGCAGGACGGCCTGGCCCTCCTCGGCGTCGAGCAGCACCTCGTCGCCGGGGTCCGCGGCCTCGACGATGCCCTCGGCACCGGCGGCCATGGGCAGGCCGAGCGCGCGGGCGAGGATGGCGGCGTGGCCGGAGGGGCTGCCCTCCTCCAGCACCACGCCGGCGATGCCGCGGGTATGCCAGTCCAGCAACTCCGCGGGGCCGAGGCGGCGGGCGAGGAGGACGGCGCCCGGTGCGGGGGCGTGCGCCGCCTCGCCGCCGAGGGCTGTGAGCAGGCGCTGGGCCATGTCCTCCACGTCCGCGAGGCGCTCGCGCAGATAGGGGTTGGCGACGCGGCGCATGCGCTCGCGCAGCTCCGCGGCGGAGTGGTGGACCGCGGCCTCCGCGGTGAGGCCGGAGGCGATCGCGGCCTCGGCACGGCGCAGCCAGCCGCCATCGGCCGCGGCCAGGCGGTAGGCCTCCATCACCTCGCGCGAGGCGGCGAGCTCGGGGCTCTGCGCCTCGGGCGCGTGCGCGACGCCGAGGCCGTTGTCCAGCAGCGCGTCGAGACCCTGGCGCATGGCGGCGATCGCCTCGCGCAGCCGGGCGCGCTCCGCCTCCGGGTCGTCCGCGAGCGTGGTCGCGGGCGGGGCGGCGGGGCCGTGCAGCACCGCGGGGCCCAGGGCGAGGCCGGGCGCGAGCGGGCTGGCGGCGAAGGCGTTGGGCATGACGGCGGGCAGGTCCGCCGGGGTCTCGACGCCGGCCGCGATCATCTCCGCCAGCAGCATGGCGACAGTCTCGAGGTCCTCGACCTCGCCCGGCTCGTAGCGGCGGGGGTTGCGGTTCTGCACCGCGATGACGCCGAGCATGCGCCCGGCGCGGCGCAGGGGAACGGCGAGCATGGAGGCGAACAGGTCCTCGCCCGTCTCGCCGCGATACGCGAAGGCCGGGTGGTTCTGCGCGTCCGGCAGGTTGAGCGCCTCGCCGGTGGCGGCGACCAGGCCCACGATGCCCTCGCCCACGCGCAGCCGCGTCTGGCCCACCGCCTCCTGGCGCAGGCCCTCGGTGGCGGCCAGCTCCAGCACCTCGCCGGGGCGCATGACGTAGATGGAACAGACCTCGGTGACGAGCTCCGCCGCGACCAGGTGCACGAGCTCCGCGAGCGGCGCCGGGCCGCGCGCCGCCAGGGCCCGCAGGCGGGTCAGCAGGCGTCGCGGGGCGGGGGCGAGGGACATGCTGGCCGAGAAATAACCTTATGGGCGGGGCGTGCGGAAGTGCGTGGAATATCCGGGATGTAGGCCGGGTTGTTTCACGGCGCAAACAAGAGTGAACGCGAACGGCTTTGACACGGCGGCACGGTGGCGGTTAGGCCGGGCGCATGACAGCGACCGCGATCATCCTGGCTGCTGGCATGGGCACGCGGATGAAGTCCGCGCGGCCCAAGGTGCTGCACGAGATCGCGGGACGGCCAATGCTCCGTCACCTGATCGGCGCGTGCGAGGCGGCGTTCGACCGTATCGTGGTGGTGACCGGGCCGGGGATGGAGGCGGTCGCCGAGGCAGCGCTGCCGCATGCGAGCGTGGTGCAGCAGGAGCGGCTCGGCACCGCGCATGCCGCACTTCAGGCGGCCGGCCTGTTCGGCGAGGGTGAGGTAGCGGTGCTCTACGGCGACAACCCGCTGATCGCGGCGGCGACCCTGCTGCGCCTGCGCGAGCGGTTGGCCCGGGGCGACGCGGGACTGGTGCTGCTGGCGACCCGCCCCCCCGATCCCGCTCGTTACGGGCGCGTGCTGAGCCGCGAGGGCTATGTCGAGCGCATCGTCGAGTGGATCGACGCGAGCGAGGCGGAGCGGGCGGAGACGCTGTGCAACGCCGGCGTGTTTGTGGCACCGGCGGCGCGGATGCGCCAATGGCTCGGCGCGGTGCGCGCGGACAACGCCAAGGGCGAATACTACCTTACCGACATCGTCGCGGGGGCGCGGGCCGAGGGCGTGCGCGTGGCCGCGGTGGAGGCGCCGTTCGCGCAGTGCCGCGGCGTGAACTCGCGCGCCGAGCTGGCGGAGGCCGAGGCGAGCGTGCAGGCGGCGCTGCGGCTCGCGGCGATGGATGCGGGGGCGACGCTGATAGGACCCGAAACGATCTTCCTTGCCGCGGACACCGTGCTGGAGCCGGACACGGTGGTGGGCCCCTACGTGGTGTTCGGGCCCGGCGTCGCCGTTCGCAGGGGTGCCGTGGTGCGGGCACATTCGCACCTCGAGGGCTGCGAAGTGGGGCGCGACGCGATCGTGGGGCCGTTCGCGCGGCTTCGGCCGGGCACGGTGCTCGGCGCCGGCGCGCATGTCGGCAATTTCGTGGAGCTGAAGGCGGCGAGCCTTGGAGACGGGGCCAAGGCGAACCATCTGAGCTACATTGGCGATGCGGTGGTCGGTGCACGAACCAATATCGGTGCCGGAACGATCACGTGTAACTACGACGGTGTGGCGAAACACCGCACCACGATCGGGGCGGACGTGTTCGTGGGCTCGGATTCCGTGCTGGTGGCTCCGATTTCGCTCGGCGACGGTGCCTTCGTCGCGGCGGGCAGCACCATCACCGAGAATGTGCCGGAACGGGCGATGGCGCTGGGCCGCGCGCGGCAGGTGACGAAGCCGGGGCGTGCGCCGGACCTCAAGACGCGCAAGGCGGCGAGATTGAAGAAGGGATGATGCGATGTGTGGCATTGTAGGCATGATCGGAAACCGCGAGGCGGCGCCTGTCCTGCTGGAGGCACTGCGGCGGCTCGAATATCGCGGCTACGACAGCGCGGGCATTGCGACGCTGGTGAACGGGCATATCGAGCGCCGGCGCGCGCCGGGAAAACTCGGCCATCTCACTGAGATGCTGGCCTCCCGACCGCTCCCGGGCACCACGGGGATCGGACACACGCGCTGGGCGACGCATGGGGCTCCCACCGAGGGCAACGCGCATCCGCACGGCACGGCTCGCGTTTCCGTGGTGCATAACGGCATCATCGAGAACCACGCGGAACTGCGCGCGGAGCTGGAGGCGGCGGGGCAGGAATTCTCGTCTGAGACCGACACCGAGACGGTGGCCCAGCTTGTCGATCTGAACCTGAAACGAGGTATGGCTCCGGTGGAGGCCGCGGGGGCGGCATTCAAGCGGCTGCATGGCGCGTATGCACTGGCCATGGTTTTTGCCGGGCATTCCGAGCTGATGATCGGCGCGCAGCAGGGGGCGCCGCTCGCCGTGGGTTTCGGCGAGGGCGAGATGTTCCTGGGCTCGGATGCGCTGGCGCTGGCGCCGCTCACGCGGCGCATCGCGTTCCTGCAGGACGGCGACTGGACCGTGGTGACGCGTGACGGAGCGCGTTTCTTCGACCTCGAGGGCCGGGACGTCCAGCGCAAGATCCAGCAGACGGCACTTTCCGGCGCCGCGGTGGGCAAGGGCAATTTCCGCCACTTCATGGAGAAGGAGCTTCATGAACACCCCGCGGTGCTGGGCGACACGCTGAACCAGATGATCGATCCCGGCACGCGTTCCGTGGTGCTGCCCGCGCTGCCGTTTTCTTTCGAGAGCGTCACGAGGCTGTCGATCAGCGCCTGCGGCTCGGCCTTTTATGCCGGGATGGTGGGGCGGTTCTGGTTTGAGGCGCTGGCGAGACTGCCCGCCGACGGTGATGTCGCGAGCGAATTCCGCTATCGCCAGCCGCCGCTGGAAAAGGGAGGGCTCGGACTGCTGGTAAGCCAGTCAGGAGAGACCGCGGATACGCTGGCGGCGCTGCGCTACATGCGCGAGCAGGGGCAGCACGTGCTTTCGGTCGTCAACGTGGCGGAGAGCACGATGGCGCGCGAGAGCGACGCGGTGCTGCAGACGGTGGCCGGGCCCGAGATCGGGGTCGCCAGCACCAAGGCCTTCACGGCGCAACTCGCCGTGCTGGCATGCCTCGCGATCGCCGCGGCGCGCGCACGCGGCGCGATCGGGCGCGAAGAGGAGCGGCGGCTGACGGCCGCGCTGCTGGAGGTGCCAGGCCGCGCGGCGGAGGTGCTCGAGCATGACGGGCATATCCGCCGGCTCGCGGAACGGATCGCCGAGGCACGCGACGTGCTCTATCTCGGCCGCGGCGGCTGCTTCCCCATCGCGATGGAAGGGGCTCTGAAACTCAAGGAGATTTCCTACATCCACGCCGAGGGTTACGCCGCCGGCGAAATGAAGCACGGGCCGATCGCGCTGATTGACAGGAACGTGCCGGTGATCGCGATCACGCCCTCCGGCCCGCTGTTCGAGAAGACCGCGTCCAACGTGCAGGAGGCAGCGGCGCGCGGCGGCCAGGTGGTGGTGTTCTCGGACGCCGAGGGGGCGCAGAAGCTGGCCTCGATCGCTGCCGAGACGGTGGTGCTGCCGAAGGTGGATCCGTTCGTGGCGCCGATCCTGCACGCGATCCCGGTGCAACTGCTCGCCTATCACGTGGCGGTGCTGAAGGGCACCGACGTCGACCAGCCCCGCAACCTCGCGAAGAGCGTGACGGTCGAATAGGGGCCGTGCCCGGGCGGCGGCGTGCCGTCGCCCGCCCTGACGCCTATCCGTGGGAATCCTTGAAGCGTACGCCGCGGCCGCCGGCGCCGCTCGTGTCGTGGTCGCGGATCAGCACGAGCCCGGCGCGGTCCAGCGCCTCGATCACTTTGGTGAGGGTTTCGGCGTTGCCGCGCACGGTACCCTTGCTGGCCTCCATGCGCTGGATGGTGGGGAGCGAGACGGCGGCCAGGGACGCGAGCTGGCGCTGGTCCAGGCCGAGAAGGGCGCGCGCAGCGCGCATCTGGGGCGCGGTGATCATGCATGAGGCATCGCGCGCGACATGGTCGATGTCAAGCATATCCAAAAGTGTCCTTGAGACGGCATTGTTGAGGTTTGAAATATCATGCGCGCGTCATGTCGTGGGCATGGGGCGGCCGACGGCCGGATAACGGGCCCCGAACATCCGGCTTGCGGGCGGCGTGGGGACGCCCAACCTTTTGAGTGGGTCCCGGCTGGCGTCAGGCCGGGCGGCAGACCGGATGGTGCGCATGATCGGCTTGCGGATGAGCACCCTGGGTGCGCAGGCCGCCGGACGCGGCAAAAACGGTCGTGAGTCCCGCTCGCCGCTGCTCGCGCTGCTCGACCGTGTGGCCGGGCGGGTGCTCGGTCGGGGCGACGGGTTCGCGGGCCTGGTCGAGAGGGCGCGGGGTGCGGCGCTGCCCGGCGTCGACCCGGTGCCGGGGCTTGCTGCGCTGCTCGATGCCTGGCGCCAGGAGGCCGGGCTTTCGCCCTTCGGCGTGCTGGCGGCGCGGTGGGACGTCGAGCGCTACGTTACAAACCTGGAACGGATGGCGGCGGCGGAGGCGCGCGACCCCGCGATCCTCGCCGAGCCTGTCGCGGCGCCGCTGGTGGTGACCGGGATGCCCCGCAGCGGCACGACCTTCCTGCATGCGATCCTGGCGCGCGATCCCGCGAGCGCCGTGCCGCGGAGCTGGCAGACGATCGCTCCCTATCCCGCGCACGGCGCCGCGCGGGCGCGGCGCGACGTCGCGTGGCAGTTGCGTTTCTTCCGCCTGCTGGCGCCCGGAATCGCGGGGCTGCACATGCTGGGCGCGGATGCGCCGCAGGAATGCACCGAGATCACGGGGCATGTGTTCCGCAGCCTGCGCTTCGATACCACACACCGCGTGCCGTCCTACCGTGCCTGGCTGGCGCGCGATGGGCATGGCGAGGCGTACCGTTTCCACCGGCGGTTCCTGCAGCATCTTGCGCACCGGCAGGGTGGCGTCGGGCGCTTCGTGCTGAAATCACCGGACCATGTGTTCGCGCTCGACGCGCTCGACACCGTCTACCCCGACGCGCGGGTGGTGTTCGTGCATCGCGACCCAGCGCGGGTGCTGCCCTCGGTCGCACGGCTCACCGAGGTGCTGCGCGCGCCGTTCGCGCGGCGGGTCGACCCGCTGGAGGTCGGGCGGCAGGTGCTGGGGGACTGGGTGCGCGGCGCCGGGCTGATGGTGGCGGCGAGCCGCGCGCCGAGGGCCGGGCCGCCGGCGCTGCATCTTTCCTATCGCGAGGTGGTGACGCGGCCGCTGGAGACGGCGGCGAAAATCTACCGTCATTTCGGCATGGAGCTCGACACGCTGGCCGCGGCGCGGATGGAGCTCGCGGTGGCGCGGCGCCCGGATGGCGGCTACGCCCGGCACCGCTATGAGCTCGCGCGCTATGGGTTCGATACCGGCATGTTACGCGATGCGTTCCGCGCTTATCGCGAGCATTTCGACATCGCCGAGGAGGCGGGGCGGGCCGCGCCTGCGCCGCGGCCGGTGCGAGGCTGGCACTGGGCGGGGCACGCGGGCACGTGAAACGGCTTGCCGGGTTGTGGACGGCGCTGGCGGGGCTCGCCGGCGCCTCGCTCGCCGCCTGGCTGCTGGCACGGGCGGGGGTCGGGCCGGTCGCGGGATTGCTGTGGCGCGCGGCCCCCGGCCTCGCCGTGATCGTGGCGCTGCACGGCGTCCAGCTGGTGCTGACGGCGCTGGCCTGGCGCGCCGTGATGCGGGCGCCATCGCGGCCCGGCGCCGCTGCGCTCACGTTGCTGCGGGCGGTCCGCGAGGGAATCAACACGCTGCTGCCGCTGGCGCAGCTGGGCGGCGTGGCGGTCGCGGTGCGGCTGTTGTGCCGGCGCGGCGTGGCGCCCTCCGATGCGGTTGCAGCGACGGTGGTCGACATGAGCATCGAGATGGCGACCCAGGTGGCGTTCACGCTGGCCGGGCTGCTCGCCCTGGTGGCGTTGCTCGGGCGGGTTGCGGTGGCCTGGCCGCTGCTCGCCGCCTTCCTGGTATTGCTGGCGATGGCCGGGGCGTTGCTTGCGGCGCAGCGCCTAGGGCTCGCGCGCGTTGCCGAGCGGCTGGCGGCGCGGTTCGGGTTCGGCGCCGCCGTCGCTGGGTTGCACGGCGCAATCCTTGCCAGCCATGCGCGCCGGGCGGAGCTGGCGCGCGGCGCCGCGTGGCACCTGCTGGCCTGGGCACTGGGCGCGGTAGAAGTCTGGCTGGCGCTGCGGTTCCTCGGCCATCCGGTGGGCTGGGGCGCGGCGCTCGCGATCGAGAGCCTCGGGCAGATGGTCAAGGCTGCGAGTTTCGCTGTCCCCGCCTCGCTCGGCGTGCTGGAGGGCGGCTACGTGGTGCTGGGCGGGCTGTTCGGCGTGCCGCCCGATGTTGCGCTGGCAATGGCGCTGATGAAGCGGCTGCGTGAACTGGCGCTGGGGGCGCCGAGCCTGGTGCTATGGCTGCGCGCCGAGCGGCAGGCACGCGTGGCCGCGCCGGGCTGATGGGGCTCGTCGGGGTCGGTGGCAGCGCGCATATTGGAAATGTTAACGAGCGGGAGGACGCGCGTGGCTTACGATTTCGACCTGTTTGTCATCGGCGGCGGCTCCGGCGGCACGCGCTGCGGGCGCATCGCCGCGGGGCTCGGCGCGCGCGTCGGCGTGGCGGAGGAGCGGTTCTGGGGCGGCACCTGCGTCAATATCGGCTGCGTGCCCAAGAAGCTGATGGTCATGGCCTCCGAGTATGGGGCGATGGTGCAGGACGCCGCGGGGTTCGGCTGGAGCATCGAGCCAGGCTGGCATGACTGGGCGAGCCTGATCGAGGCAAAGGACCGCGAGGTCGGGCGCCTGGCGCCGATCTACCGCAAGCTGCTGGACGGCGCTGGGGCCAAGGTGTTTGACGCGCGGGCGGAGCTGGTCGACGCGCACACGCTCGATGTCGGCGGCAAGCGCGTGACGGCGGAGCGGATCGTGATCGCAACCGGCGGGCGGCCCGCGCGGCCGGAGTTTCCCGGCGCAGAGCTCACCGTGGTCTCCGACGACGTGTTCGCGATGAACTCGTTGCCGGAGCGCATCGTGGTGCTGGGCAGCGGCTATATCGCGCTCGAGTTCGCCGGCATCTTCGCGGGGCTGGGGCGGCACGTGGAGCTGGTCTACCGCCAGCCGCTGCCGCTGCGGGGCTTCGACGGCGACATCCGCGAGGCGATGGCCGAGGCGCTGAAGGCGCAGGGCATCCACCAGCACCCGTTCAACGTGGTCGAGCGTGTCGAGGAAAAGGGAGCCGCCCGGCGGGTGCTGCTTTCCGACGGCAGCGAGATCGCGGCGGACATGGTTTTCGCCGCACTCGGGCGCGGCGCCTACACGAAGGGGCTGGGGCTGGAGAAGGCCGGCGTTGCGGTGCGCGAGGACGGCTCCATCCCGGTGGACGAGGCGAACGCGACCAGCGTGCCCGGCATCTATGCGATCGGCGACGTGACGGACCGGCTCAACCTCACGCCGGTCGCGATCGCCGAGGGGCATGCGCTGGCGGAGCGGCTCTTTGGCGCCGGGCGCGACTGGCACCTCAACGTTGTCGCGACCGCGGTGTTCACCACGCCGCCCGTGGCGACCGTCGGGCTGACGGAGGAGGAGGCGGCCGGCCGCGAAGCGGTGGATATCTACCTCTCGCGCTTCACGCCGATGCGCCATGCCCTTTCGGGACGGCCGCGCAAGACGCTGATGAAGCTTGTGGTCTCGCAGGCTACGGGCAAGGTGCTGGGCGCGCACATGCTCGGCGAGGACGCGCCGGAGATCGTCCAGGGTCTGTCGGTTGCCATCAATGCCGGGGCGACCAAGAAGGACTTCGACATGACCGTGGGCATCCACCCCACCGCGGCGGAGGAGTTCGTGACCATGCGCACCCGCACCCGCGAGGCAGGGCCCGCGCGCGCGGCGGCGCAATAGCCGCCGGTAGCCAAGGGCCGGGTTTCTGTGGATAACTGCCCGCGATCGCTGGAGAACAGACCGTGACCACCCTCTGGAGCCCCGATTCCTGGCGCACTAAGCCGATCAAGCAGGTGCCCGCCTACCCCGATCCCGCGGCGCTGGCCGCGATGGAGCGGCGGCTGCACGGGTATCCGCCGCTGGTGTTCGCGGGCGAGGCGCGGCGGCTCACGGCCGCGCTGGCGCAGGTGGCCGAGGGCCGCGCCTTCACGCTGCAGGGCGGCGCGTGCGGGGAGGTGTTTTCCGACTTCACGGCCAATTCCGTGCGCGACACGTTCCGCGTGCTGCTGCAGATGGCAGTGGTGTTGACCTTCGGCGCCTCGATGCCGGTGGTGAAGATCGGGCGCATGGCCGGACAGTATGCCAAGCCGCGCAGTTCCGATACCGAAACCAAGGACGGTGAGACGCTGCCGAGCTACCGCGGCGACCTGATCAACGGCGCCGAGTTCACCACCGAGGCCCGGGTGCCGGATCCCGCGCGGATGGAGACCGGGTATTTCCAGTCCGCCGGCACGCTCAACCTGCTGCGCGCCTTCGCCTCTGGCGGCTATGCAGACCTGCACGGCGTGCACCGGTGGAACCTCGGCTTCGTCGCGCGCTCGCCGCTCGCCGATCGCTACTCGGAC
>JAJZUI010000100.1 GCA_021847175.1 Pseudomonadota bacterium
GCCTGATCGAGCACCGCGCCTCCATCGAGGGCGCCGGCACGCCCTGCCCCACCGACCTGTTGCGCCTCTCGACCGGGATCGAGGACGTGGGCGACCTCTACGCCGACCTCGACCAGGCGCTGCGCGCGGGCCACGGCTGAGCGCCGAGGCGCTCGGGTACACAGCCGCGCGGTCAGAGCGTCCGCCGGCGAAACAGCCACGCGGCCGCGATGAGGTTGACCGCACCGATCACCGCCATCGGCCAGTATTGTGACGAAAGCGAACCGATGCCCGCGCCCTGCAGGAACACGCCGCGCACGATCACCAGGAAGTAGCGCATAGGGTTGATCAGCGTGAGGTCCTGCACCCAGACGGGCATGTTGGCGATCGGGGTGGCAAACCCGGAGAGGATAATCGAGGGGACCATGAACAGGAATGCGCCGAGCAGCGCCTGTTGCTGGGTCGACGCGAGCGAGGAAATCATCAACCCGATCCCGGTCACCGCGATCACGAACAGCAGCAGCCCGAGATAGAGCGGCAGCAACCCGCCCCGCAGCGGGATGCCGAACCACGCCACGGCGGCGGCGACGATCACCGAGGCCTCCACGGTGCCGATCAGCACCCCCGGGAGGCCTTTTCCCAGAAGGATGTCCACCGGGCGCATTGGCGTCACCAGCAGCTGGTCGAACGTTCCAGTTTCGCGTTCGCGCGCGACCGAGAGCCCCACGACCAGCAGCGTCACCACCTGGGTCAGCAGCGCCACGATACCAGGCACGATGAACCAGCGCGAACTCAGCGTGGGGTTGTAGAGCGCGCGCAGGACCAGCACCGCGGGTGGTGCCGGCCCGCCATGCGCGGCTTCCCAGTTCAGGGCAAAGTTGGTCAGGATGGTGTTGGCATAGCCCTCGATCAGCAGGGCGGTATTGGAGTTGCGCCCGTCGACGATCGCCTGTACCGGCGCCGGCTGATGCGTCAGGAGGTCGCGGGTGAAGCGCCGGTCGATCACCAGCACGAGCTGCACCTGCCGCGAGCCGATCAGGCTGTCGATCCGCCGCTCGCTGCCGAGCATCGCCACCACGTGGAACGTCGGCGAGCCGGCGAAATGTGCCACCAGCTCGCGCGAGGCCTGGCTCGTGTCCTGGTTGTAGATCGCGATCGGCACGTGGTTGAGGTCAAAGGTCGCGGCATAGCCGAACACCATGAGCTGGATCAGCGGCGGGCCGATCAGCACCGCGCGGCTCTTGGCATCACGCAGCACCGCCAGGAGTTCCTTGATCAACAGTGCGACAACCTGCGACCACATCGGCGTCAGTCCAGCCGCCGGCGAAATGCGGCGCGCGCCAGCCCGAGGAAGATCGCTGCCATCGCCGCGAGCGCCAGCGCGTTGGGCAGGATCACCGACCAGACATCCCCGGCGAGGAACACCGATTGCAGGATGGCAACGAAATACCGCGCTGCGACGACATGGGTGATCAGCTGCACGACGCCCGGCATGCTGCCAATGTCGAACACGAAGCCGGAGAGGAGGAAGGCCGGCAGGAACGTGGTGATGATAGCGATCTGCCCGGCGACGAACTGGTTGTGTGCAACGCTGGAGATCAGCAGCCCCATGCCGAGGGCCGCCAGCATGAACAGGGCGGAGGCGCCGCCCAGCACCCACCACGACCCCAGCAGCGGCACGCCGAACAGCAGCACCGCCATCGCGACCGACGCGGCCATGCCGCCCATGCCCAGCAGGAAATACGGAATGAGCTTCGCGAGCAGGATCTCGCGCATGGCCACGCGGGTGACCATCAGCGCCTCCATCGTGCCGCGCTCCCACTCGCGCGCTATCACCAGCGCGGTCAGCAGCGCGCCGGTCAGCGTCATGATCACCGCGATCAGCCCCGGCACCAGGTAGTTGCGGCTGCTGACCGCCGGGTTGAACCGCACCCGCGGCTGCACCGAGAGCGGCGTCGGCGACGGGTGACCTTGGGCACGCGCCTGGGCCGTGAGCCAGGTGGCCCAGACCTGTTGCACATAACCCTCGATGAGGCGAGCGTCGTTGGCATCGACACCATTGACGATGACGCCGATCGGCGCGTTGCCGCCATGCTGGGCGCGGCGGGCGAAATTGCTGGGCAGCCAGATGATGCCCTGCACCTCACGCGCGCGCATCGCGCGTTCGGCGTCCTGGATGGTGAGGAACGAGCGCGGACGGAAATAGGGCGAATGGCCAAACGCACCGGTGAAGCTCGCGGCGAGCGCACTCGGCTGCTCCACCACGAGGCCCAGTGGAACGTTACGGGCATCCAACGAAACGCCATAGCCGAAGATCAGCAGCAGCACCGCGGGCAGCACGAAGGCAATCGCCAGCGCTGATGGATCGCGCCAGATCTGCAGGAACTCCTTGCGCAACAGGCCGCGCATGCGTCGGAATGCCAGAAGGTTCATGCGGCGAGCGCCTTGTTAGCGGCCGCCTCGATCACGTCGATGAAGGCGTCCTCCATGGTGGGCTCGGGCCGGGTCGCGGTGCGCGCGGCAGCCTTGATCGCCTCCGGCTCGCCGGTGGCCAGCACGCGGCCCTGCGCCATGATCGCCAGCCGGTCGCAGTACTCCGCCTCCTCCATGAAATGCGTCGTCACCAGCACCGTGACCCCCTGCTCCGCGAGCGCGTCGATGCGCCGCCAGAACTCGCGCCGCGCCAGCGGGTCGACCCCAGAGGTCGGTTCGTCGAGGAACAGGATGCCGGGCTCGTGCATCAGCGCGCAGGCGAGTGCCAGGCGCTGCTTGTAGCCGAGGGGCAGGTCGCGCGCCGTCGCCTCCTGCATCGGCGCAAGCTCGAACTCCGCGCTCGCCCATGCGATCCGCTCGGCGCGCCGATGCCCCCGCAGCCGATAGGCGCTGGCGAAGAAGCGCAGGTTCTGGCCCACGGAGAGGTCGCCGTAGAGCGAGAATTTCTGCGCCATGTAGCCGATCCGCCCGCGCGCCGGCGCCGCGGCCGTCCGCAGGTCGAAGCCGGCGACACGCAATCGCCCGGACGTGGCCGGCAGCAGGCCGCAGAGCATGCGGAACGTGGTGGACTTGCCCGCGCCGTTGGCGCCGAGGAGGCCGAAGATCTCGCCGCGGCGGACGCTAAAGCTGATGTCGTCCACCGCGATGAAGTCCCCGAACCGGCGGGTCAGATGCTCGACGACGATGACCTCGCCATCGCCGCCGGGAGCGAGCGAAGCGCGCGCCTCCGCCGGGATGGGCGACGACGGGGCCCTGCGCCCAACCTTCTCATGCAGCCGCGCGACAAACCCGTCCTCGAAGCGCGGCTTCACCGGCGTGAAGCGCAGATCCGGCACCGGCGGCTGCAGGGTGGCGGGATCGGGCGCGGTTCCCGCCGCGGTGACCACGCGCACCCCGCCGCCCTGGATCACCGCATCGACCACCCACGGCAGCCCCGCCAGGCGTTCCTGCAACTTCCGCCGCCCGAGCTTGGCGGCGGCGTGGAAGCTGCGCCCCTCCATCGCGCGGGAAATCTCGCGCGGCGGGCCGCTGCCGAGCAGCCGCCCCTCGTGCAGCAGCAGCACCGTGTCGCAACGCTCGGCCTCGTCGAGATAGGCGGTGCTGAACAGCACGGTGGTGTGCAGGCCCCGCGTCAGGTGATCGATGATCTGCCAAAGCTCGCGGCGGGAGACCGGATCGACGCCGACGGTCGGCTCGTCGAGCAGCAGAAGGTCCGGCGGCTGCACCAGCGTGCAGGCGAGGCCAAGTTTTTGCTTCATGCCCCCGGACAGCCGGCCCGCCATGCGCCCAGTGAACGGGCCGAGCCCCGTCATGTGCAGCAGGTCGGCGTAGCGCGTGGATCGTTCTGATGGCGCAACACCCTGCAGATCGGCGTAGAGGTCGAGGTTTTCGCGGACCGAAAGATCCTCATAGAGGCCGAAATGCTGCGGCATGTAGCCGACCCGCGCCTGCACCGCGAGCGGATCGCGCGCCACGTCGATGCCCAGCACCTCGATGCGCCCGGAATCCGGCAGCAGCAGCCCGGCCGCCAGCCGCATCAGCGTGGTCTTGCCGGCGGCGTCGGGCCCGATCAAGCCGGTGACACCGCCGCGCCGCGCCTCGACGCTGATGCCGTCGAGCGCCACGACGACCCGCTTGCCGATGCGGAAACGCCGCCGCAGATCGACGCAGCGCAAAGCCGGAGCCGGCTCAGCCTCCGGCGGCATGGGCGGCCCCGCATCCCGGGTGCGCCGGTGGCGGCGGCTGCTCGGGATCGATATGCACCGTCGCCGGCATGCCCAGGCGCAACTGTCCACGCGGGTCGCAGACATAGATGCGCATCTGGTAGACCAGCGCCGTGCGCAGCGCTGGCGTCTCCACCGTTTTCGGCGTGAACTCCGCGGTCGGCGACAGATAGCCGACCCAGCCGTGATAGACCGTGCCGGGATAGCTGTCCGTCGTCACGGTCGCCGCCATGCCATAGCGGACGTGGCCCAGTTCTCTTTCGGGCACATAGGCGCGCACCCAGAGCGGGCTCGTGAGCGCCACCGTGAACACCGGCGTCGCCGGCGAGGCCATGTCGCCAGGCTCCAGGATGCGGTCCTCCACCACGCCGTCGGCCGGCGCGTAGAGCCTGGTGTCGTCGTATTCGCGCTGCGCCAGCGCCACCGCGGCCACCGCGGCCTCGTAGGCGGCGCGGGCGGCGTCGATGTCCTCCTGGCGCGGCCCCTTCACCGCCAGGATGTAGGCCTGCTTCGCCGCCTCGTATTGCTGGCGGGCGGATCTGAACGCGGCCCTGGCATTGTCACGCTGTTGCAACGTCGCCGCACTGGTGGTCGCGAGGGTTGCGAAGCGGTGATAGGTGACCTCGTCGTTCTGGTAGGTGATGCGCAGCGCGTCCATTGTCGCCTTTGCCTGCGCGATCTCTTCCGGCCGCGAGCCAGCGAGCAGCTTGTCGAGTCCCGCCTTCAGGCTGCGCATCGTCGCCTTCGCCTGGGCGAGCGAGGCGGCGTAGCGCGTGTCGTCCAGCGTCGCGAGCAGCGCGCCCTGGTGCACCGCCGCCCCTTCCTGCACCACCATCGAGGCGATGTGGCCGCTGGCGTTGAACGTGGGTTGCACCTCGCGGATATCGACATCGCCGTAGAAGGTGAGCGTCGGGCCCGCCCGCATCTCCGTGCGTCGCGCGTAAAACCAGCCGCCCGCGGCGAACGCGGCCACCACGACGACGGCGGCGATCAGGCGGGATTTCTTTGGCATGGCTCGGTCTGATCCGCGGTTGGGGTCGTTGGTATCGCCGGGATCACGTCTTCCGCCCTATTCCCAAAGCAAATCGGTTGCGCCGCGAGGCAGGCACCCTGGTCGCCACTGGCGTACTGAGTGCCGGCGTGGTTGCGTGCGGCCTCCAGAACGAACCCGATGACGTCGCGCCGCAAGGGGATCCCTCTCGACCAGATGACGGCATCCTTTGGGCGATGCAGGCCGCGGCCGCCTTGATCACGATCAACGCCGCCTGGGCTGGCCCGCGGCAACGGCAGGCCGCGCAAAGGATTTGCAATGAGCTGGAACACGCCGGTAGGTTGATGCCCATGGAAGCGCCCGTTGTTCTCGTCCTGCTCCCCTCGACGACAGGGGCGAGGGAATGCCTCGCCATCGCAGCGACCGTCGGCCAGACGCTGGGGCGGCGGGTTCAGCTTGCGCATGTCGAAGTCGGGCCGGGGGCGATCATCCTGCCTTCGCAGGAACAGTTGAGCGAGTTCGAGGCCGAACACTTCGCCGACCGGGAGAACGCCCAGACCGAGGCCGTCCGCGCGCTCGTCAGCGACTGGAACACCGAGGCCGGCCAGAACCTGCCTCTCGATGTATTCAAGGGCGACGAATGGCGCGTGATGCGCCACTACCGCGGCCACGTGGCCATGGTGGTGCTGGCTTCGCCGCACACCCAGCCGTTGGGACATCGCGAGACGCTGCGCGCCGCGCTGCTGCGCACCGGCCATCCGGTGGTGATGGTGCCGCCCGGTTGGGCCGGCGGCTTCGGCCGCCGGCTGTCGGTGGGATGGGCTGATTCGCCGCCGCTGCGCCGCGCTATCACTGCGTTCGCCCCGTTCCTGGCCGAGGCCGAGGCGGTAGACGTGGTGGCGGTTGGCCAGGACCCGGCGGTGCTGGAGGCGGCGCGCGGCGTGCTGGGGCCCATAGCCCCCTCCGCGAGCTACCGGGTGGTCGCCCCGGACGGCCGCCGCACCGCCAACGTGCTGCTCGACGAGACGCGGGCCGCGCAGGCGGACGGGCTGGTGGTGGGCGCCTTCCGACGCGGCGAGATCCTCAATTGGCTCGTCCCCGGCACGTCGAGCCGCCTGATTCTCGAAAGTTCCGTACCTCTGATGATGAGCGCCTGACGGCGGCTGCCCCGCGCGACGAGAGGTCCTCGCCGCGCAGGGCCGCCGGTTTTCGCGAGCGGCGTCCGGGTCAGAGCCAACCCAGGCCGCGCGCCAGCATGTTGAGCGCGACCAGCACGATCACCGGCACGAAGACGCGCTTCAGCCAGACATTGGACATACGCGTGAGCATCTTCGCCCCCACCGTGGCACCGAGCAGCACGCCGAGCGCCACCGGGGCGGCGATCGCCGGGTCGATGTCGCCGCGCTGGAAGAAGATGCCGGCGGAGGCGGCGGCGGTCACGCCGATCATGAAGTTGCTGGTGGTGGTGGAGACCTTCATCGGCAGACGCATCGCGGTGTCCATCGCCAGTACCTTGAAGGTGCCGCTGCCGATGCCGAGCAGGCCGGAAATCAGGCCCGCGATGTACATCAGGCTGAAGCCCCAGCGGATATGCGCGACGTTATACGCCACGTCCGCGCGAGTGCGCCGGTCCGGGTAGCTGCCGGGAAGACGCAGGCGCGCGGCCCATTTGTGGTTGATTACGTTGGCCGGTAGTTCCTCGCCCAGGCGCATCACCAGCGGCATCGCGGAGATCAGCAGCACCACGCCGAAGACGATGAACAGGACCGTGGCATTGAGAAGGGTGGACAGCAGCGCGCCGCAGATGGCGCCCATCGTGGTCGCGACTTCCAGGAACATGCCGACGCGCAGGTTGGTCATCCGGTCGCGCACATAGGCCGCGGCGGCTCCGGAGGAGGTGGCGATGACCGAGACAATGGACGCGCCGATCGCCGCGTCGAAGGGCACGCGGAAGCCAAGCGTGAGGATCGGCACGATGAACACGCCGCCGCCCAGGCCCACCAGGGCGCCGACGAACCCGGCGAAGGCCGAGCTGAACAGCACGAAGAAGAAGAACCCCAGCCTGCCGTCCTGCACCATCGCGGGCTCCGGGCGGCCGAGCCAAGCACCGATACCGAAGATACTGAACAGCAGGATCGCCAGCACCAGCGTCGTGATGATCACGTAGGTGCGGTCTTCCTCGAGTGCGAAGGCGACAATCGAGACGGCGACCCGCAGCACCGGGGTTGCGAGCAGCACCAGCAGGCCGAGGACGACGACGGCGAGCGGATCGCCGGCGGCGACGCCGTGCACGACCGCCGGCAGCGTATCCGGAAAGGTGGGGTGAACGAGCACGCCCGTGTAGAGCTGCACGAAAAACCAGGAGATGCCGCCGAGGATGATCGCAACGCTGAGCAGCACGCCGCCGCGCAGCACGCCGCTGATGATCAGTTCGGTTTTTCGGATGATGCTGTCGTCGGGCCCGAGGGAGATGACTTTGCCGTCGTAGGTTTCGCTTGCCATGGGGCCGTCGACTTTCGAGAATTGACGAAATGGCGAGCAGAAGATTCTGCTCGCCTTGGGGTCCGGGGTTTCATCCCTGGTTGAAGGCAAAATTGTGGCATGACCGCCCGGAAGTCCCGGATCATGAAAAGTTAATCTGGCTCGGAGGCTGCGGGCGGCGCCGGTGCTTCCCAAACGCGCCTTCCCGCACGGGAACGAGGAGCGCGGCTTCGCCAGACCGCGCTCGACTATCAATATCGCTGTTGAGATCGCTGTTGAGCGTTCCGACACATAGGTGACAGTTTGTTCCGGGCACGCGGGTGACACCTCCCTGGCTGGCTAGCCAGCCAAGGAGGTGTCGATGCCGCGGAAAGCGTGTTCGGTCATGGACGAACGCCTGCGCTTCATCGCCCGCCTCCTCGGAGGCGAGAGCATGAGCGAGCTCTGCCGGGAAGCCGGCATCTCCCGCAAAACCGGCTACAAAATCTTTGATCGATACAAGGAGGAAGGGGCCACCGCGATCGCGGACCGGTCACGCCGTGCATGGCGTTATGCCAGCCAGCTGCCGCCCGAACTCGAGGCCATGATAACGGGCCTCAAGAAGAACGAGCCGCACTGGGGCGCCCGCAAGCTGCGCGAGTTGCTGGTTCGCCGGCCGCCATCCGCTCGGATAGGCGATCGCGTTCTCGGCGGCTCGTGGTCACGGATATGACGGATTACGGCTGGCTCGACGCGTCTGACGTGGCGATCCATAAATTCAGAGAAACTATAGAACCGACAACGCGACATGGCCCTAAGCCTGAAGGACCCTGAGACCGACCGCCTCGCCCCTGCGCTGGCGGCGCTGACCGGGGAGACGCTTACGGAGGCGACCCGCACGGCGTTGGCCGAGCGGCTGGAGCGCGAGCGGGTCCGACGGGGCCATCCGGGCGGCCTCGCTGCCCGGATCCGCGAGATCGGCGAGCAGTGCGCCGCGCTGCCTGACGTGGCCGCCACGGCCAGCAGTTCAAGGCGCGGTTCCTGAAAACCTCCACGCCGACCGCGGCGTCGGCACGGCGCGCGCCGTGCGCATCTTCAAGACCTACGGGGCCGACGCCATCCAGGCGATGAGCGAGAACCCGTACCGACTCGCGCGCGACATCCGCGGCATCGGCTTCAAGACCGCGGATGCGATCGCCGCCCGGCTCGGCATCGAGAAGACGGCGATGATCCGCGTCCGCGCCGGCATCGGCTACGCGCTCTCCGAGGCGATGGACGAGGGCCATTGCGGGCTGCCGGTCGCGGAACTGCTGCCGCTTGCGGAGCGCCTGCTGGAGGTGCCGGAGGCGCTGATCCGCACCGCCCTCGATCTCGAACTGGCCGATGGTGCGGTGATCGCCGACCGCGTTGGCGAGGCAGACTGCATTTTCCTCGCCGGCCTCTGGCACGCCGAGCACGGCATCGCCGAACGGCTGCGGGCGGTCGCGGCCGGCGCGTTGCCCTGGCCGGCGATCGACGCGGAAATAGCCGTCCTATGGGTCGAGCGGCGGATCGGCATGACGCTCGCGACCGTTCCGTCATCAAGCCGCGTCGGGTCAGCCTGGTTGGGCCAGCGCGATCAGCGCACGATGCACGTGCACCATAGCCAACGTATCCCTCTCGCAATAGGCAAGCAGCGCCTGGCGAAGCCGCGCGACTTCGGCGGGATCGGCGATCGCGCCCGAGGCCATCTGCGCGAAGGCCGCTGAGGCTTCCGTTCCGTTCGCGATATCTTCGAGGTCATCATAACCGAACCCGAGACTGAGAGCAGGGGCGACGGCCTTGATCGAGTTGCTGAAGCTGAAATCGGGAAAATACACCGCGCCGCGCACCACGGGCAGGAGATCGGCGAGACGATGGATGATCACGGCGATCGGCGCGGCCAGGTCCGGAAATTGCGCTGCCAGCGCCTTCAGCTGTGTCTGCTCGTAAGCGGAGTAGACGATGATTGGCAGGTCCGACCGGCCGAGTGCGGCGATCAGCGTCTCGGCGAATTTCCGCCTTGGGTCTACATCGGTGGGCGCGAGGAAGGCCGCGTGGCGCAGCGTTCCGTCCGCGGCCAGCACATGCAGCGACCATTGGAACGGCAGAGTCTGATACGGCCGCGTGCCCTCGTAGAGCGGGATCGGCGGCATCATCGCCTCGAAATCCAGATAGCAGGCAGGCGGCCCGAACCGGTGCAGCAGGCGCGCCAGATCGGGGGCGACATAGGGCTGGCCGCTGGCGACGGCGTCGCGAATGATGGCCTGCTTGCCCGCCAGCGGAAAGTCCAACGGGATGTCGGAGATCGCGGAGACGCCGAGCGCGTCCAGCCGATCCGCTTGCGCCGCGGTCAGACGCGGCATGTAACGGACCCAGTCGGCCGGCTTATCTTCCGTGCAGCGGTTCCAGAACTGGCACGCATAGGGATTGCTGCACTGCTTGCCGGGTTCGGCGTGCGGGAGTGTCTCGCGGCCCAGGCTGTCACGCATGGCGGGCAGACGGAGTGGCACGTCAGTCATGCGATCGGCCAAGCCATCGGATACGTCCACCCGGGCAAAGAACGCGGGCCAATCGATCTCGCCTCGCCCGCGCACATAGGCCATGTTGATGTGCAGCACCTCGATGGCGCGGAGCGGCACGCCCGCCGCGCCGAGGACATAGGCTTGCAGGGCGGTGTCATCGAGATGGTGGTCCTTCACCCCGCCGCTGCTCTTGACCTCCAGCAACCCCCACCCGTCGGGGCGGCGTTCGAGAACATCGACGCGCAGACGGACATCGTGATGCGTGAAAGCCGCTTCGAAGATCGCCGGAACGGATGGGTCCCGCATCAGCGCGGCCGTGCGCGCGACGGCGTCGGCGTGCTGCCAGGGGGGCTGCTCGACCAGCACGCCGCCGGAGAAAAGCAGGCGCGCCTTGCGGCCGATCTCCATGCCGACATCGATCGGGGAGCCGGGCGCCGGCTCCTCGTAGTCCCGCGGCTCATGGACCTGCAGCCAAAGACGGCGCAGGCACTGGAGGCCGGCCACGTAGCGGGACTTGGTTAGGTGCGGCATGGCCATCATCGTCCCTCGGGGCGGAGATCCATAGCGTGGGGCCCCTCCGTTTCCGGCGCAACGAGCCAACCCGACGCCGGCGAGCGAACCCGTCCCGTTCTGTCGTAGTCGCGGCGCATTTCTGCGGCGCGGCAGGATGACAAACGCCGATCAGGCAACTATATCGCGGCCCATGCGATGAGCACCTGACTTCCTCGAGCAGCGGAACCAGCCCGCACCCGGATTCTGTCCGGTCGGTCTGGTCCGTGTTTGTTCTTTGAGGAGGTCATCATGTTTCGTGTTCAGGCTCCCGTTGTCGTTGTCTTCTCGACCGAGGCCCGGGCGGAGCTCGGCGTCCAGCTGCGCGCGGCTGGGCTTGCTGCCTGGCGTGAGCTCGCCCGCCGCGGGCAGGGGCTGGAGATGGCGCATTTCCAGATCGTCGTCGCGGACGTGACGCTCGCCGTCAGTTCGCGCCTGCGCAAGGACGGATTCATCGTGATCGAACTCGGCCTGGGCGACCCGCGTCAGGCCGCGCGGGTCATCCCGGCGGCCCAACTGCGCCAGGCCGAAACCCAGGCGCGGACCCGGCAAAGGCTGGCATCCCACGCCGGCTGAGACGGCAGACGGGGACGGCATCGCCGTCCCCGTTCCGCCGCTCCGTCCGATTCTGACGTTCCGATGCCGCATTCAGGCGTCCTTCGATTCCGAGGAGATCGTTGCATGACCATTTCGACTCACCAGCGTGCCCCAGCGGCGCGCTTCGTGTCCGCGCGTGGCCGGACGCGCTTTGCGCTGCTGCTCGCCGCGCGCGGGTACGCCGCCATCGATCGCCACATGCCCGAGGCGGCGGCGCTGCTTACCTGGCTCAACGACAAGGCCGCGAGGCTCGCGCTCACCGATGCCGCGCTGCCGGACGGCGATCTGTTGCACGGCCGCGGTCGCCGCCCGCTTTCGCTACCGGAGTGGGAGGGCGTCGGTGCCGCGATCGACGCCGCGTTGGCCAGGCTGCCCGCTAGCGCTCAGACCGTGGCCGATCGCTGGGTTGATTCGATTGCCTATAGGCTGGACCTGGATCCGATCGAGAAGGCCATCATCGCTTTCGCGATACAGTATCGCATCGATCGGCTGGTGGAGAGCCTGTTCGACGAGCTCAGTGTCTCCCGTGGCGGGCCCAACGGCTTATACCGCGACCCCGCACTTATCGGCCTGTTGCTCGCCGAGGATCCGGCGGATATCGCGACGCGGCTGACGTCCCAGGCCAGCCTGCCGGCGTGCGGTCTGCTGAATGTCCTGCATGATGGCGACCTCCATGTGCTCAACCGCCTGGTCTCGCTGGTCCGCGCCGGCACGCCGCCGGCCGGGGATTTCCATGACCAGTTGCTCGGCACCGCGTCAGGCGAGCCGGTGCCGTGGGAGGCGTTCGCGCATCTGGGCCGCGAGGCCGAGGTGGCCGCCAGCCTGCTGCAAGCGGCGCTCGTCGGCCGCGAGCGCGGCGTCCACGTCCTGCTCTACGGTCCACCCGGGACCGGCAAGACCGCCTTCGGCATGGCCCTCGCGGCCCATCTTGGCGTGCGGCTGCGCCCGGTGACCGAGGCGGACGACGAGGGCTGCGAACCCGATCGTGATGAGCGGCTCGCCGGCCTGCGCCTGGCCGGAAGACTCTCCACGCCAGGCGACACCGTGCTGCTGTTCGACGAGGCGGAGGACCTGTTCGCCTCCCGCAGCGGGCCGTTCTCAGCGCGGCACTCCGGTTCGCGCGTGTTCCTCCACCGGCTGCTCGAGCACATGGCGGTGCCGATCATCTGGACCGCCAACGACATCGGCGCGCTCGGCCCGGCGGTGGTGCGGCGCATGACGATGTGCCTGGAGATGAAGGTGCCGAACCTCGCCACCCGCACGCGGCTGTGGCGGCGCATGGGCGAGGCCGAGGGCGTGGTGCTGGCCGAACCCGAGGCGGCGCGGCTCGCCCGACTGGTGCCGGCGGCGCCCGCCGTCGCCGCCACCGCGCTGCGCGGCGCCCGGCTTGCCGGCGGCGGGGCGGAGACGGCGCGACTGATCGTCGCGGGGATGGCGCGCGCGGTGCACGGCGGGGCGCTGCCCGCCCCCGAGCCGGAACCGGCCGCGCTGTATGACCCGAGCCTGATCAACGCCGACGCCGATCTGGCCGCGCTGACGGCGGAGCTGTCGCGCCCGGAAGCGCCGCGCGCCGTCTCCTTCCTCCTGTCCGGACCGCCCGGCGCGGGCAAGAGCGCCTGGGTGCGGCACTTGGCCGCGCTGATGGGGCTGCCAGTGCTGCAGAAGCGGGCGTCCGACCTGCTCGACCCCTATGTCGGCGGCACCGAGCAGAACATCGCCGGGGCGTTCGCTGAGGCGCGGGAGGCGCAGGCCTTCCTGGTGTTCGACGAAGCCGACAGCCTGCTGCTGGAGCGCGGCGATGCCGTGCGCAGCTGGGAGATCAGTCAGGTCAACGAGATGCTGACCTGGATGGAAACCCATAAGCTGCCCTTCGCCTGCACCACCAACCTGGCTGAGCGGCTGGACCGGGCGAGCCTGCGGCGGTTCCTGGTCAAGCTGCGGTTCGGCTGGCTGACCGAGGCGCAGGCGCGGATGGCATTCCGGCGCTTCTTCGGGCTGGAGGCGCCGGCGGGGCTGGACGGGCTGCGGTGCCTGACGCCGGCGGATTTCGCGCTGGTCGCGCGGCGGGCGACGCTGGGCGGGGCGGCGAGCGATCCCGTGGCGTTGGTGCGGCTGCTGGCGGCGGAGAGCGCGGGCCGGGCCGGCGGGCGCGGGCCCATGGGCTTTGCCGGAGCGGCGGCGGCATGATTGCCAGGGCGTGTTCGGGCCGGCAGCATCGCGCCATGCGCTATGCCCCGGCCGAACGCCTGCTGCGCCTGGCTCGCCATCTGGCGGGAACGCGCACAGGCCTGACGCTGGACGAAATGGCGTCCGAACTCTCGGTGGGACGGCGGACGGCGGAGCGGCTGCGCGACTCCCTGCTGGCGGCGTTTCCGCAGATGGAAAGCTGGGACGACGAGGAACGGGTGCGGCGGTGGCGGCTGCCGGCGACCGCGCTGTTCGGCCTGGTCGAACCCCGACCCGAGGCGGTGGCCGCGATCGAGACGGCGGCGCGCGAATTCGCCGGGCGGGGTGAGACCGACCGCGCCGGGCTGCTGCGCGAGACGGCGGCGACCTTGCGCGCGCTGATGCGCCCCGATGCGCTGCGCCGCGCCGAGCCGGACATCGCCGCGCTGATGGAGGCCGAGGGGATTGCGATGCGGCCGGGGCCGCGGCCGGTGATCGCCGAGGGCGTGCTGGCGACG
>JAJZUI010000101.1 GCA_021847175.1 Pseudomonadota bacterium
GGTGGCGGTGAAGGCTGCGGCAGAGGGTGCGGCGCATGTCGTCGTCTCGGCCGCGATCGAGGCGGAGGTGGCGCAACTGCCGGAAGCCGAGCGCGGCGAGTTCCTCGCGGGCCTGGACCTCCATGAATCCGGGCTCGACCGCGTCGTGCGCGCAGGCTACGAACTGTTGGGCCTGATCACCTATTTCACCTGCGGACCAAAGGAGACGCGCGCCTGGACCATCGTGCGCGGCACCAAGGCGCCGCAGGCCGCAGGCGTGATCCACGGCGATTTCGAGCGCGGCTTCATTGCCTGCGAAACGATCGCCTACGACGACTATGTCTCGCTCAAGGGCGAGGCTGGCGCGCGTGACGCCGGAAAGCTGCGCATCGAGGGTCGGGACTACACGGTGCAGGACGGCGACGTGCTGCTGTTTCGCTTCAACGTCTAGGAAACTCCCGATGTCTAGGCGGCAGGCCGGAGCGCCACCGTTGCCGCCAGGCTCTCGCGGATGAAGCCCACAAGCGGATCGACCAGCGCTGAACGCCCCTCCGCGTCGCCGAAGATCGCCATCTCCGCGACGCCGAGCGAGGGCAGGCCGGCCACTTCCGCGAGCCCCGGCGTGAGCGTGCTGCGCCCCAGCACCGTTACCGCCAGCCCCGCCTCCGCCGCCGCGATCACGCCGAGCAGGCTGGCCGAGACATAGACGATCTCGTGCGGGATGTTGGCGCGCGAGAGCGTGGCCAATGCCCGGTCGCGGAACATGCAGCCGGGCGGCAGCATCGCCAGAGGCAGCGGGGCGTTGCGCCCGGCCTCCGGCAGGAAGCGCGCAGGGTCGGCGTCGGCGGGGCCTGCCCAGGCCAGGTTCTCCGTCCAGATCCGCGTGCCTGCGGTCTCGCCCTCGCGCCGCTTGCCGATGACGAGGTCGAGCTTGCCGCGTTCGCAGGCGGCGCGCAGTTCGTGGCTGCGGCCGACCTCCACCTCAAGGTGGACGTCGGGGTAGGTGCGGGCGAAGCGCGCCAGGATCGGCGCCAGGTGATGCGGCACGAAATGGTCCGCGACGCCGAGCCGCAGCCGCCCCTGCACCGGTGGCGCGATCATCCGCCGCACCGCCTCGTCGTTGAGCGCCAGCAGGCGGCGCGCATAGACCAGCAGCATCTCGCCCTCCGGCGTCAGCGCGAGCCGCCGGCTGGTGCGGGCGAAGACGCGCCGCGTCAGCACATCCTCGAGCCGCTTGATCTTGAGGCTGACCGCCGACTGCGTGAGCCCGAGCACGTTGCCGGCCGCGGTGAACCCGCCCTGCTCCGCGACCGTCGCGAAACAGCGCAGCAGGTCGATGTCGAGGTCGGGGTAGCGCATCGGGCTGGCGGCGTCAGACGCTGTTCGGGTCGCTGTCGAACCCGCCGGCGTCCCCGCCCACGTCGGGGCCCGTGTCGAACCCGCCGGGATCGGCACCACCCTGCGTGTCCGTCCAGCCGGCTCCCTGGTCGTTCGGGATACCGCCTGCGCCCCAGGGATCGTTGCCGGCGCTGCCGTAGTTATTCTCGATGATGGTCGTGTTGCCGCCCCCGGCGAAGCCGCCACCCCCGAACCCGCCGCCGCGTCCGCCGAACAGCCCCATCAGCGCGTCCGCCGCGAAGATGCCGCCCGCGACACCGGCCGCGGTACGCAGCGCCGAGCCAAGAAAGCCAGTTCCCTGCTGCTGGAACATGCCCGGCTGCTGGCCAGGCACGTAGGCCGGAGGCGGCTGCGGATAGCCGCGCTGCGCCGCGGCGCCCCAAGGCGAGGAGGCCGGCTGAGCCTGCGCCTGGGCCTGGACCTGGGCCACCTGCGCCTGCAACTGGCGGATCGTGTTCTGCGCTTCTGCCAGCGCGTGCTCCTGCACGAATGCGTACTGCGTCACCCGGTAGCGCGCCTCGGGGAAGCGCTGGAACAGATCCGCGAGCAGCGCGTCCGCCTCGCGGTCGATCGGCGGCAGCGCGCTGGTTGCCGGCACCGAGCCGGCGAAGCTGCCGCCCGCCGGCTGCCCACCGACGCGCTGGATGAACTGGGCGATGAGGTCGCGTTCCTCGTTGGTCATGGGAAGCTCCAAAGGGTGGGCTCAATTTGGCCCCCCGCCCGACCGGCTTCAAGCGACCCGCGGCAACCCCAGACGGCGTGTCTCGATGACGGGGCAGCGGTCCATCACCACCGTGATCCCCGCGACCCGCGCCTTGGCCGCCGCCTCCTCGTGGATCACGCCAAGCTGCATCCACACCACTCGCGCGCCAAGCCGGATCGCCTCGTCCACGATCGGCGGCACCTGCCTGGGGTTGCGGAACACGTCCACCATCTCGAGCGGTGCCGCCTCCGCGAGGCTGGCCACCACCCGCCGCCCCAGCAGTGTCTGCCCCGCGAGCCCCGGATTCACGGGCGTCACCTCGTAGCCGCGCTCCTGCAGCCAGGCTTGAACATGGTTCGCCGGCCGGTCCCGGTTGGCGGAGGCGCCGACCAGCGCGATCCGCCGCGTCCGCGTCAGGATCCTGGCGATCGCCGCGTCGTCGAGCCCGTCCACTGCCATCGCAGCCTCCCGTCAGCCCCGGGGGGCTTGCTCCGCGTGTTGCACCGCGTCAAGAACGCCGCGTATCAGGGAATCAGCGCGAGCGACCATGGCCGGCCCCTCGTTCCAGGACCTCATTCTGCGGCTGCACGATTTCTGGTCGCGCCAGGGCTGCGTCATCCTGCAGCCCTACGACGTGGAGATGGGCGCCGGCACCTTCCACCCGGCGACGACCCTGCGCGCCCTCGGCCCGCGCCCTTGGGCGGCCGCGTATGTCCAGCCCAGCCGCCGCCCCTCGGACGGGCGCTACGGCGAGAACCCCAACCGCCTGCAGCACTATTACCAGTACCAGGTGATCATGAAGCCCTCGCCGGAGGCGGCGCAGGACATGCTGCTCGCCAGCTACCGCGAACTGGGGCTGGATCCGCGCCGGCACGACTTCCGCTTCGTGGAGGACGACTGGGAGAGCCCCACGCTCGGCGCCTGGGGCCTCGGCTGGGAGGTCTGGTGCGACGGGATGGAGGTCGGCCAGTTCACCTATTTCCAGCAGGTCGGCGGCATCCCGGTCGTGCTGCCCAGCTTCGAGATGACTTACGGGCTCGAGCGCCTTGCGATGTATGTGCAGGATGTGGAGCGGGTCTTCGACCTCGACTTCAACGGCCGGGGCGTGACCTACGGCGACGTCTTCCTGCGCGCCGAGCGGGAATATTCCGCGCACAATTTCGAACACGCCGACACCGCGATGCTGGCGCGGCATTTCCAGGACGCGGAGGCCGAATGCGCCGCGCTGCTGCGCGAGAAGCTGGCGTTGCCCGCCTACGACCAATGCATCAAGGCGAGTCACCTGTTCAACCTGCTGGACGCACGCGGCGTGATTTCGGTCTCGGAACGCGCTGCCTATATCGGGCGCGTGCGCGCGCTGGCGAAGGCCTGTTGCGAAGCCTGGGTCGCCGGCGAGGAAACGCCTTGATGCCGGAGCTGTTCATCGAGCTGTTCGGCGAGGAGATTCCCGCGCGCATGCAGGCCGGTGGTGCCGCCGATCTCGCGCGCCTGCTCACGGCGGCGCTCGCCGACCTGAAGCCATCCGGCGTCCGCACTTGGTATGGCCCACGCCGCATCGCGCTCGCCGCCAGCATCGCGGCGGAAGTTCCGGCGAGCACGCAGTCCGAACGCGGCCCCCGCGCCTCGGCGCCGTCGCAGGCGGTGGAAGGCTTCCTGCGCAAGCACGGCGCGGCGCGCGAGGACCTGCGCGAGGAGAGCGGGTTCCTGGTGCTTGCCCGCAGCCTCCCCGCGCGCCCCGCCGCGGCCCTGATCGCCGCTGCGCTGCCCGATCTGCTGCGCCGCTTCCCCTGGCCGAAATCGATGCGCTGGGGTGGCAGCAGCCAGTTCGTCTGGGTGCGCCCGCTGCGTCGCATCACCTGCCTGCTCGACGGCGCGCTCGTGGCCTTCGACATGCGCCAGGGTGAGGACGAGGGCCACGGCCTCGCCTCCGGTAATGTTTCGGAGGGACATCGGTTCCTCGCCCCTGGCGGCTTCCCCGTCACCGGCGCCGCGCCCTGGGTGGAAGAACTGCGCAAGCGTTTCGTGATCGCCGATGCGGGCGAGCGCAAGCGCATCATCAAGGACGGCGTCGGAGAACTCGCCGCCGCCGAGAATCTCGCGGTGGTGGACGATCCCGGCCTGCTCGACGAGGTCGCGGGCCTCGTGGAATGGCCGGTGCCAATGCTCGGGCGCATCGACGCCGCCTACATGGACCTGCCGCCGGAGGTGATGCAGGTCTCGATGCGCGTGAACCAGCGCTATTTCGCGCTGCGCCGCGCGGATGGCACCGCCGCCGACCGTTTCGCCTTCGTCGCCAACGTGGTGCCAGACGACGGCGGCAAGGCGATCGTCGCGGGCAACGAGCGCGTGCTGCGCGCCCGCTTCGCCGATGCGCGGCATTTCTGGGATCTCGACCGCCGCACGAAGCTTGCCGATCGCCTGCCGACGCTCGACAGCGTGACCTTCCACGCCAGGCTCGGCAGCCAGGGCGCGCGCGCCAGGCGCATCGCCGCACTTGCCGGAACTATCGCGGCGGCGCTCGGGGCCGACGCCAATCTCGCCCGCCGCGCCGGCCTTCTCTGCAAGGGCGATCTCGCCAGTGGCATGGTGGGCGAGTTCCCGGAACTCCAGGGCGTGATGGGCGGCTATTACGCGGCGCATGACGGCGAGGCGCCCGGCGTGGCGGCTGCGATCCGCTTCCATTACGCGCCGCGCGGCCCTAATGAGGCGCCGCCCACCGAGCCGCTCGCCGCCGCCGTGGCGCTCGCGGACAAGCTCGACACGCTGGTCGGATTCTTCGCCGTCGGCGAGAAGCCCTCCGGCGCCGGCGACCCGTTCGCGCTGCGCCGCGCGGCGCTGGGCGTCATCCGCATCCTGCGCGAGGGCGGGCTGCGTCTCGCCCTGTGCCCCATCCTCGGCGCCGCCGCCACGGGCTATGCGGAACTGGCGAGCCCGGGTGTCGTGGAGGAGGTTCTTGCCTTCATCGCCGAGCGCCTGCGCGTGCAGCTTCGGGCGGAGGGCGCGCGCCACGATGTGCTGGCTGCCGTGCTCGGCGCCGGTCTTGACGACGACCTCGTCCGCCTGCTGGCCCGCACCGAAGCGGTGGCGAGCGTGCTCGCAACGGAGGAGGGGACGAACCTGCTGGCCGGCTATCGCCGCGCCGCCAACATCCTGCGGATCGAGGAGGCCAAGGACGGTCCGCATGACGAAGCGGTTGCATCGCACCTTCTGCATCTCGCGAGCGAGCAGGTGCTGGACCGCGCCGCCGCCGCCGCGCGAGTGGCCGTGCCCGCGGCGCTGACGGAACAGAACTTTACTGGCGCCATGGCCGCTCTCGCGGAATTGCGTGCGCCGTTGGATGCGTTCTTCGCGGAGGTCATGGTCAACGATCCGGTGCCGGAATTGCGCCGCAATCGTCTGGCCCTGCTCGCCCGCGTCCGCGCCACCATGAACCAGGTCGCCGAGTTTTCCCGCATCGAAGGATGAGGAGCCACGCCGCGCATGACGAAATGGGTCTATAGCTTCGGAGCCGGCCGCAACGAGGGTGGCGCCTCGATGCGCGAACTCCTCGGCGGCAAGGGAGCCAATCTCGCGGAGATGGCCTCGATCGGCCTGCCGGTGCCTCCGGGCTTCACCATCACCACGGAAGTGTGCACCGCCTTCTATGCCGGCGGCCGGCAATACCCCGCGGATCTAGATGCGCAGGTGCGCGCGGCCCTTGCGGGCGTCGAGCAGGCGGTGGAGCTGTCCTTCGGCGACGCCACGGCGCCGTTGCTCGTCTCCGTCCGTTCCGGCGCCCGCGTCTCCATGCCCGGCATGATGGACACGGTGCTCAACCTCGGCCTGAACGACGCGACCGTCGCCGGCCTGGCCAGGGCCTCCGGTGACGATCGTTTCGCCTGGGATTCATATCGCCGCTTTATCCAGATGTACGGCTCCGTCGTGCTTGGCGTCGACCACCACCGCTTCGAGGAGATTATCGAGGCGGTGAAGCTCGATCGCGGCGTCATCGAGGACACCGCGCTCACCGCCGGGGACTGGCAGCAGATCGTCGAGGGCTACAAGGAGACGGTCGCGAGCGAGACCGGCAAGCCGTTCCCGATGGACCCATGGGAGCAGCTATGGGGTGCCGTCGGCGCCGTCTTCGGCTCCTGGATGAACCCGCGCGCCAACACCTACCGCAGGCTGCACGACATCCCGGCGGACTGGGGCACGGCGGTGAACGTCCAGGCCATGGTATTCGGCAACATGGGCGACGACTGCGCGACCGGCGTCTGCTTCACGCGCGATCCCTCCACCGGCGAGGACGTCTTCTACGGCGAGTACCTGATCAACGCGCAGGGCGAGGACGTGGTCGCCGGCATCCGCACGCCGCAGCCGCTCTCCAAGGCGCGCGCCAAGCCCGGTGAGACCAGCATGGAGGAGGCGCTGCCGGACGCATACCGGGAGCTTCTCGGTGTCCGCGCGACGCTGGAAAAGCACTACCGCGACATGCAGGACATCGAGTTCACCATCCAGCGCAACAAGCTCTACATGTTGCAAACGCGCAACGGCAAGCGCACCGCCGCCGCCGCGCTGCGCATCGCGGTGGAGATGGCGCAGGACGGCTTCATCGACCGCGACGAGGCGATCCGCCGCGTCTCCCCGGCCTCGCTCGATCAGCTCCTGCACCCGACGCTCGATCCCAAGGCAAAGCGCGCCCTGCTGGCCAAGGGCCTGCCCGCGAGCCCGGGTGCCGCGGCTGGCGCCATCGTGTTCTCTGCCGACGAGGCGGAGGCCCGTGCCGCCAAGGGCGAGGCGGTGATCCTGGTGCGTATCGAAACCAGCCCCGAGGACATCCACGGCATGCATGCCGCCAAGGGCATTCTCACCACGCGCGGCGGCATGACGAGCCACGCTGCCGTGGTCGCGCGCGGCATGGGCCGGCCCTGTGTGGCCGGTGCCGGCGGCATGGCGGTGGATTACGGCGCGCAGACCATTTCGGCCGGCGGCCGCACGCTTCGCGCCGGCGACACTATCACGCTCGACGGCGCCACTGGCGAGGTCTTCATCGGCCACGTACCGATGGTCGAGCCCTCGCTCTCCGGCGATTTTGCGACGCTGATGGGCTGGGCGGACGCGGTGCGCCGGCTCAAGGTGCGCGCGAACGCCGAGACCCCGCTCGATGCCGAGACTGCGCGAAAATTCGGCGCCGAGGGCATCGGCCTGTGCCGCACCGAGCACATGTTCTTCGACCCCGAGCGCATCGGTGCCGTGCGTCAGATGATCATGGCCGAGGACGAGCCGGGCCGCCGCGCCGCACTCGCCCGCCTGCTGCCGTTCCAGCGCGACGATTTCCGCGACCTGTTCCGCATCATGGCCGGGCTACCTGTCACCATCCGCCTGCTCGACCCGCCGCTGCACGAGTTCCTGCCGCACGGCGAGGCAGAACTGGCGGAAGTCGCCCAGGCGCTGGGTACGGATGTCGCAACGATGTCACGCCGCGCCGCGGATCTCGCCGAGGCCAACCCGATGCTCGGCCACCGCGGCTGCCGCCTCGGCATCACCTATCCCGAGATCTACGAGATGCAGGCTCGTGCCATCTTCGAGGGCGCGGTCGAGGTCATACGCGCCGGCGGCAAGGCGCCGGTGCCGGAGATCATGATCCCACTCGTTGGCGCCCGCCGCGAGCTCGAGATCACCCGCGCCCAGGTCGTCGGCCAAGCCGAGGCGGTGGCGAAGGAGACCGGCATCACCATCGAGTACACGATCGGCACCATGATCGAGCTGCCGCGCGCGGCGCTTACCGCGGATGCAATCGCGGGTGTCGCCGACTTCTTCTCCTTCGGCACCAACGACCTGACGCAGACCACGTTTGGCCTGTCGCGCGACGACGCCGGCAAGTTCCTGCCCGCCTATGTCGAGGCCGGCATCCTGCCGCGCGACCCGTTCGTTTCGATCGACGTCGAGGGGGTGGGCGCGCTGGTGCGCATGGCAACCGAGAAGGGCAGGGCGATCAAGCCCGGCCTCAAGCTCGGCATCTGCGGTGAGCATGGCGGCGATCCGCAATCCATCGCCTTCTGCGAAAGCGTCGGCCTCGACTACGTCTCCTGTTCGCCCTACCGCGTGCCGGTGGCCCGCCTCGCCGCGGCGCAGGCGGCTCTTCAGGGCGTCACGGGCGACCGCACGGCCTGATGCCGGGCGCGATCCCGGCCTCCATTCCGCGCGCCGCGCTCGTTACTGGTGCGGCGCGGCGTTTGGGGGCGACCATCGCGCTGGCGCTGGCCGAAGCAGGCTTCGCCGTCGCCATCCACGCCCGCGACAGCCTGGCGGAGGCCGAAACAACCGCTGCCGCCGTGCGCGCCAAAGGCGGTGCCGCCTGCGTGCTGCAAGCCGACCTCGCGCGCGAGAGGGAGGTCGCGACCCTCATCGATGCTGCGACGGCCGCGCTCGGTCCCGTCGGCGTGCTCGTCAACAACGCCAGCACCTTCGAGCGCGACGAGTGGGAAGACGTCACCCGCGCCTCGTGGGACGCGCACATGGAAGCCAACCTCCGCGCGCCCTTCCGCCTGATGCAGGACTTTGCCCGCGCCCTGCCGGAAGCTGCCGAGGGCGTGGTCGTCAACATGCTCGACCAGCGCGTCTGGTCGCTCACGCCCCACTTCGTTTCCTACACGCTGAGCAAGGCCGGGTTGTGGACGCTGACGCAGACCATGGCCCTGGCGCTCGCGCCGCGCATCCGCGTCGTCGGCATTGGCCCGGGCCCGGCGCTCGCCAACGCGCGCCAGACCTCGGAACATTTCCGCCGCCAGTCGGAGGCCACCCCGCTCGGCCGCCCCACCTCGCCCGAGGAGGTCGCGCGCGCGGTCCTGGCGGTGCTGGCGCTGCCCTCTTATACGGGCCAGATGCTGGCGCTTGACGGCGGCCAGCACCTGCAGTGGTCGCCCGAGCGCGGCGGACCGATCGTCGAATAGGAGGATGAGGTGGAAACACCGCGTTTCGCCGATGCCGGGCTGGCGCTGCGCCACGTCTTCCTGCGTGATCTGATGCTCGACGCGGCGATCGGGGTCTACGCGAGCGAGCACGGTCGCCGCCAGCGCATCAGGGTCAACGTCGATCTCGCGGTGGAAGACGACGGCGCGCGCCCGCTCTCGCGCGCCCCGGTCGGTCTGGACGTGCTGTCCAGGGTGGTCGACTACGGCGCGGTGGCCGAGCGCGTGCGCGCCATCGTTGCCGCCGGCCATGTCCGCCTGGTCGAAACCCTGGCCGAGCGCATCGCCGAATCCTGCCTCGAGGACCCCCGCGTCGCGGTCGCCCGGGTCCGGGTGGAGAAGCTCGACATACTCCCTGATGCTGCAAGCGTCGGAGTCGAGGTCGAGCGCCGCCACCGCTAGTTTTCCACCTCCCGGTGGGCGGCAAGCGATTCCAGGCACATGTCCGTTTTTGTTAAGATTATGACGCTTTTGCCACAATAGAAATCAATGAAAACAGGAGCTTACCAAAAAGGCACGGTTATCCCCGAGGCGTGTAAGCTCGCGGAAATCCGCCATCGGCCCTTGTTGCCCGCCGTTTTCCCCACAAGGTTTTCCACAGGCCTGTCCCCTAACTGCTGCTGTTGCGGCGCACCACACCCATGACCGAGCCGGAGAACTCGCCAGAGCCTGGCCGAGCCCCGACGCCCAAGGGTGTCGCGGTGATCGAGGCGGCGCTGCCCACCCTGCCGCTCTCGCCCGGCGTCTACCGCATGCTCGATGCCAAGGGCGACGCGCTCTATGTTGGCAAGGCCCGCGCCCTGCGCCGGCGCGTGACCGCCTACACCCAATTCTACCGCCTGCCCGAGCGCCTGCGCCGGATGGTTTCGGAGACGGTAAGCCTCGAGATCGTCACCACGCACACCGAGGCCGAGGCGCTGCTGCTCGAGGCGAACCTCATCAAGCGCCTCAAGCCGCGCTTCAACATCGTTCTGCGCGACGACAAATCCTATCCGTGGCTAATGCTGACGGAGGACCACCCTTTCCCGCAGATCGCCAAGCATCGCGGCGCGCGCACCCGCAAGGCGTCTTATTTCGGACCCTTCGCCTCCGCTTGGGCGGTGAACCAGACCGTGACGGCGATGCAGCGCGTCTTCCTGCTGCGCTCCTGCGCTGACACCGTCTTCGCCAGCCGCACGCGGCCCTGCCTGCTGTTCCAGATTCGTCGCTGCTCCGCCCCCTGCGTCGGCCGCATCTCGGAAGCTGATTACGCCGAGCTTGTGGACCAGGCGCGCGGCTTCCTCGCCGGCCGCGCCGGCCACGTGCAGCAGGCGCTCGCCGCCGAGATGGAAGCAGCATCGGAACATCTTGAGTTCGAGCGCGCCGCCTCCATCCGCGATCGTATCAGGGCGCTGACTGCGGTCCAGGGCACGGACGTCATCAACCCCGCGAGTCTCGGCGACGCCGACGTCATCGCCGTCTGGCAGAACGCCGGGCAAAGCTGCGTGCAGGTATTTTTCGTTCGCGGCGGACGCAATAACGGCAATCGCGCGCATTTTCCCATCCATGCGCGCAACGCCGAGGCTCCCGAAGTGCTCGCCGCGTTCATCGCGCAATTCTATGATGACAAGCCTCCGCCGCCGCTCATCCTGCTCAGCCACGCGATTGAGGAGCAGGAACTCGTCGAGGAGGCGCTGACGCTCAAGGCGCAATCCATGGGCGTGCGCAAGGGCGTCGAGATTGCTGTTCCGCAGCGCGGCGAGAAGCACGATGTCGTGCAGCACGCGCTGACCAACGCGCGCGAGGCGCTGGAGCGCAAGCTCGCGGAGAGCGCCGGCCAGGCAAAGCTCCTCGCCGGTGTCGCGGAAACATTTGGCCTGCCCGCGCCGCCGGAGCGCATCGAATGCTACGACAACAGCCACATTATGGGCGCGAACCCCTATGGCGTGATGGTCGTCGCCGGACCGGAAGGGTTTCGCAAAGCCGCCTACCGCAAATATTCCATCCGTGGCCCCATCGCGCCGGGCGACGACTTCGCCATGATGCGCGAGACGCTGGAACGCCGCTTCTCCCGCGCGTTGAAGGAGGAGGAGACGCTGCCCGACCTCGTCCTCGTCGACGGCGGCGCCGGCCAGCTCTCCGCCGCGACTGCGGTGATGGAGGGCCTCGGCCTCGGCGACATACCGCTCGTCGCCATCGCCAAGGGCCCGGACCGCGACGCTGGGCGCGAATGGTTCCACCGCGCCGGCCATCCGCCGATGCAGCTGCCGTCGCGCGACCCCGTGCTCTACTTCCTGCAGCGCATCCGCGACGAGGCGCACCGCTTCGCCATCACCACCCACCGTTCCGGCCGGTCCAAATCCCTCGTCACCAGCGAACTCGACGAGATCCCCGGCATCGGCCCCGCGCGCAAGAAAGCGCTGCTGCACCATTTCGGCTCCGCCCGCGGCGTGAAGCAGGCTGGGCTCGCCGACCTCGAGGCCGCGCCGAGCATCTCCAGCGAAATGGCCCAGAAAATCTATAGATTTTTCAATCCCGGATAGATTGCGGGCACTGGCAAGACCCGTTGGGGCGGGCGGTCTCAGACCCCATTAACATGCCGCGACGACGAGATCGGCCAACGCGATGGCGGCGGTCAGGCCGGGGCTTTCGATACCGAACAGATTCACCAGTCCCGGCACGCCGTGCACCGCCGGGCCCTGGATGACAAAGTCCTGCGCCGGCGCGCCCCTCGGCACGATCTTCGGCCGGACGCCAGCATAGCCAGGCTGCAACGCGCCGTCCCTCAGCCCCGGCCAGTAGCGCCGTATCGCCGCGTAGAAACTGTCCGCCCTTGCGGGGTCGACGTCGTAGTTGATCTCGTCCACCCACTCGACGTCCGGCCCGAACCTGGCTTGCCCGCCGAGATCGATGGTGAGATGCACGCCGAGCCCGCCCGGCACCGGTACCGGGTAGATCAGCCGCGAGAACGGTGCCCGGCCGGGCAGCGAGAAATAATTGCCCTTCGCCCAGTATTCCTTCGGCACCATCTGGCTCGGCATGCCGACGATGCCGCGTGCCACCGCCGGCGCATACAGCCCCGCGGCGTTGACCAGCGTGCGGCACGCGAGCGTTTCGCCCGCGGCCTCGATCACCACGCCGTCCTCCGTCACACGCCCGCGCTCGACGGGGCTGTGGAACACGAAGGTCGCCCCGTCCGCCTCTGCCTCGCCCTGCAGCGCCAGCATGTAGCCGTGGCTGTCCACGATCCCGGTGTGCGGCGAATGCAGCGCCGCGGTGCAGGCGAGTGCCGGCTCCATCGCCCGCGCGTCCCGGGCCGTGAGCATCCGCATGTCCTCGACGCCGTTGGCCTCGGCCCGCGCCTTGATCCCCGCGAGCCGCTCCGCCTCGGCGTCGTCGGTCGCCACGATGAGCTTGCCGCAGCGCCGCGCCTGCACCCCGTGCTCGGCGCAGAACGCGTACAGCCGTCGCCGCCCCTCGACGCACAGCCGCGCCATCAGCGAGTCCTTGGGGTAATAGATTCCTGCGTGAATCACTTCGGAATTGCGCGACGAGGTGACGGTGCCGATGGCCTCCGCCGCCTCCAGCACCAGTACCTCGCGCCCAGCCTTCGCCAGCGCTCGCGCGGCCGCGATTCCCACCACGCCCGCGCCTACCACCACGCAATCAATGAATTCCATGAAAGAGGCTTCGCGCAGCACGCGCGCGGGTGCAAGATCACCCCAACAACAATAGCTTGGGGGCCACCACCATGCGTCGTCGTACCTTCCTCGCCGGCACCGCCGTCAGCGCCGCGGCCGGCATCGCCGCCCCGGCGCTCGCCAGCGGTGCCTCGAAGAAAGTGTTGAAGTTCGTCCCCGACGTGGATCTCGTCTCGCTCGATCCCGTCTGGACCACGAGCTACCAGACCCGTGATTTCGGCTATATGGTCTACGACACGCTCTACGGTCAGAATGCCGCCTTCGAGCCGACGCCGCAGATGGCCGCGGGCCATGTCGTCGAGGACAACGGTAAGACCTGGAAGATTACGCTCCGCGACGGCCTCAAATTCCACAACGGCGAAAAAGTGCTCGCGCGCGACGCCGTCGCCTCCATCAAGCGCTGGAGCGCGCGCGACGGCTTCGGCCAGTCGGTGGCGGCCGTCACCAACGAGATGTCGGCGCCGGACGACAAGACCATCCTCATCAAGCTCAAGAACCCGTTCCCGCTCCTTCCCACGGCGCTGTGCAAGATCTCACCCAGCATGTGCCCGATCATGCCGCAGCACCTGGCCGAGACCGACCCCTACAAGCAGGTGACGGAGGCGATCGGCAGCGGCCCCTATCGCTGGTTGGCGAACGAGCGTGTCGCCGGCGTCCGCGCCGTGTGGGAGCGCAACCCGGACTACGTGCCCATTTCCTCCGGCACTCCGGAATGGACCTCGGGCCCCAAGATCGCGAAATTCGACCGCATCGAGTGGCACATCATCCAGGACCCCTCGACCGCGATGGCGGCGCTGCAGACCGGGGAGGTGGACTGGTGGTACACGCCGAATGCCGACCTGTTGCCGGTGCTGCAGAAGAGCAAGGGCGTCGCGACGCCCATCGTCGTGCCCACCGGCACCATCGCAACGATGCGCTTCAACCAGCTCTTGCCGCCGTTCGACAACCCGGCGATCCGCCGGGCCATCGTCCACGCCGTGACGCAGTCGGACTACATGATTGCGGTGAACGGCACCAACCGCCACCTCTGGCGCGATGGCGTCGGCTTCTTCTGTCCCAAGACGCCGATGGCGAGCAGCGCCGGCATGGAGAACCTCACCAGCAAGCGCGATCTCGGCGCGGTGAAGCGGGCGATCGAGAAGGCCGGCTACAAGGGCGAAAAGGTCGTTTTCCTCGCGCCGATGAA
>JAJZUI010000102.1 GCA_021847175.1 Pseudomonadota bacterium
CGGTGACATGCCACTTGTCCCGGGTCGCGTCATTGACCGGTTAATAGCCGCTTATGCGCCCGTTGAAGGTCGATCCATCATCGTACCGACGTACAAGGGGCGCGCCGGGAACCCAATCCTGTGGGATGCCGCGCTCTTCCCAGAGATCGTGTCGCTCACCGGCGACCAGGGTGCGCGAAAGTTGCTCGCTCTCCACGCGGAGCGGGTAGCGGAGGTCGACGTCGCCGACGAGGGCATTCTGCGCGACTTCGACACGGTGGAAAGCTTTGCCACGCTTCCGGCGAGGCAGCGCCCGAATTGGGTGATGCCAACCTGATCGACTGACCGTCGCCCCGCCGCCTTCGCGACACCAACTTGCCGTGGCATACGCGAAGCGAACGCCCGTTCACCGGATCTTCATAGCCCGTCGCGAACATGGCGCTGTGCCGCTCGACACCGATATGCCCGCCGGCTCGACCCCGGCGTTGCTGCCCAACCTTGTTCCTCCGCTCGTCCTTGGAACCGCGACGCTCGCGACGCAAGCCTTCGCGGGTGCGCCCCTCACGAGTCTGCTCGAAGGCGTTTGCCGAGGCTCTGAACACCCTGCGTCCATCGCCTTCGACCAGGGCTTGGCAATGCAGCTGACGTTCCGTCGCGAACCGGGTCTCGTGTTGCAGGCTGCGGCGCTGGCCCAATCTCAAGTCTACCGTGTTCGTGCAACTGAGGGCGGTCGGCCGCGCATCCTCGCCTTTTGTGCTCCAGGCAACTTGATGACGAACACGCCGCTGGAGTTCCTGGCCGAAGGAGCCGGGGCGCAACTCGACCTACTGTTCGTCAGCACCGAGGGACCTCTGCCGGCACGAGTCCCTGACCACGACGTTGCGTTCTGCGCCGTCTCCGAAACGGCGCCCGATATCCTGGCCCGCCTTGCGCCCTGGCTCACGGCCTGGCCGCGTCGGGTACTCAATGCGCCACCCGCCGCGGCGCGGCTTACACGAGATGGCGCGGCGCGGCTGCTCTCGGGTATCGACGAGGTGCTGGTCCCGGAGGCGGATTGCCTCGACGCCGCAGCGCTTGCCGCAACCCCAGACGATTGGTTTCCCTGCCTGGTGCGACCGGCGGGAACGCACGCCGGCGAAGGCCTCCTGCTGGTCACTGACCGCGAGGCCCTCGACCACGCGATCGGCGATCTCCGTGCCCGAAACTACAACCGCACGCGCTTCGTGGATTACCGGTCGAAGGATGGGCTCTATCGGAAATACCGCGTCGCCCTTGTCGCCGGCCAACCGCTGCTCTGCCATATGGCGATCTCGGACCGTTGGATGGTGCACTACCTCAATGCCGGTATGGTCGAACATCCCGAGCGACGAGCCGAGGAAACCCGTATGATGGAAATATTCGAATCCACCCTCGGCCGCCGTCATGGCAAAGCGTTTGCTGCGATCGGAGAACGCCTGGGGCTGGACTGGGTCGTCATCGACTGCGCCGAGGCGCCCGACGGCCGGCTGCTCTTCTTCGAGGCCGACGTCGCGGCCATCGTTCACGCCATGGACCCGCCGGATCTATATCCCTACAAACGCGCAGCCATGACGCGCGTTTTCGAAGCCTTCCGCGCGATGCTGGTCAGCGCACTCTGAACGCGCGGCCTCACGGGACGCCGTCAGCGCCCCGCAACCATGCTGTCCCGATTAGTTGACGGCGTCCTTCAATGCCTTGCCGGCCTTGAAGCGGACCGAGGTGCTCGCCGCGATCTTGATCTCCTCGCCGGTGCGCGGGTTGCGGCCCTTGCTCGCCTTGCGCTTGCTGGTCGAGAACGTACCGAAGCCAACCAGCCGAACCTCGGCCTTCTTTTTCAGGGCCCCCTCGATGGCCTCGAACACGGCGTCTACCACCTCGGTCGCCTTGGCCTTCGGCAGGTCCGTCTTGTCCGCGACCGTCGCGATCAGGTCCATCTTGTTCATGGTCAATCCCCCAACTGCTTGCCTGCTTCTAGCCCAGAGATAACACGCAAGGTCCGCTCCAAGCGGCACTCCCTCACGCAGCCACCCCTATTGCCGCCGGCCCGGCGCGGCCACCGATTCGCTCACAAAGACTAGAGGCCCGGCTCCGCGCACGTCAACGAAGCCTGTCGGCGGGGAGTGCCAGGGAAGCACGTTCTCCACAGAAATCGTCCCCGCCGACGTGGGATGCGGATCAGTGTGGCAGCGTTGCCGCGGGTTCTCCGCCCTTCGCCGGGTCCGCCGCCACTTCCTCCGGTTCCGCCCATTCGATCGGCTCGGGCTTGCGGACAAGGGCTTGGCTGATGACCTCGTCCACATGAGCGACAGGAATCAGCTTGATGTTCTTCTTCACGTTCTCCGGGATTTCCGCCAGGTCCTTCTCGTTATCCTTCGGGATGAAGACCGTGGTGATCCCGGCGCGCAGGGCGGCCAGCAGCTTTTCCTTGAGGCCGCCGATCGGCAGCACGCGGCCGCGCAGCGTGATCTCTCCAGTCATGGCCACATCGCGCCGCACCGGGATGCCAGTGAGAATCGACACCATGGACGTGGCCATCGCGATACCCGCGGACGGGCCGTCCTTCGGCGTCGCGCCTTCGGGCACATGGACGTGGATGTCGCGCTTCTCGAACAACGTGGGCTTGATGCCGAAAGAACTCGCGCGGCTGCGCACGTACGAGAGCGCAGCCGACACGCTCTCCTGCATCACGTCGCCGAGCTTGCCAGTCTGCTTCACATTGCCCTTTCCCGGCAGCATCACACTCTCGATCGTCAGGATCTCGCCGCCGACCTCTGTCCAGGCAAGGCCGGTAACCACCCCGACCATGTCCTCGCTCTCCGCCTCGCCGAAGCGGAAGCGGCGCACCCCGGCGTATTTTTCGAGGTTCTTGCGGGTGATCGCGACCTTCTTGGCCTTGCCGGTCACAATCTCGCGCACTGCTTTGCGGGCGAGGTTGGCGATCTCGCGCTCGAGGTTCCGGACCCCCGCCTCGCGCGTGTAAGTGCGGATCAGGTCGCGCAAAGCGTCGTCGCTGATCGACCATTCCTCAGGCTTCAGGCTGTGCGCCTCGCCCTGCTTGCCGATCAGGTGCCGGCGCGCGATCTCGACCTTCTCGTCCTCCGTGTAACCGGGGATCCGGATGATCTCCATCCGGTCCATCAGCGGCTGGGGCATGCGTAGCGAGTTTGCCGTCGTCACGAACATCACATCGGAGAGATCGTAGTCGACCTCCAAGTAGTGGTCGTTAAAAGTCGCATTCTGCTCGGGGTCGAGCACCTCGAGCAGTGCCGAGGACGGGTCGCCCCGCCAGTCCGCGCCGAGCTTGTCGATCTCGTCGAGCAGGAACAGCGGATTGGAGGTTTTCGCCTTCTTCATGCCCTGGATGATCTTGCCCGGCATCGACCCGATATAAGTCCGCCGGTGGCCGCGAATTTCGGCCTCATCGCGCACGCCGCCAAGCGACATGCGCACGAAGTTGCGCCCTGTCGCCTTCGCTATCGATTTGCCGAGCGACGTCTTGCCCACACCAGGCGGACCGACCAGGCAAAGGATCGGGCCGCGCAGCTTCTGGCTGCGCACCTGAACGGCCAGGTACTCGAGGATCCGCTCCTTCACCTTCTCGAGGCCGAAATGATCGGCATCGAGCACCTTCTCGGCCTCGTTGATGTCGGACTTGATCTTGCTGCGCTTCTTCCAGGGGATGGAAAGCATCCAGTCGAGGTAGTTGCGCACCACCGTCGCCTCAGCGCTCATCGGGCTCATGGTCTTGAGCTTGCGCAGCTCCGCCATCGTCTTCTCGCGCGCTTCCTTCGACAGTCTGGTCTTCTTGATCCGCGCCTCGAGCTCGGCGTTTTCGTCGCGTCCGTCCTCGCCCTCGCCCAGCTCCTTGTGAATCGCCTTGAGCTGTTCGTTCAGGTAGTACTCGCGCTGCGTCTTCTCCATCTGCCGCTTGACGCGGTTGCGGATGCGCTTCTCCACCTGCAGCACGCCGATCTCGCTCTCCATGTGACCGAACACGCGCTCGAGCCGCTCGGCAACCGACGCGGTCTCAAGGATCTCCTGCTTTTCCGCGATCTTCAGCGAAAGATGGCTCGCCACCGTGTCGGCGAGTTTCGAGGGATCCTCGATCTGGTTGAGCGAGACCAGAACCTCGGGCGCGATCTTCTTGTTGAGCTTGATGTATTGTTCGAATTGGGAAACAACGGAGCGCGCCAGCGCCTCGAGTTCCTTGGCGTCACCAAGAGCGTCGGGCATCGGCTCGACCGCGGCCACGAAATAATTCTCGGTCTCGCGGAACTCCGTGATGCGCGCCCGGCTGCCGCCCTCCACGAGAACCTTCACCGTCCCGTCCGGCAGCTTCAGCAACTGCAGGATCGTGGCGATCGTGCCGACACGATAGATATCTTCCACCGAGGGGTCGTTCTGCTCCGCGTTCTTCTGCGCCGCCATCAGGATCTGTTTGCCGTCGCGCATCGCAGCCTCGAGCGCGCGAACGGATTTCTCGCGCCCCACGAAGAGTGGGACGATCAGGTGCGGAAATACGACGATATCGCGCAGCGGCAGCACGGCCATCGGCTCGCCGCGCGCGGGCCCGCGAACCACAGCGCGTTCCGGCGGCTTTTCGGCGGGCTTTTCGGACTTCGACATCACATGCCTCCTCGGCCGTTACCCCGACCACCCTGCTGGGAGGCGCGGAAGGGGCGTGGGTGCGGCGGTCCCCCCTGGGCCCCGCCTCGACTGCCCCTCGATATCGTTGTCAGGTCGCGGGGCCGCAAGACCTTGACACCAGCATGACGGACCGGCGCTACGCGGAGGTTTCCGCCCGCTCCTTCCCATACAGGAACAGGGGGTTGGCACGGACTTCCGCAACCTCACGGTTGATTACGACCTCTTCCACCCCATCCAGGCTCGGCAGGTCGAACATCGTGCCCAGCAGGATCTGCTCCATGATCGAGCGCAGGCCGCGCGCCCCGGTCTTGCGCGCAATCGCCCGCTTGGCGACGGAGGCAAGGGCGTCCTCGGTGAAGGTGAGCTTCACCCCCTCCATCTCGAACAACCGGGCGTACTGCTTGACCAGGGCGTTCTTGGGCTTGGTCAGGATCTCGATCAGCGCCACCTCGTCGAGATCCTCTAGCGTCGCCACGACCGGCAGGCGGCCAATGAACTCGGGGATCAGCCCGAACCGCAGCAGATCCTCCGGTTCCACCTCGCGCAGGATCGCGCCGGTACGGCGTTCATCCGGGTCGCGGACATCGGCGCCGTAGCCGATGCCCGACCCCTTGCCGCGGGCCGAGATAATCTTCTCGAGGCCGGAGAACGCGCCGCCGCAGATGAACAGGATGTTCGTCGTGTCGACCTGGAGGAACTCCTGCTGCGGGTGCTTGCGCCCGCCCTGCGGCGGCACCGAGGCCACGGTGCCCTCCATGATCTTGAGCAGCGCCTGCTGCACCCCCTCGCCCGACACGTCGCGGGTGATTGACGGGTTGTCCGACTTGCGGCTGATCTTGTCGACCTCGTCGATATAGACGATGCCGCGCTGCGCCCGCTCAACATTATAGTCTGCCGCCTGCAGCAGCTTGAGAATGATGTTCTCGACGTCCTCGCCGACATAGCCGGCCTCAGTCAGCGTCGTCGCGTCGGCCATCGTGAACGGAACGTCGAGGATGCGGGCCAGCGTCTGCGCCAGCAGCGTCTTGCCCGACCCCGTGGGCCCGACGAGCAGGATGTTCGACTTCGCGATCTCGACGTCGTTGTTCTTCTGGCCGTGCGCCAGCCGCTTGTAATGGTTGTGCACCGCGACCGACAGCACCTTCTTGGCGTGCGCCTGCCCGATCACGTAGTCGTCGAGGACCTTGCAGATCTCCTTCGGAGTCGGCACGCCATCGCGGCTCTTCACGAGGTGCGTCTTGTGCTCCTCGCGGATGATGTCCATGCACAGTTCGACGCACTCGTCGCAGATGAACACCGTCGGGCCCGCAATGAGCTTGCGGACCTCATGCTGCGACTTGCCGCAGAACGAGCAGTAGAGCGTGTTCTTCGACTCGCCGGATTTACTCACCTAACGCCCAGCTCCTCTCGGCCCATTCATCCGATTGCACTCGCCCTGGCGGGCCCGCCAGTCGAACGATTCGCAACCTTACCCCCCGCCCACGGAGCCGGACAAGGCACCGCGGCCGGATAAGGGCAGGCCATACCCGTTGCCGATCGCCGGTAAACCGCGCCGTGCGCCCCGGGATCACGCTTTGTTGAACGCTAAGTTTTGTTGAGCGAGTGCGGGCTCACTTGGCCCGGCTTTCCGCGTCCGTCATCGGGCGCTTCGCCACCACCTCGTCGATCAGGCCGAAATCCCTGGCCTCCTCCGCCGACATATAGGAATCGCGCTCCATCTTGCGCTCGATCTCCGCGAGATCCCGGCCGGTATGCTGCACGTAGATCTCGTTGAGTCGCTTGCGCAATTCAAGGATTTCACGGGCCTGGATTTCGATATCCGTGGCTTGGCCCTGGGCGCCGCCGGACGGCTGGTGCACCATGATGCGTGCGTTGGGAAGCGCAAAGCGCTTTCCCTTGGCACCCGCCGTCAGCAGCAGGCTGCCCGCGGAGGCCGCCATGCCCAGGCAAACGGTCGAGACGGGGCTCCTGATGTACTGCATCGTATCGTACATCCCAAGCGCCGCCGAGACCACGCCACCTGGTGAGTTGATGTAGAAGGCGATGTCTTTTGACGGATTCTCACTCTCCAGGAACAGGAGCTGGGCGCAAACCAAGCTCGCCACCTGGTCGAAGATGGTCCCCGTCAGAAAGATGATCCGCTCCTTCAGGAGGCGCGAGTATATGTCGAACGCGCGTTCCCCGCGGGAGGTCTGCTCGACCACCATGGGCACCAGCGTGTTGTTGTAGACTTCCAGCGGATCCCGCTCGGCCATCGAATCCCTCGTGTTGGTATCGTCGCGACAATCTGGTGCGCCGGTCCCGCGCTGTCAGCCCCCGATCAGGCGGGACTGTCAGGGTTGGCCGTCAGTTCCTCGGCGGTGACGCCGCGCTCCTCGACCTTCGCGAGTTCGAGGATGAAGTCGATCACCTTCTCCTCGAAGATTGGACCGCGCAGCCCGTCCTGAGCCTGCGGGTTCTTGCGGAAGAACTCCAGCACCTGCTGCTCCTGGCCGGGATAGCGCGCGGCCTCCTGGCGCATCGCCCGGTTGATCTCCTCCTGCCCGACCGTGATGCCGTTGTTGCGGCCGATCTCCGCAAGCAGGAGGCCGAGGCGCACGCGCCGCTCGGCGATTGCGCGGTACTCGCCCTTCAGCGTCTCCTCGTCCTTGCCGGCGTCACCCTCGTCGATCTGCCCTGCCTTGCGATCGGCTTCGACCCGCGCCCAAATCTGGCCGAACTCCGCCTCGACCATACCTTGCGGAACCGCAAACTCGATCTTCGCCAGTTCGTCGAGCAGGGCCCGCTTCAGCCGCAGGCGCGAGATCTGGTCGTAGTCGCGCTGCATCCGCTCGACGATCAGCTCCCGCAACTCGGCGAGCGTGCCGGCGCCGAGCTTCTCGGCCAGCGCGTCGTCCACCGCCGGCACGCTCTTCTGCTTCAGCGCCGTCGCGGTGATGGCGAACTTTGCCGGTTTGCCCGCAAGAGTTTCTACGCCGTAATTCTCCGGGAAGGTCACGTCGATGGTGCGGCTCTCGCCAGGCGCGATGCCCTCGAGTTGCTCCGCGAAGCCCGGAATGAAGCCGGTGCCGCCAATCTCGACCTCGAGATCCTTGCCCGTGCCGCCCTGGAAGGCCTCGCCTTCCACGGTGCCGGCAAAGTCCGCGACCACCACATCGCCCTGTGCGGCGGGACGTGCCTCCGCCACCGGCTCCAGCGTCGCGGCGCGCGTCGCGACCTCTCCAAGTGCCTTCTCGACATCAGCGTCAGCGGGTGTCGCCTTGAGCCGCGTCAGCGTGATCGCCGCGAAATCCGGCATCGCGATCTCGGGCATGAGCTCGAGCTCGACCTTGAACTCAAGATCCTTCGCCTCGGCCCCCTCGCCGCCGCCGAGGGAAACAACATCCACCTTGGGTTGCGTCGCCGCGCGCAGGCCGCGATCGGACAGAACCTGGTTGGTCGCCTCGTTGACACTCTCCTCCAGCACCTCGGCCTGGACCGCGGGGCCGTAGCGCTTGCGCACCACGGTCGGCGGCACCTTGCCGGGTCGGAAGCCGGGCAGGGTCAGGGTGCGGCAGAGTTCCGCCAGCCGTTTGGCGTGCTTGCCTTCAAGTTGGGCGGCGGGAATGACCACCGTGAAGCCACGCTTGAGCCCCTCTGAGAGGGTTTCCGTCACCTGCATGCGTCTATCCTGTCCGGGTGCGCCGGATCGGTGGTGCGGGCGGAGGGATTTGAACCCCCACGGCTTGCGCCACCGGAACCTAAATCCGGCGTGTCTGCCAATTCCACCACGCCCGCGGGCGCGGCCGTGCGCGCGAGCCTCTAGCGGAGCCGGAGCCAGGGGGCAAGGCTGCCCCTGGCTCCGGCGTGGCTACTTCGTGCCTTTGATAGCGGTGAGGTAGGCGACGATCGCCGGGACATCCGCCTTCTGGACCGGCGCCTTGAAGGCAGCCTGCATCTTGGCGACCTCGGCAGCCCAGGCGGCCTCGGGCATCCTTGGTTGGTTGAGGATCATGCCGACCGAATGACAGGCCGTGCAGTTCCGCACCATGGCCTGCACACCCTTCCCCGCCGGAAAAGTACGGGAGTCCGGCGGCAGGTTGACCGACAGGGAAGCAGGAACCTGGGGCGCACCTGCCCATGCTGGCCCGGCAAGCACACCCATCAACGCCGCCAGATAGCCGATGCGAATGCTCATGATGCCGTCACCTTCGTGGTCTCGATCACGTTGCGCATGAAGCCAGCGGGGTTCCAGTTCGGCACCGGCGGCTGAACAAGGCCCTTCGTGTTGGTGCAGCGCACAGCTATTGTGAGCGGACCCGCCGCCGGCGCCGGCAGGCTCAAATCCCATCGCCTGAAACTATACGTTCCTTCGTCCGCTCCCAACTTCGTGGCCGACCAGGTCTTACCGCCGTCCGTCGACACCTCAACCTTGGCCACGCCGCTATCGCCGCCGAACGCAATGCCCCGCACCGCCAGCGGCGCGCCGGCCTTGACCTTCTCGCCGTCCCGGAGGTTCGTCACGAAGGAGCGCGGCACCATGTGGTTGATCGGCACCATTTTCACGCCCGTCTGCCCGGGCCGCATGTTGGCGCCTGGCGTGTCGGGAATCGTGTAGGCGGTCTTCATCCAGAAGTTCTCGTCCGCACCGGACAAGACCTCGATATCGATGAGAGCCTTCACCCAGTAGGTCGCGTACCAGCCGGGGACCACAACGCGGATCGGGAACCCGTTGAGGAGTGGCAGCGGCTCGCCGTTCATGGCCCAGGCGATCATCACCTCGCCGTCGCGCGCATGATCGACCGCGAGCGACTTCATCAAGCGCGGGCCATTCGGCACCACCGCTTTGTCGGCACCCATGAAGCGCACGACCTTGGCGTCGGCGGCGACGCCAGCGCGGTCGAGCACATCCTTGAGGCGAACGCCCGTCCAGCGGGCGTTGCCCATGGCACCGTTGCCCCACTCGCCACCCGGCACGCGCGGCTGGAAGAAGCCGCGGGAGTTGCCCGAACACTGGTTCACCGCGACGATCTCCGTCTGCGGCATCGACATGAGTTCCTTGAGCGAAAGCGAGAGCGGCGTCTTCACGGCACCGTGCACATTGAGGCGGTAAGTTGCCGTGTCCACGCTGGTCGGGATCACGGCCCAGTGCCAACGGACGAAGAACCGGTTGTTTGGCGTGAAAACACCCTGATCGAAAACGTCGAACGGCGTCTCCAGCAGCGGTGGCCGCGTCCGCTGCAGAATCATAGGCCCCTTCTGCGGAAATGCGGTCGTGATGGTCCGCTCCCCCTCACCGCCAGGAAACGGAAAGTTCACCCCCGCCGCATGCGCTGACGTGAAAGCCGCTGTCGCTCCTGCTCCCGCGAGCGTCAGCATGCGTCGCCGCGAAACGGCGCCGTTCTCAACCATGACATCCTCCCCTGCCGGGACCTACCCCGGAAAATTTCAGATATCAAATAGCGAATGTGTTCGCAAGCAACTGCGTGTCACGGTCGAAGGCGCGTGGCGGTCCGACGTTCACCACGAAGCGCTGCAGTAGTGACGCCGCGCCGGATCGGACGCGACCAGCGCCACACGCGACCCGACCAGTGCACGTGAGACGAAGATCGTTTGGCCGCATATCGTTGAGATGACGTAACTAGATTCAATCCGCGGACCCAGGCGCGGTCGCGTGCCTTTGACACGTGCCCAGAAGCGGGGGCTTCCGCCCGACCGCGCGCCGTCGCACCCTCGGGACATGCGCAGCCTTCGTGCCCGGCTCCTGCTGCTCTGGCTCGCCGCGGCCGTGGCCTCGGCGGCGGTGGCCTTCCTGCTCGCAAGGAGCGCTGGCGAGGTACGCAGTGCCAGGGGGGCGCGCATCGAGGCCGCGCTCAACGACGCCTGCGCGGCACTCGCCAACCGTTACGACTTTTACGTCAGCGGCTGGGCGGGACCGGGGACCGTGGATGCACGGTTCCGTGGCGATCTTGGCACTGTCGCTTCGGTCGCGTTGGCGGGCTTTTCGGGCAGTGCGGGCGGGTTCCTGCATGACGGGCAGGTGTTGGCGGCCTTCCCTGCCTTGCCGCCACCGGCCGCGCTACCGGCGCTGCGCGAGGCAGCAACCTCCGCCCTCTCCAATTCGGGCGACACTGCGGTGACGATCGCGCTCGGGACCACACACCTGGCGCTGCGTGTCTGCCCGCTGCGCGGTCCGGTGCCGAACCTGGTGGCATTCGTGACGAGCCCGCTGCCCGCGGCCGGGCAGAGCCCTGCCCTGCGCCTGGGCCTTGCGGCCCTGCTCGCCTTGATGCTCGCCCTGACCGCCGGCCTCGGCTGGGTCCTCGCCGGCATTGTCCGTCGTGCCCACGCCATCGAGTCGGCGCTCGCGGCGGCGGGTGGGGACGGCCTGCCACATATCGGCCCCACCGGCGAGGCCGCCTTCGACCGTATCACCGCGGCGCTCAACGAAGCCGGGGAGCGCCTGCGCGCGAACGAAGCCGCCCGTTCTGCGCTGGCCGCGCGGGTCGCCGGAAGTGAGCGCCTGGCGGCCCTCGGCCGCATCGCGGCCGGTGTCGCCCACGAAATCCGCAACCCGCTGGCCGCGATCCGGCTGCGCGTCGAGGGACTGCCGGCGAGCGAGCAGGTGCGGGCCGAGGCCCTGCTGACCCAGATCGCGCGGATCGATCGCCTGATCAGCGAGTTGCTGTCCGCAACGCAGACACCGGTGCCCCATCCGGTTGCCGTCGATCTGCGGCGCCTGCTCGAGGAGGTTGTCGCGGCACACGCACCAATCGAGGTCGCGAACCCGATTGCGACCGCGGTGCTGGACCCTGAACTGACCCGCCGCATCCTCGACAACGTCGCCGCCAATGCCAGACGGGTCACGCCCGCCGCTGGCCCTGTGCGCATCGAGGTGTCGCGTGACAAGCGGAATTTGCTGATCGCGGTCGAGGATGACGGACCCGGCGTTGATCCCGCGATCGCCGAGCGGATCTTCGAGCCTTTCGTCACCGGCCGCGCCGATGGCACCGGGCTCGGGCTCACCATCGCGCGCGAGCTAGCGGAGGCGCAGGGCGGCACGCTGCGTCTCGAGCCTTCGCCGCACGGCGCCCGCTTCGTTCTCGCTCTGCCGTGGAGCGAACCCTGATGGCGCACATCCTGATCGTGGACGACGATGCGGGGCTGCGGGCGAGCCTGGCCGAGGCGCTGACCGACCTCGGCCATGCCGCGGAGGAAGCGCCCGATGGCGCCGCGGGCCTGGCGCGCATCCGCCGGGGCGGCATCGACGCCGTGCTGCTTGACCTGCGCATGCCGGGGATGGACGGCCTCACGGTGCTCCGCGCGCTGTCGGGCGAGAAGGCGCCGCCGGTCGCGGTGCTGACCGCCGTGCCCACGGCCGCCAACACGATCGAGGCGATGCGTCTCGGCGCCGTTGACCATCTCGCGAAGCCGGTCGGGCGCGCGGCACTGAAGACGCTGATCGAGCGGATGCTGGCGACGCCGCCGGCGATGGCCGAGCCGGTGCCATCGATCGCCGCGGACGAGATCGTCGCGGTCTCCGAACCGATGCGCGAGGTGGTGAAGGCGATCGGCCGTCTGACGGACTCGCAGGCGACGGTCCTCATCACCGGCGAGACCGGAACGGGCAAGGAGATCGTCGCCCGCGCCCTGCACCGCCATGGCAGCCGCGCCACGCACCCGTTCGTGGCGGTCAACTGCGCGGCGATCCCGGCGGGTCTGCTGGAATCGGAGCTTTTCGGCCACCGCCGTGGCGCGTTTACCGGTGCTGTCGCGGACGCGCCCGGCAGCGTCCGCGCCGCCGACCGCGGCACGCTGTTCCTCGACGAGATCGGGGACATGGACGCTGCTATGCAGGCAAAGTTGCTGCGCGTGCTGGAGACGCGCGAGGTCGTGCCGGTGGGCGGCAACCGGCCCATCGCCGTCGACGTCCGCATCATTGCCGCGACTCATCGCGACTTGGCGCAGCGCGTGGCCGAGGGGAAGTTTCGCGAGGACCTCTACTACCGTCTCGGCGTGGTGCCGCTGCACCTGCCGCCGCTTCGCGAGCGCCTCGCGGACATTCTGCCACTCGCCGAACGCTTCCTAGGCCCGGGGCGAACGCTTTCGGCCGCCGCCGCGGCACGGCTGCTCGCGCATCCGTGGCCGGGCAATGTTCGGGAATTGCGCAACGCGATGGAACGTGTCGCAACCCTCGGCCGAGGCCGGATTGTGGAGGCGGCCGAACTCGATTTCCTGGGCCCGGTCCGTCCGCTGCCAGAGCCACAGGCGTCCACGCTCGGGGAGGCCGTTGCGCAACTCGAGGCAAGGATGATCCGCGAGGCGCTGGAAGCAACGGGAGGCAACCGCGCGGAGGCAGCGCGCCGGCTCGGGATCCATCGGCAGTTGCTCTACGAGAAGCTGCGCCGGCTGGAGGCCGAGACGTCCGGAACTCGGACAGGACGTGTCGGCGAAGACGACGACCCCAGTCCGCGAGAGAGCTAACAAATATTTTTAATTCAAGGTGTTATTGTCTGGCACGCCGCCTGCTGAGTGATCCGGGCCGGGCATCGGCGCCCGGCGGAACGGAGATCAACATGACGCGCTTCAAGACCACGCTGCTCGCCGCTACGGCCGGCCTCGCCCTGGCGGTGCCCGCTTTCGCGCAGGGCGCTGGTCCCTTCGACCCCAATCAGCTTCCGGCCGTGAGCGGCAAGGTGGCGAGCTACACGGTCACACCGCGCGGTGACGTGGACGGATTCCTGCTCGCGGACGGCATTGAGGTGCATGTGCCGCCCTTCGACAGCACGGCGCTCGTCTATGCCGTCCGGCCCGGCGACACCGTGACTGTGCATGGGCTGCGCACCCGCAACGGCGCGATGGTCGCCGCGATGAGCGTGACCAACGACGCCACGCATGCGACGGTCAACGTCGAGCCACCGCGGTGGGGGCACCACTGGTTAGGCCAGAAGCTGCAAGCAACCGGCTCGATCAAGGAGCCGTTGCATGACCCGCGCGGCATCGTGAACGGCGTGCTGCTGTCCGATGGCACGCAGGTCCGCATGCCGCC
>JAJZUI010000103.1 GCA_021847175.1 Pseudomonadota bacterium
GCGAAAAGCGCGTCTGGCAGGCCCGACGCGCGGGGCAGGGCTGGACCGCCCACCGCTTCCAGCGCCACCGCGACCGGCGGCCCGCCTGGGGCGGCCGACGGGGCGGGGCGGGCGGCGAGAGCGTCCGCCGTCATCTCCTCGATCCGCTCGCGCGGGCCGCCGAGCGCTTCCAGTCGCCAGAGCCGCGAGGCCCCGAAACCTTGCGAGGCGAGCCATTGGGCGAAAGCCGGTGCTGCCGCCCCGTCGCGCAGCAGGCACAGAAGCCGCGTCCCGGGGGCGAGATGCCGCCGTGCCTCTGCGAATACGGCAGCGTGGAGGGCGAGAGTCGTGACCTCCTCCTGCCGCCAGCCGAGCCTGGCGGTCGCGAGCGCGAGTGTCGAAGGCGCCGGAAAGGCCAACCAGTCTCCGGGGGAGAGGTGGCGCGAAACGCTCCCTCCGGCCCCATGCCAGAACGGATCGCCCGAGGCGAGCACCGCCACCCGCCGCCCGGCATGCGCCAGAACGGGAGCCACGGAGAAGGGCACCGGCCATGCCCGACCGCGCTCCCCCACGCCCTCTGCCACCCCGGCAAGTGCAAGGTGCCGCGGCCCGCCAAAGACCACTTCGGCCGCCTCCAGAGCAGCCAGCGCGGCGGGAACCAGCCCCTCGCGCCCGTCCTCACCGATGCCAATGATCGAAAGCCAGGGTTCAGCCATGCACGCCCCCGCTTGCGATGCGCGCACGTTCACGGCAGGAGAGGGGGAAGACGGAAGGAGACATGCGATGCGGATCCTGCTGCTCGGAGGCACCAGCGAGGCGAGCGCGCTCGCCCGCGCCCTCGCGGAGGCCGGGGTGGATGCGGTCTTCTCCTACGCTGGCCGCACCGGGGCACCGGTAACCCAGCCGCTGCCGCAGCGCATCGGCGGCTTCGGCGGCGTTGCGGGGCTGGTGGACTGGCTGACGGCGGAGCGCATCACACATATGATCGATGCCACCCATCCTTTCGCTGCACAGATGAGCGCCCATGCCGTCGCTGCCGCGGCCGAGACTGGGCTGGCGCTTCTGGCTTTCGAACGCCCGCCTTGGCGCGCGGGCGCGGAAGACCGCTGGACCCATGTGCCGGACACCGCTGCCGCCGTCGCTGCGTTGCCGCGTGCCCCGATGCGGATCTTCCTCGCCATTGGGAGGCAGGGCCTTTCCGCCTTCGCCGCGGCCCCGCAACACCATTATCTCCTGCGCCTCGTTGATCCGCCTAAGGGGCCCTTGCCCGTCCCTGATGCCGAGGCCGTCGTCGCCCGTGGCCCCTTCTCCGCGGCGAGCGACCGGGCGCTGCTGGAGTCTCATCGCATCGAACTGATCCTCGCCAAGAACGCCGGCGGCAGCGGCGCGCGCGCCAAACTCGACGCCGCCCGTGCGCTCGGCCTGCCGGTGATACTGATCGACCGCCCGGAAGTTCCCGACCGGCCGGTCGCTGCAAGCATCGCCGAGGTGATGGCCTGGCTCTTTCATTCCACCTGCCCTGAACCCTGAGCGCGCCCGCTTTCGGACAGCGAACCGGTGCCCGCTTCGCCAGCGAACATCCGCGGCGTATAGACGAACCGCCCCACCCGCCGCGTGGCGGAATTGCCCATCAGGACCACCGTCCGCATGTCGGCCATGTCAGGCGTTGCCTCTGCCAGGGTTACCGTGTCGATCCGCTCCTCGAGGGTGCTCACGGCGCGCGCGAAGGTGATCAGCTGATGTGCCCCGCATTCCTCGCGCAGGATCTTAAGCGCGCGGGCGAAGCCTTCTGGCCTGCTTCTGGAACGGGGGTTGTAGAAGGCCATGGCGAAATCCGCCTGTGCTGCGAGCCGCAGACGCCGCTCGATCACCGCCCAGGGCTTGAGGTTGTCCGACAGGTTGATCGCGCAGAAATCATGCCCCAGCGGCGCCCCTGCGCGGGCTGCGGCGGCCAGCATCGCGGTGATCCCGGGGAGCACGCGGATGTCGAGCTCCTGCCACTCGGGCGCGCCTTCCAGCGCCTCGAACACGGCCGAGGCCATGGCGAAAACCCCCGGATCGCCGGAGGATACCACGACGACGCGCGCGCCCGCAGCTGCCATCTCCAGCGCATGGCGGGCACGGTCGAGCTCGACCCGGTTGTCGGAGGGATGCAGCGTCAGCCCCGTGCGCGGCGCGACGCGGGCGACATAAGGGATGTAGCCCACCACATGGGTCGCCTCTGCCAGCGCGACCTCCACCTCGGGCGTCACCAGCGCGGCGGCCCCGGGGCCGAGCCCTGCGATGGCGAGCCAACCACTCATGCGTCGATCTCCGGTCGTCGGCCCTGGCCGTGGACGAGGACGATAGCGAAATAGGGGTAGTCGCCCTCCGGCAGATCGACGAGGCGGGCGACCCGCTCGTCGGCCATCGTGCCGCGCTCCACAAGCCAGGCATCCGCCAGCCGCCCGGCCTCTGCCAGCGCACGGCGGATCTTCGGCAGATTGCGGCCGGTCTTCATCACCACAAGCGCCTCCGCCTCCCGCATCTGCGCCACAAGCCGTGCCTCGGGCAAGGTTCCTGGCAAGACGCAGAGGATATCGTCGCCCCAGGTGATCGGCACGCCGGTTGCCGTCCAACAGCCCGACATACCGGTGATGCCGGGGATCACCTCCACCGGCACCCGGCCCTGCAGGCGAGTATAGAGATGCATGAAGGAGCCGTAGAAGAATGGGTCGCCCTCGCAGAGGACCACGACCTCCTCGGTCTCGGCCAGCTTGCCAAGGTGGTCGGCCCAGAAGTCGTAGAACCGCGCCAGCGTATCGGTGTATTCTAGGCTGTCGAATGCGATCTCGGTCGTGACCGGGTATTCCATCGCATATTCGATTGAGCCGGGGGCGAGCATCCCCTCGACGATGCGGCGCGCCTGGCCGGCGCGGCCGGCCTTGCGGAAGAAGGCTATGTGACGGGCGCCGCGGATCGCACGGTCGGCTTTGACGCTCATCAGTTCCGGGTCGCCGGGGCCAAGACCGGCGCAGAGAACGCGGCCCATGCTCATTCCTTCCGGCTGGCAAGTGCGTTGATCGCGGCGACAGTGACGGCGGATCCGCCGAGCCGCCCCATGACAGCCATCGACGGCACCGGCGGCGCTTCCATCAGCGCGGCCTTCGACTCGGCGGCACCGACGAAGCCCACCGGGCACCCGATTATCGCCGCCGGGCGCGGGCAGTCTGGATCTTCCAGCATGTTCAGCAAATGGAAAAGCGCCGTCGGCGCATTGCCGATAGCCACCACCGCGCCCGCGAGCCGTGGACGCCAAAGCTCCAACGCGGCTGCGGAGCGCGTGGTGCAAAGCCGCTGCGCCAGTGCCGGCACTTGAGGGTCGTGGAGCGTGCAGAGAATCTCGTTCTCCGCCGACAGCCGCGACCTGGTGATCCCCTCGCTGACCATACGCGCATCGCAGAGGATCGGCGCACCGGCCATGAGTGCAGTCCGGGCGGCCTCGGCCAGGCCCGGGGTGAAGGCGACGCTCGCCTCCAGCCCGACGTAACCAAGCGCATGGATCATGCGCACGACGACCGGTTCCTCCTCCGGCGTGAATCGGGCGAGGTCGGCCTCGGCGCGGATGGTGGCAAAGGACTGCCGGTATATCGCGGCGCCGTCGGTCTCGTAGGCGTGGGGCATCAGAGGGCACCAAATGGGTCAGAGGTGGCGAGAAGCGCCGCGGGCGAGAGAGCGCGGCGAAGGGGCGGGGCACCCGCGGAGGCGTCGCGGGCAAGATCGAAGCCCTCGGGCGTGGCGGTCAGAACCAGGCCGCAGGGCCCGGGATGGGCGCAGCCCTTGGCGCAGCCGGAGACATGGAGGCTCTGCCCGGCCGCCAGTTTGGGCGCAAGAGCCCGGGCAAGCGCTCGGGTCTCGGCGAGCGCCTGCGGACAGCCGAGCCGCCCGCTGCAGGCATGGACGCGCAGCAACGGATCCTCGGGATACGCCAGAATCCCTGAAAGCGCCGGCAGCGCCCGCAGGCCGGGCAAAAACACGCCCCTCCAGGGCGTCAGCCGAATCTCGGCACTCAGGTCCGCGAGGGCCGAGAGCGTCTGTGCAGGCATCAGCCCGAATGCTACGACGGCGAGCTGCCCGTCGCCGACCGGCCCCGGTATTGGAAGCGCAGCAGGTAGGGCAGGGGCAACGTTGCAACCCTCTGGCAGGTCGCACTTGCCAATAAGATGCTTGCGCATCCGGCCGCGGCCGTTCCGCACGCCTCCAGTCTCTAGGAACCAACCGATCAACTTCGTCAGAGTAGACGGCAGCGTCTCGGCCGTCACAGGCCAGCCCGTGGCCGAGCCATCGGGGCGCAGCACCAACCGACCGTCCGCCGCCCGTTCCAGCCGGAGATCGGCGGCCGTCCCCGCGAGCACCGGCGCAGCGCCGATATCGAGCGTCGCGCCGAATTTCGAGGGCAGGGGCGCGGCGCGGAGCGCCTCGGTCAGGATGTGCGCCAGGCCCGCAATCTCTGTCGCCTCTCGATAGAAAGGCGCGATGGCGATGGCGCGCGCGCGCTCGGTTTCCGGGTCGGGGTCGACCAGTCCGTGGGCCGCCAGCTCCGCTAGCAGTGCCGCGTGGTCCGCCTCGGCCACGCCACGGATCTGGAGGTTGGCACGCGATGTCAGCTCCACTTCCCCCGGTCCGAAACGTATCGCCGCCGCGGCTACCGCCTGCGCCTGTGCCGAGCTGAGGCGGCCCAGCGGCGGGCGCAACCGCACCACAAGCCCGTCGGCCGAAGCCATCGGCGTCAGCGCACCGGGGCACCAGCCGCGGATTTCGGGCTCGCTCATGCCCGACCCTCCAGCGCCGCCGCGATGGAGTTGCGCTGGGTTATCCAGAGTCCCGCATCACGGAGTGCGGTGAATGTCTCGTTCATCCGGGCCAGCGCCGCCGGGTTTTCCCGGGCCAGGAACTCAGCCACCTCGGTCCGCCCCAGCGTCGCCTCGTGATAGAGGTCGAAGAGATGCGGCTGGACGGCGCGGGCAAGATGGGCGAAGGCAGCGAGGTGGTCGAGCGTCGCTGCGATCTCAGCCCCGCCGCGGAAGCCGTGGCGCATCATCCCCTCGGCCCAGGCCGGGTTGGCGGCGCGGGCCCGCATCACGCGCGCGATCTCTTCCGAAAGCGCCCTCGCGCGCGGCGCCTCCGGGTTGGTCGCGTCGAGGTGGTAGAGCGCCGGGGTCGGCCGACCGAGCCGCGCGGCGGCGGCGGCGATTCCGGCCTCATGAGCGGCAAAATCCTCTGCCAGCAGCAGGTCCGTCTCCGGCAGATCCTGGGAGTGGACGAAGGCATCTGCGGTGCCCACGCGAGCCTCCAGCGCCGAACGGGCCTCGCGGCTTGCCCCATCCGCGCCGATCGCCCAGGCGGAAGCTGCCAGCCATGCTTCACCCGCCGTCGCGCGCGCGGCATCGCTAAAATCGATGGGATCTGCGACGATGCCGAGGCCATAGGCCCCGGGCTTCGGCCCGAAGACGCGAGGGCTGAGTGCGGCATATGGGTTCTCAGCCGGATCCTCCTCGCGCTCCGCCAGCGCCGAGGCGCCGGCCTCGAATAGCTGAGCGAGGCTGGGGAATATGTCGCGGAAGAGGCCCGAGACGCGGAGCGTCACGTCGATCCGCGGGCGGCCCAGCAGCGCTGGCGGGATCACCTCGAATCCCGAGACGCGAGCGGAGCCCTCGTCCCAAACCGGCGCGAGGCCCGCGAGATGCAGCGCCATGGCGAAATCCTCGCCCGCCGTCCGCATCGTGGCAGAGCCCCATAGGTTTACGATCAGCCCCCGCGGCCAGTCGCCCTGGTCCTGCAGATGGCGGCGGATCAGCTCCTCGGCGAGCTTCACGCCCTGCGCATGGGCGGCCCGCGTAGGAACCGCGCGCGGATCGACGGCGAAGAGGTTGCGCCCCGTGGGCAGCACATCCGACCGCCCCCGTGTCGGCGAGCCGGAAGGCCCGGGCGCGACCCGCCGACCGTCAAGCGCTGCCAGAAGCCCGGTGCGCTCCTCCGGCCCGCAGGCGCCGCGCCCGAAGACGTGGAGCCCCTCGCCGAACCGACTTTCCTTCAGATCGCAGACGAAACGGTCGATCCTGGTGATCGCCTCTGCCGCGCTCGCGCCGGGCGGCAGCGCCAGGTCCTCCTCCACCCCCCGGGCGCGCGCCTCCTCTCGAATCTCGGCGACCAAGCGGCCGCGCCGCGCCGGATCGAGCCCGTCGGCGGTGGAATATTCGTCGAGCAGGCTCTCCAGCCGCGCCAGCCCTTCTGGCAGGGTGGAGCCGACGAGCGGAGGGGGAAGGTGGCCCAAGGTCACCGCGCCGAGCCGCCTCTTGGCCTGCGCCGCCTCGCCGGGGTCATTTACGATGAATGGGTAGATCACCGGCATCGCGCCGGTCAGCGCCTCTGGCCAGCAATCGGCCGAGAGCGCGACCGACTTGCCCGGCAGCCATTCCAGTGTCCCGTGAGCGCCGATATGCACGAGTGCTTCCAGCCCCCGGGCGCGTAGCCACAGGTAGAAGGCGACATAGGCGTGCCGCGGCGTGGCGGCGAGGTCGTGGTAGCTCGCCTCCCGCCCGGTGCGGCGCCCACGCTCGGGTTGCAATGCGACGAGCACGCGGCCAAGCGCGAAGGCTGCGAAGTGGAAGACGCCGTCGCGCACCGCCGGATCCTCTTCCGGAGCACCCCAGGCCTCTTTGAGCTGCTCGCGCAATGCCTCGGGCAGGGTGGTAAGCGCGGCGCGGTAATCGGCGAGCGGCCAAGCCAGCGTTTCGGCCCCCAGCCGCGCTGCCAGCCCGGCCTCGGGGCCAGTGACGTAGCCCGCCGCAGCGAGATCGGAGAGGATCGCCTCGGCTGAGGCCAAAGCATCGAGCCCGACGGCATGGGCCATCTGATGCGCCCGGCCGGGGTAAGTGGAGAGGATCAGCGCCAGCTCCCGCTCCGCCGCCGGGGTCGCGGCAAGGCGCTGCCAGCCCGCCACCCGGGCGGCGGCGCGGGTTACCTGCTCGGGCTCGGGCCGATGCACGAAGCGCGAGTATTGCAGCGCGTCATCGCGCGGCGTCGGCGCCTTGAAGCTGACGGCGCCTGCGAAGAGCCGCCCGTCCACCTCCGGCAACACCACATGCATGGCGAGGTCGGCCGGTGACAGCCCGCGATCCGAACCTGCCCAGTCCCGCCGCCGCGCGGTCGAGAGTGCGACCTGGAACACCGGCGCCCCTGGCCCGTCGAGCGGCGAGCGCCCCTCCGCTCCCTGCGCCGAGAAGGCGGTCGCGTTGACGATGACAGCGGGCGGATGCGCAGCCAGTAGCTCTGAAACCAGCGGCGCGGCGCTCGGGGCCTTCAGCGAGGGCGCGAAAAGGCCATAAGCGGCAAAGCCTTCCGCCTCCAGAGCCCCGATCAGCGAGTCGATCGGGCCGAGATCCGCCGCCGTCAGATAGGCGCGGTAGAACGTGACCGCCGCCGCGGGCCGCGGATCCTCCGGCAGCCCGGCCACGACGCCCCGCCCGGGCAGGTATAGCCCTACCTCTGGCACGGTCTTCGCGCCTGCGACCGGCCCGGCATAGAGCCCGGCGGCAAGCGAGAGTTGTGCTAGGGCCGCCTGCGCGGCGACCGCCCCTCCGGCATCGCAAAGCGCCGAAAGCCGGTGCAGGGTAGAAACGGGCAACGTCGAATAGGCTTCGAGCGCCGGATCCTCGCGCCCATCGGCGGGCAGCACAGCGAGCGCCAGCCCCTGCCGTTGGGCAAGGTCGCGCAGAGTCAAGAGGCCATAGCTCCAATATGCCTCGCCGCCGATCAGCCGGACCAACACCGCCTTGGCGCCGGACAGGGTGCGCTCGACATAGGTGTCGACTGACAACGGATGGCGCAGCGCCACCAGGTTGGCGAGGCGCAGCGAGGGCAAGGTGCTCCCCGCCTCCCGCGCGCGGTGCCAGCCCGCCGCGAAGGCGCCAAGGTCACTGTCGGAAAACGAGAGCACCACGAGATCGGCCGGATCCTGGCCGAGATCCTGCGGGGTCTCGGTTTCCTCCAGTCCATGACTCTCGCGGAAGACGACATGCACAGCGCGCGCGCTCCCTCAAGCGCCGAGCGCGGTTCGGATGCGCGCGGCATCGACATCGCCGCGCTCCGCAATCACGACGAGCTGCGAAGCACGGGGCAGGCTGCCCCAGGGGCGGTCGAATTGGCAGCGCACCCGCGCGCCGACCGCCTGTACCAGAAGCCGCATGGGCTTGCCGGCCAGCGCGACATAGCCCTTCACGCGCAGGATGTTCTGCTCGGCTGCCAGCTTTTCGATCGCGACCACCAACGCCTCCTGGCTTGCCTGTTCCGGCAGATCGACAACGATCGTGTCGAAGTCGTCGTGCTCGTGATCGGCCGCCCCATCGTGATGCGAGGGCCGGGCGGCAAGGTCATCCTCTGCTGCCGCGTTGAGACCGAGGATGACGGCCGGGTCGATCTCGCCATCGCGCACCGGAACCATCGGGATGCGGCGCGGCGCCTCGGCCTCGATCGCGGCGCGGGCGGCGGCGATGCCGGCCTCGCCCACCAGATCGACCTTGGTCAGAAGGATTAGGTCCGCGCAGGCGATCTGGTCCTCGAAGACCTCTCCAAGCGGCGTGTCGTGGTCGAGGCTGTCGTCGGCCTTGCGCTGGGCCTGCACTGCCTCCGGATCAGGCGCGAAGCGGCCGGCGGCCACGGCCTCGGCATCGGCCAGCGCGATGACGCCGTCCACGGTGATGCGCGAGCGGATGGCGGGCCAGTCGAAGGCTTTTAGAAGCGGCTTCGGCAGGGCGAGGCCGGAGGTCTCGATCAGGATATGGTCGGGCCGCTCCGGCAGGGCGAGGATCGCCTCCATCGTCGGTAGGAACTCGTCGGCGACAGTGCAGCAGATGCAGCCGTTAGCGAGTTCCACGATGTTCTCTGCCGGGCAGCTCTCGCCAGCGCAGCCTTTTAGGATCTCGCCGTCCACTCCCTGGCTGCCGAATTCGTTGACCAGCACGGCGAGACGGCGGCCGCCCGGATTGGCCATCAGGTGGCGGATCAGCGTGGTCTTGCCGGCGCCGAGAAAGCCAGTGACGACGGTGACGGGGATCTTGGCGAGGTCGCTCATGGCGCGGGCTCCTGCGGGGGGATTCTGGCGATGGATTGCTTGCGGAAGATCACGGGCCGCTCGCGCCAGGGCACGAGGCCGTTCGGCGCGCGGGCATAGGCTGCGGCCCCGGCGAGGATGTCGGGCGCATCCTCGGGGGCCAGCCGACCGTAGACATAACTCCACCGCCCCGGGGCGGAGAGCGCGACGGCGGCGCCGGTGTTGCAGGCAGACAGGCACTCGACCGGGCGGATCGTCACGTCCTCGGGGCAGTCCCCGGCTTGAAGCGCGGCCAGCAGGCGCGCGCCGGGACAGGGCATCCCTTCCACCGGCTTTTGCCCGGCGCGGCAGGTGATGCAAACATGGAGCGTCGCGCCCATCGGGTCCTCTCGGTCGGCGACGGCCGTGGGGGCATGCGAGACGAGGACGGGCCGTAAGGCCACACCACCGTCCGTCGCGGCGCACCCCGGCCGCTCGGTCAGTCTTGCCGCTGGCAGGTCTCCCGGCTAACGGATATGAGCCTCTCGGCCCTGCGGCCGCCCGCCTTCCCGGTCTATGGGACCAGTGGCATCGGGCGACCTCTCCGGTCACGGTCGCGGGGGCGGCTGCGCTCGGGGTTTCCCCTGTCGCATTCCCTCTTCGGCCCGACGCAAGCCGGGCACCAGCATGGCGTCAGGTGTGGCAGGATGCCCCCTGTTGTCAAGAACAAGGAGCGACGCAATGGGCCGCAAACCCGTCAGCGAGGAAGAGCACGCCGCCAAGAAGGGGAAGATCAAGGCCGCGCGCGACCGGATGATGGCGGAGAAGACCGGTGATAAGGGCTTGATCATCGTCCACACCGGCCCCGGCAAGGGCAAGTCCTCCTCCGGCTTCGGCATGATCCTGCGCTGCATCGCCCATGGCATGCCCTGTGCGGTTGTCCAGTTCATAAAGGGCACCTGGGACACGGGCGAGCGGCGGCTCCTGACCGAGCATTTCGGGTATCTCTGCCAGTTCCACGCCATGGGCGAGGGCTTCACATGGGAAACCCAGGACCGCGCCCGCGACATCGCCGCCGCCGAGGCGGGCTGGGAGAAGGCCAAGGAGTTGATCCGGGATCCGTCGATCCGCATGGTTCTTCTTGACGAGATCAACATTGCGCTGCGCTACGAATACCTCGACATCAAGGCCGTGATCACCTTCCTGCGCGACGAGAAGCCCGAGATGACCCATGTCGTCCTCACCGGCCGCAACGCCGCCGAGGGGCTGATCGAAGCCGCCGACCTGGTGACCGAGATGACGCTGGTCAAACACCCGTTCCGCGCCGGAATCAAGGCGCAGGCGGGGGTGGAGTTCTGAACTTCAGAGGGCAGCGCCCCGTGATATTTGGAACACGAGTAAGATTAACGTGATGGACGGGGCGGGGAGCGCGCGATGTCGGCGCTGATGATCCAGGGCTGCGGCTCGAACGTGGGCAAGTCGATGCTGGTCGCAGGCCTGTGCCGCGCGGCGCGGCGGCGTGGGCTGACGGTGGCACCGTTCAAGCCGCAGAATATGTCGAACAACGCGGCCGTGACCTCAGACGGGGGGGAAATCGGCCGCGCCCAGGCGCTTCAGGCGCTGGCCTCGGGGCTGGAGCCAGTGACCGATATGAACCCGGTCCTACTGAAGCCCGAAACCGACCTCGGCGCGCAGGTGATCGTTCAGGGCCGCCGCATAGGGACCATGCGGGCGCGCGACTACTCCCGGCGCAAGCCCGAGCTGATGGCGCCGGTCCTCGAGTCATTCAATCGCCTCAAGGCGGCCCATGATCTCGTCCTCGTCGAAGGCGCGGGCAGCCCGGCGGAAGTGAACCTGCGCCCGGGCGACATCGCCAACATGGGCTTCGCGCGCGCCGCTGGCGTGCCGGTGGTGCTTACAGGCGACATTGATCGCGGCGGGGTGATCGCCCAGGTCGTCGGCACGCAGGCCGTGCTCGACCCTGAGGACGCGGCGCTCGTCGCGGGGTTCCTGATCAACAAATTCCGCGGCGACCCCCGGCTCTTCGACGACGGCTACCGTCTGATCGAGGACCGGACCGGCTGGCGTGGTTTCGGCGTGCTGCCGTGGTTCCCTGGCGCCTCGCGCCTGCCGGCGGAGGACGCGCTCGACCTCAGGCGCGGCGCCGAAGGCGGGCCGTTCCGGGTGGTCTGTCTCGCGCTTTCCCGCATCGCCAATTTCGATGATCTCGACCCGCTCTCTGCCGAGCCAGGCGTCAGCGTCACCATGCTGCGCGCGGGAGAGGCGCTGCCGGGCGACACCGACCTCGTGATCCTGCCCGGCAGCAAATCGACCCGTGGCGACCTCGCCTTTTTGCGTGCGCAGGGCTGGGACATCGACCTCGCCGCGCATCGCCGCCGGGGTGGGGCGGTGCTGGGGATATGCGGCGGCTTCCAGATGCTCGGTACGCGGATCGACGACCCGGAGGGGATAGAGGGGCCGGCGGGCGAGAGCCCGGGCCTCGGGCTTCTGGATGTCGAGACCGTCATGGGCGGCGAGAAGACCCTGACCCGCGTCTCTGCCCGCCACACTGCCACGGGGGCGGAGTTCGACGGCTACGAGATACACATTGGGCGTACTCGGGGCACCGACTCTGCCCGGCCCTTCGCCGAGGTCGCAGGCCAGCCGGAGGGTGCAGTTTCCGCTGACGGGCGGGTGATGGGGAGTTACCTTCACGGCATGTTCTCGGTCGACGGCTTCCGCCGCGCTTTCCTCGACCGGCTCGGTGCGCGGAGCTCCGGCCTCAACTACCGGGCGGGGGTGGAGGAGACGCTCGACGATCTCGCCGCGCACCTCGAGGCGCATCTCGATCTCGACGGCCTCTTCGCGCTCGCGCGCTGAGAGGTCAGCGGATTTCCCAGTCGGTCGCGAGGTTCTGCTGCCAGCCATTGCGGTGCAGAAGCGGTGTGTCGTCGCTGAAAGCGGGCCAGCCGAGGCAAAGGTAGGACGCGAACTCCCAGCCCTCCGGCACGTCGAACAGTTCCTCCATCCGCCCCGGCTCGACTATCGAGACCATGCCGAGTCCGAGGTTCTCGGCCCGCGCTGCGAGCCATAGCGTATGTATCGCCATCGCGGTCGACTGCCGCAGCGTCTCCGGCATGGTCTGGCGGCCAAGGCCGTGCCCAGCGTCCGGATCGGTCACGGTGAAGACGGCGAATTGCACCGGTGCGGCCTCGAGGCCAGCGAGCTTAAGCTTGGCGTAGGTCTGCGCCTGATCGCCCGAATAGAGCGAGGCCGCTGCCCCGTTGCAGCGGGCAAATTCCACGCGCACGGCCGAGCGCAGGCCCGCATCCTCCACCTGGAAGATCCGCCAAGGCCGGGCGTTGCCGACCGAGGGGGCGCTGTCGACCGCCGCCCGCAGCCGCCGCAGCACCTCCTCCGGCACCGGATCGCGGCGGAAGTGGCGCACGTCGCGGCGCCAGTGGAGGACGCGCGAAAGCACCTCCGCCTCTTCGGTGCCGAACGTCTTCGGACCCTCGAGCGCCGCTTTCATGCGCTGCCATTCTTCCTCGCTTCCCGGCAGGCCGAGCCGCAGCCAGTCCGGCCGGGCCGGAAAGATTCGCGACCAGATCCGGTGGCGGGCGAGCCGCGCCTGCGCCGCCGCCCCTTCGGGCGTGCGGTAAAGGCGGAAAAGCCCGGTGCCGCCGATCAACTCCCACCCAGCGCGTGCGACCAGCGCGTCAAGCCGCGCGGTGTCCGCTGCTAGGCGCTGGCGCGAGGCCTCGGCCCAGGCGGTATCAAGAAGCGCGCGTCGGCCGATCTCCAGCGCCGGGCCGGAGACGGCCCACGGGCCGGCGCGCTCGGCCATGGCCGAGATATCAGCGGCAGGGCCGATCGCGAAGCCGAGGCGCACGCCCGCCAACCCCCAGAACTTGCCGAAGGATCGCAGCACGATCAGCCCGGGCCGGCCACAGCCGGCGGCCAGCGACAGCGCAGGATCGGGGTCGCCGAAGCTCTCGTCCACCACCAACCGCACAACCTGCGGCAGCAGCGCGAGAAGCGCCTCGGGCTCGATCCGTCGGCCGTCGGGGTTGTTGGGGTTGACCAGCACGGCGAGGTCCGCACCTGCCAGATCCTCCAGCCGCGAGACCTCTTCCACCGCCCATCCGGCGGCGCGTAGCGCAGCGGCATGTTCGTTATAGGTCGGCGCCAGCACCCTTGCGCGGCCCGGGGGGGCGAGTTGCGGGATCAACTGGATCGCCGCCTGCGCGCCGGCCAGCGCCACCATAGGCGCCTCGGTGGCCCAGGCCCCGCGCGCCGCCTCGATCAGCGCGGCAAGTGCGCGCTTGGTGGGAAGCGCCGTCCAGGCCTCTGGCGGCAGTGGCGGCACTGGCCAGGGCTGGCGGTTGATGCCGGTCGACAGGTCGATCCAGTCCGCGGCCGTGCCGCCGAACCCCGCCATTGCCTCGTCCAGATTGCCGCCGTGGTCGCGCATCGTCCCCTCATAG
>JAJZUI010000104.1 GCA_021847175.1 Pseudomonadota bacterium
CCGCCGTTCTGCTCGACCAGACATCGTCCTCCGACCTGCAGTTCCCGATGTGGATCTACTACACGTCGCTGCCCGTCGGCGGTGCGCTGATGTTCGGCCGCTACGCCATCCGCCTCGTCCGCTACCTCTTCTTCTTCGACCCCAGGACGATGACGGTGGGCCATAACCTGGCGCACGAGACCTCGGGCGACCTGATGTCGTCCTTCACCGAATAGGCCGCGCGCGCGATGGCAACGCTCGGCTTTCTGATTCTGTTCTTCGGCCTGCTCGCGGCGGGCATGCCGATCTTCCTCGTCCTCGGCGCCTGCGCCGCGGTGCTCTACTACGTCTCCGGCCAGCCCGTGATCGGGCTCGCGCAGAACATGATCGACCAGCTCAATTCGAGCACGCTCATGTCGCTGCCGCTCTTCGTCATGGCCGCCGCCTTCATGCGCCGCGGCGGCGTGGCCCAGGCGCTCGTCGATCTCTCCGCCGCCTGGCTCGGCGGCATCAAGGGCTCCCTCGGCCTCGTCGCCGTCGTCTCCTGCGCCCTGTTCGCCGCGATCTCAGGCTCCTCCGTCGCGACCGCGCTCGCCATGGGCACCATCCTGCTGCCCGCGATGCTGGAGCGCGGCTATCCGCGCTCCTTCGCCCTGGGCGTGCTCGGCGCCTCGGGCACCATCGGCGTCGTCATTCCGCCCTCGCTCGCCCTCATTCTTTACGGTATCGTTACGGAACAGTCGGTGCCGCGCCTCTTCCTCGCCGGCATCCTGCCCGGCATCCTGCAGGCCGCCGCCTTCTTCGTCTGGGTGCTGTGGTACGCGCGGCGCAAGAACTTCCCCGCCGAGCCGCCGCTGCCGTTCGCCCAGCGCCTGCGTGTGACCTGGCGCGGCCTGCCCGCCATGGCGGTCCCCGTGGTTGTGCTGGTGGGCATCTACGGCGGCTTCATGACGGTGACGGAATCCGCCGCGATGGCCGCCGTCACCTCGCTCCTCGTCAGCCTCGTCGTCTATCGCGGCTTCCGCTGGACCCGCACGCTCGAGGTGATCGCGGAGGCGCTGTCCTCGGCCGGCGTCATCATGCTCATCATCGCGACCGCGCTCGTCTTCGGCCACTGGATGACCGGCTCCGGCATTCCGGCGAAGCTCGTGCAATTCGCGGCGCACCAGGGCTTCAGCACCTGGGAATTCCTGCTGATGATGAACATCCTGCTGCTCATCATCGGCTGCTTCCTCGAGGTCGTCAGCACGCTGCTGCTGGTGATGCCGATCCTCGCCCCGGTGCTCCTGCCGCTCGGCGTCGATCCCGTGCATTTCGGCATCATCTTCACCCACAACATGGAGGTGGGCCTCGTCCACCCGCCGGTGGGTCTCAACCTCTACGTGCTCTCGACCATCTCCGATGCCCCGATCGGCGAGGTCATCCGCGGCATCCTGCCCTTCCTCGTGATCCTGCTGCTGGTCCTCGGCCTCATCACCTACTGGCCGGAAATGACGCTCTGGCTGCCGGACCTGGTGTTCGGAAAAAGCTGAGCCCGGCGCTCAACTTCCGCTCGCCTCGGCCGCGAGCCGCGCCGCCGCCAATTCCTCGATCCTGTCGTCGAGCGGTGTCGGCGCCGGCAGGCCCCGCCGCTCGCACATCCAGCCGATCACCCGGTCGGCGAGCCACGGGTTACGCGCCAGCACCGGTCCGTGCAGGTAGGTCGCGATCACCCGCCGGTACAGCATCCCCTCGCCGCCGCTGCCCCGGTCCGCGTTGCCGTGCCCGGACAGCACCTCGCCGAACGCCTCGCCGCCCAGCAGCCGCGTGCGCCCGGAATGATTCTCGAACCCGTTGAGCACGTGCTCCAGCCCCGACGCCCGCACGCGCAGCCGCCCGACCAGCCGCCCCTCGCCCGCCTCCGTCACGAGCGGCAGCAGCCCGAGCCCCGGGATCGAGCCTTCCGCCACGATGTAGCTCCGGCCGAACATCTGCAGCCCGCCGCATACCAGCAGCCCGGCGACGTCGTCCTCGATCCATGCCGCCAGCCGCTCGCGCATGCCGATCAGCGCCGCGGCGATCTGCGCCTGCGCGCGGTCCTCGCCGCCGCCCACGAGGAAGAAATCCGCCTCGTCCGGCAGCGCGTCGCCAAGCCCCACCGGAACCGTCTCCACGCGGCGCCCGCGCCACGCCAAGCGATGCGACAGTGCCGCGATATTGCCGCCGTCGCCATAGGTCCCCATCTCGACAGGGAACAGGTGCACCAGCCGCAGCACCGGCCCCTCGGTCCGCACCGCGGGTGCCTGCGGGATCCGCGCGACAGGCTCGCCAGCCTCGGGCGCCGGCGGAGCGGCCAGCAGCGCCTGTGCCTCGCGCATCCCGGTATAGGTCGAGAGGAACAGCACCTCGCCGCCTTGCGCCGTCGCCGCCAACGCCGCCGCCAGCGCCGCCCCCCGGCTCGCATAGGCGGCGGCCTCGGGTGGCGGATCGACATACCGTAACCGCAACAACAGCTCGAGCCCGCGCGTCCCACAGACGAACGCGTGCCGCATCGCGGCCGGGAACCGCGCGTCCCACAGCCACGACACGTCGCGCCCGTCGGCGCCGCCGTCGTTGATGGCGATGACGTGGCTGTCCGCCTTCTGCCAGGCCAATGCGAAGGAAAGCGAGGCCGGGTTCTTCGCCAGCCCCATCACCACCCGCCGCCCGGAGGCCATCACTTCCTCGCCGCGTCCCCAGGCGGGCTTCGGCCACGCGCCGGGGAACTTTCGCCCGAGCACCGCGAGCGCCGCCAGCGCCGCCGCCGCCGAGGCCGGATGCAGCGTCGATGGCGGTGCGGCGATCTCCTCGCCGTCGAACCAGGCTCGCCCGCCCTCGAGGCGCAGCGTGTAGTCCGCCTCCGGTCGCGCGAACCCGCACCTCTCGCAGGTATAGTCGCCGAGATGCGCGTAGAGACGGCGTGTGTAGCGCAGTTCGGCGCCGCAGCGCGGGCAGGCGGTGGTGTCCGCGTCCACATCCAGGCTGGGCAACCCCTCGACGGCGAAGAACCGCGTCCGCTCCGGCGCCGCGAGGCTCGCCGAGAGCGGGTCCGCCGCGTTCGCCAGCACGAGGCCCGGGAGCGGCGCGATCGCCCGCGCGAGCTTCTCGCGCACCAGCCCCACCTCGCCGAACCGGTCGAGCTGGTCGCGGAACAATCCGGTGATCACCAACAGCCCGGGGTCGAGATCGGCGGCGAGGGAAAGGAACGCGCTCTCGTCCACCTCCGCCACCAGCGCGTCGCCCGCGGGCGCCAGCAGCATGCTCGCCACCCCCTGGGCGAGATTGGCGCCCTCGGCGTTGCTGACCACGCGCGCGCCGCCCATCGCCAGCCACTCGGCGATCAGGTGCGTGGTCGAGGTCTTGCCGTTGGTCCCCGTCACCGCGACCCGGGTCGGAAACCGCGCCGCGCGGCGGGCTATGATCCCGGGGTCGACCGTGAGCGCGACGCGTCCCGGCAGGCTCGTGCCCCCGTGCCGGCGTACCAGCCTGAGCCCCGCGCGCGCCGCGCGCCCGGCGAGCAGTCCCGCCACCGCGCGCCAGCAAGGCCCGCCGCCCGAACGCCGCGCCCGCCCGCCAGGCGACGTCTCAACGATGTCCAAGCATCCGCCTCCGAACGGCGCCCATCGCCGCCCGCCCCGTTCGTCTCACCCGTCCCGGCGCGGTGTCAATCGGGCCGTGCGCGCGCCGCCTATTCCGCCGCCCGCTCCAGGTCCCGCGCCATCGCCTCGCGCATCAGGAACTTCTGGACCTTGCCCGAGACCGTCATCGGGAACCCTTCGACGAAGCGCACATAGCGCGGCACCTTGTAGTGCGCGATCTGCCCGCGGCAGAACGCCCGCACCTCCTCCTCGGTGACCTCCACCCCCTCGCGCAGCTTCACCCAGGCCACCACCTCCTCGCCCATGCGCGCGTCCGCGATGCCGAACACCGCGACGTCCGCGATGGCGGGATGGCGGTACAGGAACTCCTCGATCTCACGCGGATAGACGTTCTCGCCACCGCGGATGATCATGTCCTTGATCCGCCCGACGATCGCGCAATACCCCTCCGCGTCGATGGTCGCGAGGTCGCCCGTGTGCATCCAGCCGTTGCGATCGACCGCCTCGGCGGTCCGCGCCTCGTCGTCCCAGTAGCCCAGCATCACGGAATAGCCGCGCGTGCACAGCTCCCCCGGTGTCCCAGGCGCCACCACACGCCCCTCGGCATCGACGATCTTCACCTCAAGATGCGGATGGATCCGCCCCACCGTGGAAACCCGCCGCTCCACCGGGTCCTCGATCGAGGTCTGGAAACTGACCGGGCTCGTTTCCGTCATGCCATAGGCGATGGTCATCTCGCCGATGTGCATCGACGTCATCACCCGGCGCATCACCTCGATCGGGCATGGCGATCCTGCCATGATGCCGGTCCGCAACGAACTCACGTCGAACTCGGAAAAGCGCGGGTGGTCCATCTCCGCGATGAACATCGTCGGTACGCCATAGAGCGCGGTGCAGCGCTCCTCGGAAACCGTCTCCAGCACCGCCAGCGGGTCGAACCCCTCGCCCGGAAACACCATGGTGGCGCCGTGCGTGACACAGCCCAGAACGCCCATCACCATTCCGAAACAATGATAGAGCGGCACGGGAATGCACAGCCGGTCCTCGTGCGAGAGGCGCATGCCGCGCGCGGTGAACAGCCCGTTGTTGAGGATGTTGTGGTGCGTGAGCGTCGCTCCTTTCGGCGCCCCGGTCGTTCCAGACGTGAACTGGATATTGATCGGGTCGTCGAATTGCAGCGTCCGCGCCAGCTCCCCGAGCCGCGCCCGCTCCGCCTCGCCGCCCATGCCGGAAAGCTCCTCGAACCGGTATGCGCCGGCGAGGCTGTCACCGCCGATCTGCACCACGATGGAAAGCTGCGGCAGCCGCTCGGCGGCCAACTCCCCCGGCTCGCAATCATCGATCTCCGGCGCCAGCGTGTGCAGCATCCCGGCGTAGTCGCTCGACTTGAACGCGGTTGCCGTCACCAGCGCCCGGCATCCCACCTTGTTAAGCGCGTATTCAAGCTCCGCCAGCCGGTATGCGGGGTTCACGTTCACCAGGATCAGCCCGGCCTTAGCCGTCGCGAACTGCGTCAGCACCCATTCCGCGTTGTTCGGCGACCAGATCCCGACGCGGTCGCCCGGCTCCAGCCCCAGCGCCAGCAGCCCCGCGGCGATCGCGTCCACGCGCTCGGCGAACTCCCGCCACGTCCATCGGATCTTCTGCTGGCGCACCACCAGCGCCTCGCGCTCCGCATACGCCGCCACCGTCGCATCGAGCTGCTGCCCGATGGTCAGCCCAAGCAGCGGCACGTCCGAGGTCCCGCTCACATAACTTGCAGTCAGCGCGCCCATGTTCTGTCCTCCCTTGCCGCGCCTTTTACGCACGCACTGGCCGGGCCGCCAGGAACATCGCTGCGTGCCGGACGGGCGCCGGAAAGCCCTCCAGGCGGGCACTGTAACGCGCCCGTTGACAAATATGAAAAAGAATACTTTTCCCGCGAATTGAAACTCGCTATAAACGCCTTACGTGCGGGGCCTGCGCCCAGTTCCGGGTCGGGCCAACCACGAAGGGACGATCCTGGATGGACCCGTTCTCGAAGAGCGCCCTGGCGGCGCTTGCCGCCCTCGCCCTGCTCGCCAAGGCCCCGGCCGCCCGCGCCGACGTAATCTACGACGCCATCAGCACGGATTCCAGCGGCCAGGCCTTCACCACCATCCAGGTCACCGGTCCGGTCGCGGAATCCTTCTCCACCGGCAGGCGCGCCTTCGTCTTCACCGATCTCAAGCTGCTGCTCGGCGTCGCCACCCCGCCCGATCACAAGACCATCTCGGTTGACCTGCTGAGGGACAACGCCAACGCGCCAGGCACGGTGATCTCGCATCTCGCGACGATCCAGGACAGCAAGCTCAGCTCCTGGGCCGAGCCGAGCATCTTCAACGTCCACGTCCCGTCGATCGATCTCGCTCCCGAAACACGTTACTGGATCGAGCTTTCCTCGCCCAAGGGTGCCACCGCGGTGTGGGCCTACACGCAGGATATGTCAGGCAAGGGCGTCGGTGGCGAGTACGATGCATACAGCGTGGCCCAACTCGTATCCCCCAATTCCGACAGCGGCACCGGCGCCTACCAGATGGCGGTCCAGGGCGATCCCCCGCCGATCCCCGAGCCCGCCTCTCTTGCCCTGATCGGCGTGGCCATCGCCGGCATCGGCACCGTCGCCCACCGCCGCTCGCGCACACGCTGACACAGGCGCCGCTGACAAACGCGCTCAGGACTTCAGCCCAAGCGCCTTGCTTTCCAGCTCCTTCAGCCGCACCTGCACCCCCTCGCCCTTGGGGTCCGCCTCCGCGTAACGCCGCCAGGCCAGGAGCGCCGCGCGCCAGTCCCCCCGCGCCTCGGCGATCCGCGAGAGCGTGTCGAACACCGTGAACATCCGCGGGTCGTGCCGCAGTGCCGCCTCGATGTCGGCGATCGCGCCGCCGATATCGCCGCTCCTGAACCGCGCGATCGCCCGGTCGCCATAACAGGCGGCGTAGCCCGGATCGATCACGAGCGCCGCGTCAAAGGCCTTGAGCGCGTCCTGATCGGCGTGGTTCACCAGGTCCCGCACGCCCCGCTGCTCCAGCAGCACCGCCGCCGGCGAGCCCGCCTCGGTCCACAGCGCCCGCACGCGCAGCTGGATCAGGTGCGCCACGCTCCCGTCCGGCGCGTTCTTCAGCGCGTGCAGCAGCGCCGTGATCCGTCCGCCGGCCGGCCCCTGCGCCCGCGCGACGCCCACGCCCGGCGCGCAACACGCCAGCACCACTGCAAGGACCAGGGCAACCCCGCGCATGCGCCGATCCTGCCGCCGCGCGCGCTCCCAATTCAACCGCGGCGTGTCAGCCGCCTTCCCTGAGCTCGCTGCCCGCCAGCAGCTCGCACAGCTGCGCCAGCGCCGTGTGGTCCTGCCCCGGCCCCAGCCGCTGCTGCGCGGCCAGCCACATCTCCCGGCACAACGCCGCGAACGGCGCCGGCGTCGCCGTCTCCCGCCCCAGCCCGAGCGCGATGGTCACGTCCTTGACCATAAGGTCGAGCCCGAACCCGGAGGCGAACTTTCGCGACAGCACCTGCTGGCGGAACTTCCCCTTCGTCGAATTGTTCATCCCCGACGACACGTTCAGCACATCCACCATCGTCGCGGGATCGAGCCCGAAACGCTGCCCGATCAAGAGCGCCTCGATCCCGATCAGGAACCCGCCCGCCGAGACCAGGTTGTTCAGTGCCTTCATCGCCTGCCCGGCGCCAACGCCGCCGCAATGCAGGATGGTGGTGCCCATCGCCTCCAGCACCGGCCGCACCCGCGCCAGCGCCGCCTCGTCGCCGCCGGTCATGATCGCGAGATCGCCGGTCTCGGCCCGCGCCACGCCGCCGGAGACCGGCGCATCGACCAGCGTTCCGCCCGCGGCGGCCACCACGCCCGCCAGCCGCTGCGTCTCCGCCGGCACGCCGGAGGACATTTCCACCACCACCGCACCCGGCGCCAGCGCCGCCAGCACGCCGCCCCCGAGAACCTCGGCGACCTCCCGGCTCGTCGGCAGCATGGTGATCACCACATCCGCCCCGCGCGCCAGCGCCGCGAGGTCCGGCGCCGCGGTCGCGCCATGCTCGGCCGCGAAGGCATGCGCCACGCCCGCTCGCGCATCGAACACCGCGACGGAAAACCCGTGCCGGCGCAGGCAGGTCGCCATCGGCCGCCCCATCGCGCCGATGCCGACGAACCCCACGGAAAGCGCATTGCGCCGCTTGCTCATGCCCCACTCTCCATTCCGGCAGTCTCCACCCCGGCAATCTCCACCTCGGGAAACTCCACCCTGCCCGCGAGCACCTCCGCGGCCTGCGCCGCCAGCGCCGCGTCCGCCGCGCGCACATACCGTGCAAGCCGTGCCGGCCCCTCGCCCGCTGGCTTGCCGCGCCAGACGTTGCGCGCGATCGCCGACTCCAGCGCCGGCAGGTCCCCCGCGTTCAGCGCCTCGCCATAGGCGAGTGCCCGGCCGTGGAACGCCTCCCACATGCGCTTGTTGCGCTTGGGCACCGAAAGGTCGCCGACGCCGATCTCGCGCAGGCTGCGGTCCATGTCGCCGAACATCGCGTCGAACACCGCCTGCGCCAGCGCCGGTCCCGGCGGCTGCGCCTTCCAAAGCTGGCGGATCACCAGGAACACGTGCAGCCCGATGCAGTCGAACCGCCCGTCCAGCGTGTCCGGCACGCCCAACGCCGCATAGAACACCGGTCGCCGCGCCGCGGTCACGGCAGCGACGTAGAGATCGTGGCCCTGGCGCTGCAGCGGCGCGGCGCGGAACCAGGAAAGCACAAAGCGGGGCAACATCGGCCCGAGATGCCACGCCCCCCCGCACGAGCCAAGAGCCCGGCCCCAAAACCCCGGCGCGAAACCGGCCGGGAACACGGATGTCATGTGCCGCGTCACGGGGATCATTGACAGGCACCGCCCCGGCATGGGACCGCATCGCCGCCATGCGCTGCCGCCATCTCCCCACCGCCCCGCTCCCAATCCTGGCGCTCGCCCTGCTCCTCGCCGGCTGCGCCCCTGGTTTCTGGTCCTACGAGCCGCAGGTCCGCGGCAACATGGTCAGCGCCGACGCGCTCAAGCAGCTCGTCCCTGGCACCTCGACGGAGGCCGACGCCACCGCGGCACTCGGCTCGCCCACCGCCACCGGCAGCTTCGACCCCAATACCTGGATCTATATCGGCCAGATCACCAAGCCGCAGATCGCCGCCTTCCAGGGCGTGGAAAGGCAGGAGGTCGTCGTGCTGCACTTCGACAACGCCGGTGTCCTGAAGTCGATCGAGCAGAAGACCGGCAAGAACGCCCTGCCCGCGCCGATGATCGCCCGCGTCACCCCCTCGCCGGGCAGCAACCCCAACATCCTGCAGCAGATCCTGGGCAATGTCGGCCGTTACAGCACCACCCCGACGCAGAGCGGCGCCCCCGGCGGCGGCGCGCCCAGCAGCGGCAACTACTGACGCCATGGCCCCGCCGTCCCGCCGCCACCTGCTCCAGATCGAGGGCATGGACCGGCCCGAGATCGGCGCCCTGCTCGACCTCGCGGAGAGCTACGTGCTGCTCAACCGCACCGGCAAGACCCCGCGCGACCTTCTGCGCGGCCGTACGCTGATCAACCTGTTTTTCGAGGATTCAACCCGCACGCGCACGAGCTTCGAGCTGGCCGGCAAGCGCCTCGGCGCCGACGTGCTCAACATGAGTGTCTCCACCTCATCGGTGAACAAGGGCGAGACACTGCTCGACACCGCGGCGACGCTGAACGCGATGCACTGCGACCTGCTGGTCGTCCGCCATGACCAGTCGGGCGCCCCGCACCTCCTCGCGCAGAAGGTCGAGGCCAGCGTCGTCAACGCCGGCGACGGCACGCACGAGCACCCGACCCAGGCGCTGCTCGACGCGCTGACCATCCGGCGTCGCCGCGGCCGCATCGAGGGGCTCACCGTCGCGATCTGCGGCGACGTCATGCACAGCCGCGTCGCACGTTCCAATATCCACCTGCTGCTCGCCATGGGCGCTTCGGTGCGCGTCGTCGGCCCGCCAACCCTGCTGCCCAGCGCGGTCGAGCGCCTCGGCGTCGAGGTGTTCCACGACATGGCCTCGGGGCTCGCCGGCGTGGACGTGGTGATGATGCTACGCCTCCAGAAGGAGCGCATGGCCAAGGGCCTGGTCCCCAGCGCGCGCGAGTTCTTCCGTTTCTTCGGCCTCGACAAGGCCAAGCTAGCCGCTGCCGCGCCGCACGCGCTGGTGATGCACCCGGGCCCGATGAACCGCGGCGTCGAGATCGCCAGCGACGTCGCCGACGACCCGCTGCGCAGCGTCATCCGCGAGCAGGTCGAGATGGGTGTCGCCATGCGCATGGCCGTGCTCGACCGGCTGACCAGGGCGGCCCTCGCCAATGCCTGAAGGCCCGACCCCGGACACGCTGATCGAGCGCGTCCGCCTCCTCGACCCCGCCTGCGGCCTGGACGCGCAGGGCGCGCTGCTCATCCGCGACGGCCGCATCGCCGACCACGGCGCGTCCCTCGGCCGACCCGAAGGCGCCACCATCGTCGACGGCGCCGGCGCCGTGCTCTGCCCCGGTCTTGTCGACATGCGTGCGCAGCTTGGCGAGCCCGGCTACGAATACCGCGAGACCATCGCCTCCGCCGCCGAGGCGGCCGCCGCCGGCGGCATCACCACACTGGCCTGCCTGCCCGACAGCCGCCCCGCGCTCGACGACCCGGCGCTGGTGCGCCTGCTGCGCGCCCGCGGCGAGGAGACCGGCTCGCTCACCATCCTCCCCTACGGCGCCCTGACGCGCGGCTGCGAGGGCCAGGAACTCGCTGAACTCGGCCTGCTGCGCGAGGCCGGCGCCGTCGCCTTCACGGATGGTGCGCGAACCATCGCCTCCGCCCGCCTGATGCGCCGGGCACTGGCCTATGCGCGCGGCTTCGGCGCCCGCATCGTCCAGCACCCGGAAGATCCCTCGCTGGCCGAGGGCGGCACCGCGACGGAGGGCGAGCTCGCCACCCGGCTCGGCCTGCCCGGCATCCCGGCGGCGGCCGAGGCAATCCTGGTCGCGCGCGACATCCGCCTCGCCGAACTCACCGGCGGCACCGTGCACTTCGCCCATGTCTCGACCGGCGAAGCCCTCGCCCTCATCCGCGCCGCCAAGGACCGCGGCCTCGCCGTCACCTGCGACACCGCGCCCCCGTATTTCGACCTCAACGAAACCGCGATCGGCGAGTTCCGCAGCTTCGCCCGCCTCTCGCCGCCGCTGCGCGCGGAGGCCGACCGGATGGCCGTGCTGGCGGCGCTGGCCGACGGCACGATCGACGCCATCGCCTCCGACCACCAGCCGCGCGACGCCGACGACAAGCGCCTGCCCTTTGCCCAGGCCTCCGCCGGCGGCACCGGCCTCGCCACCCTGCTCGCCGTAACTCTGGCCCAGGTCCATGGCGGCGCGCTGCCACTCATCCGCGCGCTCGCGCTGCTCACCGTCGAGCCCGCCCGCCTGCTCGGCTGCGACGCCGGCACGCTGCGCAAGGGTGCTGCAGCCGATCTTTGCCTCTTCGCCCCGGAGCGCGCCTGGCTCGTCGAATCCGGCGCGCTGCCCGGCAAGGCGCAGAACACGCCCTTCGACGGCCGCGCACTCGAGGGGCGCGTGCTGGCCACATGGAAGGCGGGGCTTCAGGTCTTCGCCGAATGAACGCCGAGATCATCGTCCCCATCATCGTCGGCTATTTCCTGGGCTCGGTGCCGTTCGGATTTCTCCTCACCCGCCTGGCTGGCGCCGAGGACGTCCGCCGCATCGGCTCGGGCAGCATCGGCGCCACCAACGTGCTGCGGACCGGCCGCAAGGGCCTCGCCGCCGCCACCCTGGCCCTCGACATGGTCAAGGGCGCAGTCGCCGTCCTGCTCGGCCGCCTGCTCGCGGGCGAGGCCCATCCCGCCGAAACGGGCGCGCTGGCTGCCGGCCTCGCCGCCGTGCTCGGCCACATGTTCCCCGTCTGGCTCCGCTTCCGCGGCGGCAAGGGGGTTGCGACCGGGTTCGGGGTGCTGCTCGCCGCGATGCCCGCCGTGGGCGCCGTCACCGGCACGATCTGGCTCGCGGTCGCTCTGGTCGTGCGCATCTCCTCGGCGAGCGCGCTGGTAGCGTCCGCGGCGGCGCCCCTGCTCGCCTGGCTGCTCGGGGAGGGCTCCCAAGCGGTCGCGACCGTGCTGGTCATTGCCGTCCTCGTCTTCATCCGCCACCACGCCAACATCGCGCGCCTGCTCGCGGGCACGGAGCCGCGCATCGGCACCCGCGCATGAGGCCGGGGGCATGAGGTTGGGCGCGTGACCCTCTGGCGCCGCCCCGCCGTTTCATCCGACCTCGTTGACGCGCTCCGCCTCGCGCGGACGGAGGGCGTCGGCCCCATCGCCTGGCGCCGACTCCTCGCGCGCTTCGCCAGCCCCGCAGCCGCGCTTGCCGAGCTGCCGCGCCTCGCCCGCGCCGGCGGCCGCGACACCCCGCCGCGCATCCCCTCGCGTGCCGATGCCGAGCGCGAGATCGCGGCGCTGGAAAAACTGGGCGGCCGCTTCCTCGTCCTCGGCGAGCAACCCTACCCCGCGCTCCTCGCCACTGCCGACGACGCGCCGCCTGTCATCGCCTGCCTCGGCGACCCCGCGGTGCTGCAGCGCAAATCCGTCGCCGTCGTCGGCAGCCGCAACGCCTCGACCAACGGCCAGCGCCTCGCCGAGCAACTCGCCGCAGACCTCGCCAAATCCGGCATCACCGTGGTCTCGGGCCTCGCGCGCGGCATCGACACCGCGGCGCACGAGGGCGCGCTCGCGTCTGCGTCCGAACGTGCGCGTACGCACGGGGGCACCACCGTCGCCTGCGTCGCCGGCGGCCTCGACATCCCCTACCCGCCGGAAAACGCCGCCCTGCAGGCGCGCATCGCGCAGCACGGCGCCGTCCTCGCCGAATCCCCGCTCGGCACCGCGCCGCTCGGTCGCTCCTTCCCCCGCCGCAACCGGATCATCGCGGCACTCTCGCTCGGCACCGTGGTCGTGGAAGCAGCCCCCCGCTCCGGCAGCCTGCTCACCGCGCGCCTCGCCGGCGAGGCCGGGCGCGAGGTCTTCGCCGTCCCCGGCTCGCCGCTCGACCCGCGCGCGCGCGGCACCAACAACCTGATCCGCGAGGGCGCGCACCTGGTCGAGACCGCCGAGGACATCCTGCGTGAACTGCCGCCGGAGTCCCCGCCGCAACCCCAGCGCGAAATGGATGAACCAGCCCCTTCCTGGGAAGACCCAACACTTCACACGAAGATCACATCGGAACTCCTTGATCTGATCTCCCATTCACCAACACCTGTTGACGACCTCATCCGCCGGTGTCAGGTCTCCGCCGCTGTCGTCATGGCCATCCTGATGGAACTGGAGGCCGCCGGCCGCATCGAATCGCTGCCGGGAAACCGCGTGGCCCTCATCGCAAAAGACTTCTGAAGGACCCTCCGCGGTCGCCATGACCCCTCGCTCATGACAGACGTCGTCGTCGTCGAATCACCCGCCAAGGCCAAGACGATCAACAAGTATCTCGGCAGCGACTTCACGGTGCTGGCGAGCTTCGGCCACGTGCGCGACCTGCCGGCCAAGGACGGCTCCGTCCGCCCCGACCAGGGCTTCGCCATGGACTGGGAGGCCGACGAGCGCGGCGAACGCCAGGTCGCCGCCATCGCCAAGGCCATGAAGGGCGCCTCCACCCTCTACCTCGCCACCGACCCCGATCGCGAGGGCGAGGCGATCTCCTGGCACGTCCGCTCGATGCTGGAGCACCGCCACGCGCTCGCCGGCAAGCAGGTCCGCCGCGTCACCTTCAACGAGATCACGCGCAGCGCCGTCACCTCGGCCATGGCGCACCCGCGCGACCTCGACCAGCCGCTGATCGAGGCCTACCTCGCCCGCCGCGCGCT